>NZ_JAMYMJ010000012.1:0-128343 GCF_040318435.1 Mesorhizobium sp. M1143 | reverse complement strand
GGCGTTCCTTCGCGGGAATCAGGTGACGTGAACAATCACCAGCCTGCCATGACCGCCCCCTCTCAGCGAATTTGCAGAACTCTCAGCACACTACCTTGATAAAGCGAAGGGTGTCCTCCGAAGCCGTGGCGTAGGAGGACTGGCGGCGACGGCCTACACTTCAAACACTTGACCGGTAAACCACTCCGCCAATTTCGCCAGCTCCGGCCCCAGCACCCGGTCGGCGTCGACCGGCGGCACGATCTTCCTGATATCCGCCACAAAATCCTGCAATGCCGGCGGCGCGGCGCGTTCAGTCACGTACAGGGCCTGCGAGGCGATCATCGCCAGCATCGCCATTGCCGCATCGAGGCAGCGGCCGGCCGTCGCTTCCTTGGTCCAGGCGAAGAATGCGGTGGTGGCGACGTCGTCCTGGCCGGCGCCGGCCGATTCGGTGCCCGGAATGAAGGTGCGCTGCGCCGCGAGCTTGGCCTGTTCGAGATAGCCGGTGATCGCCATCGGGACATAGCCGACATTGCCATGGCCATCGCTGTCGGCCCAATGCCGCCCGGTCATCAACAGATCGGGCAGCAGCGACACCTTGCCGTTCAGCAGCTTTGAGGCGTGGCGGTCGCAAAGCAGGCAGAGATCGGCCCAGATCGCCGCCAGATCGTCCAATGCCGGTGTCGCCATGGCATTGTGGTAGCCGCCGGTGGAGATGCAGCGTCCCAGCGGATGCGCATCGTCGGGCGGGATATAGACCGGATTGTCCGAGATCGAGGCCAGCGACACGGTCGCCGCCTGCTCGGCGCCCGCCAGCGCCCGATGCGCATGGCCGAGCACGCGCGGCATGATGCGGTAGCTGACCGGCGCCTGATAGTTGCGCCGGCCGTCGCCGGCGCCAACCAGGTATTGCCGCAACCCTTGCAAGGCGGCCGCTTCGTGCGCGTCGCCCCACAGCCCGTCGAGCGCGGCATCATAATGCTCGAGCGGCGCACGAAAGGCTTCGATCGACAGCGCAAACACCTTGTGCGCCATCGCGACGCGACGGCGTGCGGCAAGTGCTGCGTCCGCCACAAGGGCGGCAGCGCAGGGCGAGCCGTTGATCAGCGAGCCCCGCTCCTTCACTTCGAGCTCCAGGCCAGCGGTAAGCGCGGCAAACAGCGGATAGAGCGCCAGGATCTCGCCGGCGCCGCCCTGCCCCTGCGACGACACCACCGGCATCGGTCCACCGTCGAGCATCGCCGCAACGGCTAGCGCGATGACCGGCGTGGTGGCGGCATTGCCTTCGATGAAATTGGTCAGCCGTGCCAGCACGATCGCCCTGACCACGCGCTCGGGCAACGGCTCCCCGAAGGATGTGGCGGCGGCAAAAGCCTTGATGCGCGCATGGCGGTCGCGCTCGTCAAGTTCGAGCTTGCGGCTTGCCAGCTCGCCCATGGCGGTGGTGACGCCGTAGATGACCGGCGGCGGATCGGACTCAATGAGTTTCAGGAACGAGGCGCGGCATTCGGCAATGCGTTGCAAGGCCTTGTCGCCGATTTCGACCGTGTCGTTTCTCCAGGCGACGCGCAAAACGGCATGGAGATTGATATCTTCGCGCGTCGTCACCGTAATCGGCATTGTCTTCGCCCGTCTGGTTTGCATGAGGGCGGAGCGATCGATCGTTGCCGAAATCCATGCCCTGGGTAATGTCTTCTAGTAGAGCGGTTCCTCAAACAATGTCTTGTCGCCGTCCATCAGCCCCTTGATCTGCGCCTGGCCACTGGCGGCGAGCGCGACGCGCACGCCGAATGGCCGCACCCGCATGTCGTTCTGGATCGCCATGCCCTGGCCCTCAGGTAGGTAGAAGCGGTCGATGCCGTATTGCGGTGCGATCGTGGATTCAGGATCAAGCGTCCAGCCCGGCGCGACCTGGCCGACAATATCGGCTTCATCGGCGGTCGCCGGCGTCGGAGCCCTGCCGAACCAGGCCGTGGTCGCATGCCAATAGCCGTCGGCGCCCGGCTTCAGCCGGACCACGATCGGCGTGTTCTCGCTCACGAGCTGGCCGGCCGGGATGTTGGCGATCAGCTTCACCGGCAAGCGCGATATTTCATAGCCGAGGATAATATAGTCGCCGCGCAGCAGATCGCGCGGATCGACCGGCTCGACTTTCAGCAAGACCTCCTTGCCGTTGCGCAGGATCGCCGCGCGGCCGGCGATGATCCAGCTCAGGAAGCCGATCTGGACGAGCGCCAGGACCAGCGCCGAGATGACAAGTTTCTTTCCCGACATCATGCTGCCGCTCCTTCCGGGGCCTTCATGCGTTTTTCCACACGGATGATGACGAGAGCCAGGGTGCCGAAAAGCACCGCGGCAGCCAGGAAGAAGCCGGCCGTGCCGAGCATCGTCTGCAAGGTCACGACGTAGATAATGGCGAGCTCGAAGGCAAAGCCGGCATAGGCAACCCAGCGCAGCCCCCTGCTCTCGCGCCCGCCCAGCATGATCGCCGCGGCAATGCCGGCCAGCGCGATGACCGACGCAATGGCAAAGCCGTTGCTGAAGGCGTTGTCATCGCCCAGTTCGATCTGCATCATCGCCAGCCCGGTGAGAAAGCCGATCAAGGCGTGCAAAGGCAACCGCCCGCCGAGCTGCAAGATCCGGTCGGCCGGCCCTGCGGCGAAGATCGAAACCGCAAACAGCAGCGCCGACACCACGACGAGAGGAATAGCCAGGGCGAGCGTGTTCTGGTCCAGGCCGCGCACCGCGATATAGAAAATGACCGAGAGAATGATCAAGTGGCGTGCCGGCTGGCTACGCGTCCAGAATGAGACGACAAAAAGCACCGGCGCCATCACGACGAAGAAATCCGGAAATACGGGGCGGTCATAAAAGTCGAACGCGCGCACGAACAGCCAGGCAATGGATATGCCGACGGCAGCGACCGTCAGCGGGTTCGAGCGCAACGCCACCGCGGCAAGTGCCGTGCCGATGCCCCAGGTGACGATGGCCGAGGCCTCGTCGCCCGTGAGATGGTACATCTGGCCGATCAGCGCGATCGATCCGCCGAAGGCCGCGGCGGCCACGATCCACAACGCCTCGCCGATCGCCGCATGGTCGTGCATCTTCAAGACAGCGCCGCCGACATAGCCGGCGAGAATGACGGCAAACAGTGCCGCGACCCGCACCAGCCGCGGGATGGCGTCCCAGTTCGCGGCGACGAAGAGCAGGATCGCGGCGCCGAACAGCAGCGCTGCCATCATGGCCAATATAGTGCCGAAGCTCAGCGATTTGCGCTCGTTTGCGTCGATGTCGCACTTAAGCGCATCGGCCGTCTTCGCGTCGATCAGGCCGGCCTGCAGCCACCGCCCGATATCGGCCCTCGCCCGTGACGAATAACTCGCCATGTCGCTTCTCCCCCAGCTTGGTCTTTCTGACAGCCGATCCGCTCAAATCGTTGACGCAACGTCATTTTCCGATTCGGGTCTCTTCATGACGAAGCCGTGAACGCGCGTTAATGTTGCATTGCACAATTTGCATTGCTGCCATGCGCCAACAGCACTTTTAAATCGATATTACCCAGCCTATTTACTGTTCGTACACAAACGGAATGATCCGAAGAAAGACGAAACGAGCACTACCATGAACCTGATCCGCAACTACCGCAACTGGCGCCGCTACCGGGACACCGTCTCCGAGCTGAGCCGCCTTTCGAACCGTGAACTGACCGACCTCGGCATCAGCCGCAGCGACATCCACTACGTCGCCCGCAAGGCGGTCTAATCCTCTTCGGATCGCAAATGGTCCGAACCAGTTTTGAAAAAGAGAACGACAATGAACCTGATCCGCAACTATCGTAACTGGCGCGTTTACCGCGACACCGTTACCGAGCTGGGTCGCCTTTCGAACCGTCAGCTCCATGATCTCGGCATCGTCCGTGACGAGATCAAGATCATCGCCCGCAGGGCGACGATCTAACCAGAATTTCGCCAGGGTCGACCTCCTCCCCGACCCTGACGGATACGGTCAGCCTTCACCTCCTCCCGAGGGTTGACCACCAAAACGGCGCCCGCCGCACCTCCTCCCGCGGCGGGCGCTGTTTCCAAAGCGAACGCAGTTCGTCTTTCCGAAGCGAACGCTAGTTCGTCTTCAAAGTGAACGCAGTTCGTCTTCCAGGGATTTCGCCTCCCTCGATCCGGCGAAAAGAATTTCGTCAAAGCCGACCTCCTCCCCGGCGATGGCGAATACGGCCGATCCCCACCTCCTCCCGAGGATCGGCCCCAAAAACGACACCCGCCGCACCTCCTCCCGCGGCGGGTGTTGTTGTTTTTGGGCAGGCTTTTCAATTGCGCATGCAGTCGATCGAGGCGCTTTACGCCGCCATCAGACCGTCGCTGCGGACATAAGAAAGTCGAGCTCCGTCGTTGCACGACAATGACCCACGCTCGCACCGGCCAATTGCAAACGGCGCGCCAAGCGATTATTCCGGCGCTCATGAGCAAAAATCCAATCCACATCGTCGGCGGCGGCCTCGCCGGCTCCGAAGCCGCCTGGCAGGCAGCGCAGGCCGGCGTTCCCGTCATTTTGCATGAGATGCGGCCGGTGCGCGGCACCGATGCGCACAAGACCGACGGTCTGGCCGAACTCGTTTGTTCCAATTCCTTCCGCTCCGACGATGCCGAGAACAACGCCGTCGGCCTGCTGCATGCCGAAATGCGGCTGGCCGGCTCGCTGATCATGAGCGCCGGCGACGCCAACCAGGTGCCGGCCGGCGGCGCGCTGGCCGTCGATCGCGACGGCTTCTCCGACGCGGTGACGAAAAGGCTCGAAGCGCACCCGCTGATCACCATCGAGCGGGAGGAAGTGCCGGGCTTGCCGCCGGCGGAATGGGACCAGGCGATCATCGCCACCGGCCCGTTGACCGCGCCGTCGCTCGCCCAGTCGATCGCCGAGGCAACCGGCGCCGACGCGCTGGCCTTCTTCGACGCGATTGCCCCGATCATCCATTTCGACACGATCGACATGGACATTTGCTGGTTCCAGTCGCGCTACGACAAGGTTGGGCCCGGCGGCACCGGCAAGGACTACATCAACTGCCCGATGGACAAGGACCAGTATCTCGCCTTCGTACAGGCGCTGGTCGACGGCCAGAAGACCGAATTCAAGCAGTGGGAAGGCACGCCCTATTTCGACGGCTGCTTGCCGATCGAGATCATGGCCGAGCGCGGCGTCGAGACGCTGCGCTACGGGCCGATGAAGCCGATGGGGCTGACCAATGCCCACAATCCGACGGTAAAAGCCTATGCCGTGGTGCAGCTGCGTCAGGACAATGCGCTGGGCACGCTCTACAACATGGTCGGTTTCCAGACCAAGCTGAAGCATGCCGAGCAGGTGCGCGTGTTCCGCACCATTCCGGGTCTGGAAAACGCCGAGTTCGCCCGTCTCGGCGGCCTGCACCGCAACACCTACATCAATTCGCCGACCTTGCTAGACGCCTCGCTGCAGCTGAAGTCGCGGCCGGGCCTGCGCTTTGCCGGCCAGATCACCGGCTGCGAGGGCTATGTCGAGAGCGCGGCGATCGGCCTGCTCGCCGGCCGCTTCGCCGCCGCCGAGCGGCTCGGCCACGGGCCATCGCTGCCACCGCTCACCACCGCCTTCGGCGCCTTGCTCAACCACATCACCGGCGGCCACATCGTTTCCGACGACGAGCCGGGCAAACGCTCGTTCCAGCCGATGAACGTCAATTTCGGCCTGTTCCCGCCGGTGGAAGCACCGAAGACCGAAGGCAAACGCCTGCGCGGCAAGGACAAGACGGTGGCCAAGCGCCACGCGATCACCTCACGCGCGCGGGCAGATTGTCGGGAGTGGCTAGGGCTGCCGGCGCAAACATCGGAAGCTGCTGAATAGCCAAGTCTCAGAGTCCTAACGCGATTGACGTTTACGTTAACTCGCTGGCCAACCCCGCGTTGCGCGCCTGAGCAACAGCCAATGCCGGCGCAGAGCCGAAAGCCGGGCTGCGCCACCAAGCGGCGAGCGGCCATTGGCCATCTTGCCGAGATAGGCGCTGGTCAGCGCCAGCGGCAGGAACGCCGGACGCAGCGTTTCCGGAAGTGCGGACGCCCCTTGCTCGAAAGCGCGGAGATGCTCCTGCGCCAATGCAATCATCGCAGCCACCGCGCGCTGAGCGCCGGGGCCGCCGTCGCCGCTGACGAACTCCTCCGGCGCCGAGCCGGCCGCTGCAAGGATATCCGCCGGCACGAAGCATTGCCCGCGTCGGCGATGCAGCGGCAACAGCAGCAACAGGCCGGTCATCGCCTGGGCGCAGCCGGCCCTGCCCGCCAGTTCGGCAAAGCGCGGCGCCTGATTGGGATCGAGCACCATCGCCGCCAGCTGGATCAGCGCGGCCGCCGTCTCGCCGCAATATCCCTCGAGATCGGTGCGCGACGGCATCGGATCGTCATAGAGGTCGAAGATGCGGGCCTCGAGCATGTTGTCGAAGGCAGTTTTGGGCAGGCCATGGGCAGAAATCGTCGCCTTCAGCGCATCGGCGAGCGGGTTGCCTGTGGCTGCGGCTTCAGCAGCGATGACATCGCGCCACCATTGCAGCCTCACTTCGCCCGGCAATGCCTCGTGGATGCGGTCTCGGACAGACGCAATCTCGGCATTGAAGGCGTAAAGCGAAAACAGCGCCGCGCGCTTGTTGGCCGGTGCATAGAGTGCGCTGACATAGCGGTCATGGTCGCCGGCGCGCACCGTCTCCATGACGATGTCAGCTGTATCGGTCACGTCAGTCGACGGCGATCAGCGCCGCGGCCACGGCGCGGTCTTCGGCAAGCAGAACATTGTAGGTCCGCACCGCTGCCCCCGTCGACATCGGGTCGGAGCCAATGCCAGCCGCTTTCAGCGCCGCCCGAAGTGCTGTCGGCAAGGGCCGCAAATCCTTGCCTGTGCCGACCAGCAGGATCTCGACCTTGCCGGCCTCAGCCAGCAGCAGGTCGAAATCCGCCGCCGTCAGGGCCAGCGGATCGGCCGGCTCCCAGCCATGGATGCCGGAGGGCAGGCAAAGAAGCGAGCCGCGATGCGACATGTCGGCGAAGCGGAAGCCGCCATTGCCGTAGGCTTCGATCGGCGCCCGTCCGGGGAAATGCGCCTCGCGGATGACGATGCCTTTTGCCACCAGCGCAGCCGTCAGGTCGCCATGGCCTTGCCGCCACCAACCGGCTTCTCCTCATCGGCGCTCGCTCCCTGCGGCCTGAGCCTGAACAGGATCAGCAAGGGCGCTGCGATGAAGATCGACGAATAGGTGCCGAAGACGACGCCGAACAGCATCGCCATGGTGAACGAGCGGATCACCTCGCCGCCGAACAACACCAGCGCCAGCAGCGCCAGGATGGTCGTCACCGAAGTCAGCGTCGTTCTCGACAGCGTCTCGTTGATGGCGTTGTTCAACAATTGTGGGAGCGGCATTCGTTTGTATTTTCGCAAATCTTCTCGAACACGGTCATAGACGACGATCGTGTCGTTGAGCGAATAGCCGATAATGGTCAGGATCGCCGCCAGCGAAGACTGGTTGAACTCGAGCCCGGTGATGACGAAGAAGCCCAGCGTCATCACCACATCGTGCACCGTCGCCACGATTGCGCCGACCGCGAACTGCCATTCGAAGCGGAACCAGACATAGACCAGGATGCCGATCAGCGCGATGATCATCGCAATCGTGCCTTGCTTGGCCAGTTCGCCCGAAACGGTGGGACCCACCACCTCGACGCGGCGGAAATCGTAATTGTCCTGCAGCTCGCCGCGCACCTTGTCGATGACGGTCTGCTCGGCGTTCTCACCGCCATCCTGGGTGCCAACGCGGATCAGCACGTCATTCGGCGCGCCGAATTGCTGGACCTGCACTTCACCGATATTGAGCTCCGACAGCCGGCTTCTGATATCGCCAATATCGGCGTCGCCTTGCTTGGACTGCACCTCGATGATCGAGCCGCCCTTGAAGTCGATGCCGTAGTTGATGTCGATGGTCAGGAATCCGATAACCGACGCGATCGACAGCAGGCTGGACAGTGCGAACGTCCAGCGGCGGATGCCCATGAACGGGATTTTCGTGCCGGCCGGAACGAAGGTCACCGGCGCACGCGGCAATTCCTTCGGACGCGCACGGCGCAGCCAGATCGACACCAGCAGACGGGTGAAGGTGAAGGCGGTGAACACCGTGGTCAAAATGCCGATGGCATAGGTGATGGCGAAGCCCTTGACCGGTCCGGTGCCGAGATAGAACAGCACGACCGTGGCAATCAGCGACGTCACGTTGGAATCCACGATGGTCGCCAACGCCTTGGTGAAGCCTGTGTCGATCGACTGGATGACCGAACGGCCGGCCCGTCGCTCCTCTCGGATACGCTCATAGATCAGCACGTTGGAATCGACCGCCATGCCGATGGTCAGCACGATACCGGCAATGCCGGGCAAGGTCAGTGTCGCGCCAAGCAGCGACAAGACCCCGACGATCATCGCCACGTGCACGGCGAGCGCAATGTTGGCGAGGAAGCCGAGAAGTCCGTAGGCGACGAACATGAAGGCGACGACGAGAATGGAGCCGATGATGCCGGCGACCTTGCCGGCATGGATCGAATCCTGGCCGAGGCCCGGGCCGACGGTGCGTTCTTCGATCACGGTCAGCTTTGCCGGCAGCGCGCCGGCGCGCAGCAGCACGGCGAGGTCGTTGGCGCTTTCGGCGGTGAAATTGCCTGAGATCTGGCCGCTGCCGCCGAGGATCGGTTCGCGGATCACCGGCGCCGAAATCACCTGATTGTCGAGGATGATGGCGAACGGCTTGCCGACATTCTGCTGCGTCGCCTGGCCGAATCGCGTCGCACCGCGCGAGTTGAAGACGAACGAAACCACCGGCTCGTTGTTTCGGGAATCATAGGTTGCCGTCGCCTTGGCAAGATCTTCACCGGACACGATGACGCGATTTTCCACCAGATACGGAACCGGCGGATCGTCCTGCGAATAAAGCACCGAGGAGCCTGCCGGCGGGCGGCCGTTCAGCGCATCCTGCACCGACATCGAGGTATCGACCATCTGGAAGGTCATCTTGGCGGTCTGGCCGATGATCTCCTTCAGCCTTTGCGGATCCTGCAGGCCCGGCACCTGGACGAGTACACGGTCGTCGCCCTGCCGCTGCACGATCGGCTCGGTGGTGCCGAGTTCGTTGACGCGACGCTCGACGACTTCGATCGACTGCGCCAATGCGGCCGAGGTGCGGTATTTGATGCCGGCGTCGGTGACGGTGAATTTGAGCAGCCCGGCTTCGGAATCATCCAGGGACATCTCCTGGATGGAGCCACCGGTGAACAGGCCGGCGGCGACCGGATCGGTCAGCGGCTTAAGCGCCGCCTTGGCGGCATCGATCTGGGTTGGATCGGTGATGCGCACTTGTACGGTCCTGCCGGTGCCGCCAAGGCCGGTATAGCCCACCTTGGCATCGCGCAGCAGCGTGCGGATCTCGTCGCGCGTCGTTTCCAGCTGCGCCTTGACCAGGTCGTTCTGGTCCATCTGCAAGAGGATGTGCGAACCGCCCTGCAGATCGAGACCAAGCGTCATCTGCCGCTTCGGCACCCAGTTGGGCAATTGCGCCAATGTGCTGGCCGGGAAGAGATTTGGCGCGGCAAGGATGAATGTGACGGCCACGGCGATCCAGATCAGGATCATCTTCAGGCGCGAAAAATACAGCATATGGCGTTGTCCGTCAGGGCGTACTGGCGGATCGTTCCGCCGACAATTCGGTTATTTCTTGGCGTTCTTATTTGCCACCGGCTCGCCCTTAACCCGCACTTCGCCGATTGTCGAGCGCGCTGAGGTCAATTTGGCGCTGCCGCCGGCAGCGGTTTCGGCGTCAATCGCCTCTGTCGGTTCCATTCTAATTCTGATCACCGCCGGGCGCTATCGTGCGCTACTCGACTATTTTCAATTGTGCAGGCATCGGTCCGGAACGCAAAAGCAAGGCCAGATCATCGGCGTTCTCCTTTGTAAGGTTGCCCGATATCTGGCCGCGGCCGTTAAGAATTGGCTCGCGGACGACTGGCACCGAAAGCACTTGGTTGTCGAGGATCATCGCAAATAGCTTGCCGACATTCTGCGAGGTCGCCTGCGCAACGCGTGCCGTTGCCCTGGAATCGAAGGTGAACGAAACCGCCGGCTCATTTGTGACGGAGTTGGGAGTCGCCTGAGCATTGACAATGTCGTCACTGGAAACGATCGTTCGGCTCTCAACCAGATAGGGAACCGGTGGATCGTCCTTCGAATAAACCACCACCGAGCCAGCGGGCGTCCGGCCATTGATCGCATCAGCGACCGGCATCGACTCATCAACCCACTGAAAAGTCAGCATTCCGGTTCGGGTGAGAATTCTCCTCAGCCTTTGCAAATCCGCAACGCCCGAGGTCCGGACCAGCATACCGTCTTCGCCCTCTGGCCGCACTACTGGGTCGGCTACACCAAGATCACGCAGGCGATTCTTAATGACCACGATCGACTGCGCAAGCGCGATCGACATCCGATACTTGATACCTGTGTCTGTTACCGTGAACTTGAGCAACGCTGCTCCGGTATCATCCAGGATCATTTCCTGGACAGGACCAGCGCTGCCAAGGACAGGATCAGTCACCGCCTTCAATGCCATCTTGGCCGCGCCGACCTGAGCGGCGTCGGTGATATGCACCTGAACGGCCCGACCCGACTTAGCAAGAGCAGTATAGCCGATCCTTGCATCGCGCAGCAGCGTCCTGATTTCGTCACGCGTCGCCTCCAACCGGCGATCGATCACATCGGTCGCGTCCAATCGAAGCAGCACGTCCGCGCCGGCAGCGTGAAGACTGGGCGCGTCGACGAGCATTGTGGCCATAGCAAGCCAGATCAGGATCATTTTCAGGCGCGAAAAATGGACCATACGCCGTCTTTTGTCAGAGCTCTGCCCGCGGATCGCTCCGCTTGGGAAACTGGCTTACTTCTTGGCGTTCTGGTTGGCCACCGGCTCGCCCTTGACCCGAACATCGGCGATCGTCGAGCGCAGCGCCGTCACCTTGGTGCCGCCGCCAAGGTCGATCTCAAGCTCATTGTCGTCGATCACCTTGGTCACCTTGCCGACGAAGCCGCCGCCGGTGATGACCGTGTCGCCACGGCGCACGGCCGAGATCATCTCCTGGCGCTTCTTCAACTGGGCGCGCTGCGGCCGGATGATGAGGAAATACATGATCACGAAGATCAGAACGAACGGGAGTATCATGCCGATATCCCCGAACGGACCAAGCGGAGTTCCGGTAGCTTGGGCGTATGCCGGTGTGACGAACATCAAGAACTCCTGGTTACGAAGAAGGCCGTAGGGCGGCCTCGCCAAATTTGGCCGGAATATAGTGGGTAAAGTTACCAATGCAACTGCGCGGCCGGGCTTTCAGCTGCTTTTCCGGCCGGTTGACCCGTGTTAGAGCATGCTCCCGGAATACGGGCGTGGTTTTCGCAAAAGATCATGCCCAAACAAAAGCTTGGAACCAGTTTCTATCTCGCCCGGATCAAGACGATTTCGGCCCCTACGCACGTTCGTGCGGAAACATAAAAGACGAGACATGACCGACAGCACCATCGAGGCCCTGAACCAAAAGCTCGACCGCCTGATCGAGGCGGTCACCCGCCTCGCCCCGCCGCCGGTGCCGCAAACCGATCTTGCGGTTGCCGATTGCTTCGTCTGGCAGGCCGACCCCGGCTATCTCGAGCCGGTGCGCAAGGTCAACCGCGTCGACATCGGCCTGATCCGCGGCGTCGACCGCGTGCGCGACATTCTGGTCGAAAACACGGAACGCTTCGCCGCCGGCCATGCCGCCAACAATGTGTTGTTGTGGGGTGCGCGCGGCATGGGCAAATCCTCGCTGGTCAAGGCCGTGCATGCGCAGATCAACGCCCAGGCCAAATCCGACCTGCCGCTCAAGCTGATCGAGATCCATCGCGAGGATATCGACACGCTGCCCAGGCTGATGGGCCTGCTGAAGGCGGCGCCGTTTCGCTTCATCCTGTTTTGCGACGACCTCTCCTTCGACCATGACGACACCTCCTACAAGTCGCTGAAGGCAGCCCTTGAAGGCGGCGTCGAGGGCCGCCCGGCCAATGTCATCTTCTACGCCACGTCGAACCGCCGGCACCTGTTGCCGCGCGACATGATCGACAATGAGCGCTCGACCGCCATCAACCCGTCCGAGGCGGTCGAGGAAAAGGTTTCGCTGTCCGACCGTTTCGGCCTGTGGCTCGGCTTCCACAAATGTTCGCAGGACGAATATCTCGACATGGTCAACAGCTATGCCAGCCATCACGGGCTCACTATCCACCCGGAGCAGCTGCGCGCCGAGGCGCTGGAATGGGCAACGACGCGCGGCAGCCGCTCGGGCCGCGTCGCCTGGCAGTTCACCCAGGATCTGGCCGGCCGGCTCGGCAAGCCGCTGAACGACTGATTGATTTCCGTCAGGTCACTGAAAAAGCCCGCCCCTTGCGGAGCGGGCTGAGCCGGCGGGCCGGACTGGAGGTCAGACGGCCTGCAAAACGTTTATTGTTCTATTCGAGATAGCCAGAGGGGTCGACCGGGGCCGAGTTCTTGCGCACTTCGAAGTGCAGTTTCGGCGAGTCGGTGGTCCCGCTCATGCCCGACAGCGCGATTTCCTGGCCGCGCTTGACCTTCTGGCCGCGCTGCACCTCGATCGACCTGGCGTGACCATAGACGGTGACCAGCCCGTTTTCGTGGCGCACCAGAACCGTATTGCCGAATTCCTTGAGGCCGTCGCCGGCATAGATGACCACGCCGTTTTCGGCCGCCTTGACCGGCGTCCCCTCAGGCACGGCGATGTCGACACCATCCTTGCCGCCACCAAAATTGGAGATGACGCGGCCACGCACCGGCCAACGCATCTTGCCGATGCCGGTGGCATCGGGCGCAACAGCATCGTCGTCCTCGGCCTGCTGGATAACCTTGGCGTCCTTCTTCGGCGGCGTGTAGGTGGCGAGTGTCTCCGTCGGCTTTGCCGCCGGTTGGGTGGTCGCGGTCGTCACCGGATCAACTTTGGCCGGCTTGGCGCTGGCGACCGTTGCGGTGCCACCTGCCGGAACCTTCAGCGTCTGGCCGATCTTGAGCAGGCCGTCCTGCATGCCGTTCGCCTGCTTCAGCACCACGACGCCAACGCCGGTCTTCCTGGCGATGGAGGACATGGTGTCGCCTGACTGGACCGTGTAGGTGCCCGCGCCGGCCTTTGGCGCGGCCGAGGCCGTCTGCGCCGGCTTGTCGGTCTTCGGCTTGTTCGCTGCCGAAGCGTCAACCTGCGCGGCGGACTTGCCGTCCTTGAGTTTCGGCTGCTGCGGCAGCACGGCGACCTTTTCCGGCGCCGGCGCCTTGGGGCTGTTTGCCGGCTTGCCGTCGGCAAGTTTCGGCTCTGTCCCCTTGCTTGAATAGGCATAGGCCGGGATGACCAGTTTCTGACCGGTCTTCAGCCCCTTGGTGGCGCTCAAGCCGTTGACCTTCATGATCACGTCGGCGGGCACATGATAGCGATGAGCGATGCCGGAAATGGTCTCGCCGTCGCTGACCACGATCTCGGTCGCATGCGGCGTACCAGCCGCAACTGGTTTCGGATCGGAGTCACCGGCATTCTTGAACGGCCTCGCCGGCTGGACGGTGCCGGTAGTCGTTCTGTCGACATGCGGTGCCGGTGCAAGCGCCGGCGCGGAAGCGGTACGCATCGGAGCAGCTTTGGGCGCGCTCGGCGGCGGCAGCTGCTGGACGGTGACCGGCTCCAGGCTGGAGCGGCTGACCGACTGGTTATGGCTGCCATCGACAGGTGCCGCAGCGATCGGCTCGGCCGCCACATCGCCCGGATAGGGCTGAGCGGTGCTCTGCTTGTCGATGATGGCGCGCTGATTGTTGGTCGAGGAGGTGAAGACGTCGTCGACACCATTGAACCGCGAGACTTGGGAGCTACACCCCGCCGCCACTCCGGCTAGCATGAGGACAGCGCAGCCCCGCGACAGAGTACGCCCGTTTGCCTTCAAAACACTGAATTGCATCGCACTAACCCGCACAGACCCGGTACACACTGGTCATGATTAAAGCGCGTTAATGTTACTGGCGGGTTAACCCCATAGAATCAGACGCAAATTTTCTTAAAACATTTTCGAACGCGCCGAAGGTGCGTTGAGATTCAGGTCAGGCCGAGTCGAAAATGACAGGTTCTGAGAACCGGCCTACGCCGGCCGTAGCCTTCATAGAGCGGAGGCATTTATGACGGCTTCGACCGGCGAAGGCCGGAGCGGAGCGTACTCAAACATGTGAGCACCGGAAGCGCAGGAACCTGCCATTTGCAGGCCGGCCTCACATGAATATCAGCGCACCTAAATAACCGCCGCGACGCTGCGCAGGATCGGCTGCAGGCGCACGGTGCCGATATCCTCGCGCTCGAAGCGGCTGCCGACCTTGGTCAGCTTGGCCAGCACCTGCTCGCCCTCCTCCGGCCCGATCGGGGCAATGACGATGCCGCCGCTCGACAATTGGTCGAGCAGGAAGCGCGGCAGGCTGTCGAAAGCCGCCCAGGCTACGATGCGGTCGAACGGCGCTTCATTGGCAAGCCCGTTGGAACCGTCGGCCTGGCGCACGATGACATTGCCGATGCCGAGCGCCTCGAAGCGTTGCCTGGCCTGCTCGGCCAGCGTTTTGTAGCGGTCGACGCTGACGATGCGCGCCGCGAGCCGCGACATCACCGCTGCCGTGTAGCCCGAGCCGGTGCCGATCTCCAGCACCCGGTTGCCGGGCTCTATTGCCAGGGCCGCAATCACCGCCGCCTGCAGATCGGCGCCCTCGATCGCCTCGCCGCATTCGATCGGCAGCATGCCGTCCGACCAGGCGATGGAATGGAACTGGCCGTTGAGGAAGCCGCGCCGCGGCGTCGCCTCGAAGGCTGCGATCAGCGCCTTCGGCACCGCGCCTTGGCCGCGCAGGCGCAGCAGGAAAGCGGCAAAACCCTCGCGATCGTCGAGCGGCAAGTTCATGCCAGAACCTTCTTCATGCGAACACCTTATTCAGACAGCGCCTTGGTCAGTTGGTCACGGATTTCATGCGCGGTGAGGTCAAGCTGCAGCGGCGTCACAGACACGAGCCGGTTGCGCAGAGCATGGAGATCGGTGCCCTGCTTGCCCTCGACCGGCTCGCGGCCGAAGCGCAGCCAGTAATAAGGCAGGCCGCGCCCGTCGCGGCGCTCGTCGACCCAAAGGCTGTGCACCAGCTTGCCCTGCGACGTCACGACGGTGCCGGCAACCTCGTCAGGGAGGCAGTTGGGAAAGTTGACGTTGAGCAGCACGCCGTCCGGCAGCGGCATGGCGACGAGCTTTTTCAGCAACGCCGGCGCCAGCGCCTCGGTGGTCTCATAGGGAACGACGCGGTCCTCGCCGACATAGGAATAACCCTGGCTGAGTGCGATCGAGCGGATGCCGAGCAGCGCGCCTTCCATGGCGCCGGCGACGGTGCCGGAATAGGTGACGTCGTCAGCGATGTTGGCGCCGGAATTGACACCGGACAGGATCAGGTCCGGCGCGCCAGGCAGGATCTTCTTGACGCCCATGATGACGCAGTCGGTCGGCGTGCCGCGCACGGCGTAGTGTTTCTCGCCGATCTTGCGCAGCCGGAGCGGCTCCGAGATCGACAGCGAGTGCGCGTAGCCGGACTGGTCCTGCTCCGGCGCCACGACCCAGACATCGTCCGACAGCGTGCGGGCGATGCTTTCGAGCGACGCCAGGCCCTCGGCATGAATGCCGTCATCATTGGTCAGAAGGATGCGCATTACTTCGATTCGATCTTCGCCAGACCGCCCATATAAGGCCGCAGCACTTCAGGAATGGTTACGCTGCCATCCTCATTCTGGTAGTTTTCGATGACGGCAATCAGCGCACGGCCGACAGCGGTGCCCGAACCGTTCAGCGTGTGCACAAAGCGGTTGCCGTTGCCGTCCCTGTCCTTGTAGCGGGCATCCATGCGCCTGGCCTGGAAGTCGCCGCACACTGAACAGGACGAGATCTCGCGATAGGCGTTCTGTCCAGGCAGCCAGACCTCGATGTCGTAGGTCTTGCGCGCGCCAAACCCCATGTCGCCCGTGCACAGGACCATGGTGCGGAACGGCAGCTCCAGTCGCTTCAGCACCTCTTCGGCGCACTGCGTCATCCGCTCGTGCTCGGCGAGCGAAGACTCCTGGTCGGTGACCGAGACCAGCTCGACCTTGTAGAACTGGTGCTGGCGCAACATGCCGCGCGTGTCGCGGCCGGCGGAGCCCGCTTCCGAGCGGAAGCACGGCGTCAGCGCCGTATAGCGCAGCGGCAGCTTTTCATGGGCCGTGATTTCTTCGCGCACCAGGTTGGTGAGCGGGACCTCGGCGGTTGGAATCAACCCGAGCCGGCCATCGCCATGCTGCACGAAGAACAGGTCGTCCTCGAATTTCGGCAGCTGGTTGGTCCCGAAAAGCACTTCGTCGCGCACCATCAGTGGCGGGATGACTTCTTCATAGCCATGCTCGGTCGTGTGCAGATCGAGCATGAACTGGCCGATGGCGCGCTCCATCCGCGCCAGCCCGCTCTTCAGCACGGTGAAGCGTGATCCCGACAGCTTTGCCGCCCGCTCGAAATCCATCATGCCGAGCGCTTCGCCGATCTCGAAATGCTCCTTCACCCAGTTCGGCCGAGTCGGCACCTCGCCGACGATATGCTTGACGACATTGTCGTGCTCGTCCTTGCCGACCGGCACGTCGTCGAGCGGCACATTCGGCAGCACCGCCAGCGCATCGTTCAGCGTCTTGTCGAGCTCGCGCTCGCGCGCCTCGCCATTCTGGATGAAGGTCTTGATATCGCCGACTTCGGCCTTGAGCTTTTCGGCAAGTGCCGTGTCGCCCGAACGCATGGCGTTGCCGATCTCCTTCGAGGCGGCGTTGCGGCGTTCCTGCTTGGTCTGCAGCTCGGTGACGTGCTCGCGCCGCGCTTCGTCCTTCTTGATCAGCTCATCGACCGTGGACTGCGCCTCGTCAGCCGACCACGAGCGCTTGGCCAGCGCCTCGACAAGGGCCTTCGGGTTGTCGCGAATCCATTTGATATCAAGCATGGTTGGTTCGTCCTCAGAATAAGGCTGAGGGGGTAAACCGCATCCTTCATCGATGCAAGATGAGGGTCAGCGGCTGTCGCGTTTTTCCGCTAACGCGGATACCCGAACGCGACAGCCTATGAACGAGCCTGCTTTGAGGACGCGTCCGCCGCCTTTTCGGCCACGGCTTCGGCGGCTTCCTGCTTCTCGCGCGCCAGCTTCTGCTTGACCTGATCGCGCTCGATCAGCCGGGCCGCCCAGATCGACACCTCGTAGAGCAGGATGGTCGGGATGGCCAAACCGATCTGGCTCATCGGATCAGGCGGCGTCAGCACCGCCGCGACGACGAAGGCGATGACGATCGCCCATTTGCGCTTCTCGGCCAGCGCCTTCGACGACAGCATGCCGACGCGCGTCATCAGGCTGGTCACCACCGGCAGCTGGAACACCAGGCCGAAGGAGAAGATCAGCGTCATGATCAGGCTGAGATATTCCGACACTTTCGGCAGCAGCGAAATCTGCACCTGGTCGTCGGTGCCGGCCTGCTGCATGGCGAGGAAGAACCACATCACCATCGGCGTGAAGAAGAAATAGACCAGCGACGCTCCCATCAGGAACAGGATCGGCGATGCGATAAGGAACGGCAGGAACGCGTTGCGTTCGTTCTTGTAGAGGCCTGGCGCGATGAATTTGTAGATCTGCGTGGCGATCAGCGGAAAGGCGATGACCATGCCGCCGAACATGGCGAGCTTGACCTGGGTGAAGAAGAATTCCTGCGGCGCCGTATAGATCAGCTCGACCTTGTGCGGATCGAGCCCGGCCCATTGCGTGGCCCATTTGAACGGAACGACCAAAAGATTGAACAGCTTCTTGGCGAAGAAGAAGCAGACGAGGAAGGCGACGAAGAAACCGCCGATCGACCAGATCAGCCGGCGGCGCAGTTCGACCAGATGCTCCATCAGCGGAGCCGACGACTTCTCGATCTCGTCCTTTTCGCTGTCCGTAATGCTCACTTGGCGGCCCCCGCCGTCTTCTTGGGCGCGGGCTTCGTGGCCGGCGCAGGCTTCGGCTCAGCCTTTGTGACTGCCTTCGGTGCAGCAGCGGGCTTGGTGGCGGCTTTTCCAGGTGCAGCCTTGGCGGGCGCCGCTGACGGCTTGGCCGCAACCTTCGCCGCAGGCGCCGGCTTTGCCGGTGCTGCCTTGGCTGCCGATATCGCGGCCTTCTTGGCGCGCGCGTTTCGTGGCGCTGCTGTTGCTGCAGCCGGTGTCACCACCGCCTGATCGGTCATCGCCGGAAGGATCGGCGCCGCCGGCGCTGTTTCCGGTCCGTTGAGACCCGGCATCACCGTCGCGCCGTTCTTGAGCGGCTCGGCCGGGTGTGGTGTTTCTGCCGCCGGCGTTGAGGGGTCGACGGCGGGCTTCGGCTTCATCACCGCATCGACGCCGGAGCGAACCTCGGCTGCCGCCTGTTCGAACGGATTGAGCTGCTTGCGGATTTCGGCCGCCGGATTGAGGCCGCGCAGCGTATCGACAGACTTCTTGACGTCGTCGAGCTCGGCTTCCTTCAACGCCTCGTTGAACTGCTTCTGGAAGTCGGAGGCCATGGCACGCAGCTTCGCCGTCGTGCGGCCGAAGGTGCGCAGCATATTGGGCAAATCCTTGGGTCCGACGACCACGATCATGACGATCGCGATCACCAGCATTTCGGTCCAGCCGACTTCAAACATGGCAATCAGTTCCGACTAGTGCTTGTCGCTCAAAAGTGCGAAGCGGTTTTGGGACAACGACTTGCACAAAAGCAACAACCTTCGGCTCAGCTCTTGCTGGCCTTTTCCTTCACTGCCGAAACGGTCTCGTCCGGGCGGTGCTCGACGGTGCGCTTGTCTTCGGCGGTATCGTCGTCGGCCATGCCCTTCTTGAAGCTCTTGATGCCCTTGGCCATGTCGCCCATCAGCTCGGGTATCTTGCCGCGGCCGAACACCAGCAGCACGATCACCAGCACGATCATCCAGTGCCAAATCGAAAATGAACCCATTGTAACTCTCTCTCGAATGTTTTCCCTGGCGATGATCTATGCGTTTTCGCGTTGGGATTCAAACACAACAGCGACAAAGTTTATGAAGGCGTGGCTTATGTCACGCATTTTCGGCAAAGCTGCCCGCTACCAATCGGCGCATCTACCGCAGCAATGCAGCTTTTTGACAGCGGCTTGCGGTCAATCTTCCGTGACGCGCGGCGTCAGCAGGCCGAGTTCCTCGAGATCGATGTCGGTCAACGCATCCTCGTCCTCGGTCAGCGCGTCCGGATCGGCCGGCGGCAACGGGATGGCGAAATTCGACGGCATGCGGCCGGAGAGCAGCCCTGCCCCCTTCAGTTCGTCCATCCCGGGAAGATCGCGGATCTCCTCCAGTGCGAAATGGTCGAGGAAAGTGTCTGTCGTGCCGTAGGTGACGGGACGGCCGGGCGTGCGGCGGCGGCCGCGCATGCGCACCCATTCCGTTTCGAGCAGCGTATCCAGCGTGCCCTTCGAGGTCTCGACGCCTCTGATGTCCTCGATCTCGGCGCGCGTCACCGGCTGGTGGTATGCGATGATCGCCAGCACTTCGAGCGCCGCGCGCGACAGCTTGCGCTGCTGCAGCGTGTCGCGGCTCATCAGGAAGGCGAGATCGCCGGCGGTACGGAACGCCCAGGCATCGCCGACCCGGACCAGATTGACGCCGCGCCGCGCATAGATCTGCTGCAGCTCAGCCATGGCAGCGGCTATGCTGATGCCGTCGGGCAATCTGGCTGCGAGCTGCTTTTCGCTGACCGGCTCGGCGCTGGCGAACACGATCGCCTCGGCCATGCGTATGGCTTCGGCCATATGCAGCCGTTCGCCAGGATTCAGAAGCAGGGTATCAGTCGGATCCTGGGCGACAATGCCCTCCTCGGTCTCTTCTTCGACCTTGAACGGAATGACCGAAGCGTTGGCGCGTTCGCTCATGATGCCACCTCGACTGCCTTGATTGGCTGCGCGCGGCCGCGCAGATAGAGCGGCGCGAACACCTGGTCCTGCCGCATCTCGATGCTGCCTTCGCGCACCAGTTCCAGCGACGCCGCAAACGAGCTGGCAATCGCGGTACGCCGTTCGTCCGGGCTGGTCAGGTAATTGATCAGATAGCTGTCCAGCGCCGTCCAGTCGCGCAGCGAGCCGATCAGCCGGGTCAGGATATCGCGCGCATCCTTGAGCGACCACACGCCACGCCGGGCAATTGTCACATTGGTGATCGCCTGTTTCTGGCGCTGCTGCGCATAGGCGGTGAGCAAATCGTAGAGCGAGGCCGAATAGGCGTTACGCTTCTCGACGATGACCATTTCAGGCATCCCGCGTGCAAACACGTCGCGGCCGAGCCGGTTGCGGTTGACCAGCCTTGCCGAGGCGTCGCGCATGGCCTCCAGACGCTTCAGCCGGAACTGCAGCACCGCGGCCAGTTCCTCGCCGCTTTCGCCTTCCTCGCCGGGCTGCTTGGGGATGAGGAGCTTCGACTTGAGGAAGGCCAGCCACGCCGCCATCACCAGGTAGTCGGCGGCAAGCTCAAGCCTCAGCGCCCTCGCCGTCTCGACGAAGGTCAGATATTGCTCGACCAGCGCCAAGATGGAAATCCGCGACAGATCGACCTTTTGGTTGCGGGCGAGATGCAGCAAGAGGTCGAGCGGACCTTCGAACCCGGCGACGTCGACGACCAGCGACGGGTCGCCGGTGACCCGTGAATCGTCGTTCTCGGCCCACAGACGGTCCATCGGTGCGGCCTTCGCAGCCTTGCTGTCCAATGTCTCCGCCACTTGTTCCTTTACCTCTGGTTAGAGCATGATGCCGAAAAGTGTGAAGCGGTTTTCGGACGACATCATGCTCTCTCTATCTAATTTAGAGACGGATTCAGATTTCAGGTCGAACAGACCTGAAATCATCCGTCTCTAGGCCACCGCATCGAAATAGGTGGCAAACTCGGCGCGTATCTCGGTTTCGTCGGCCCGGTCGCGATCCCTTATATAGGTCAGCGCCCGGTTGGCGCGCTCCAGCGACGTCCCTTCAAGTCCCGTGGTTCGCGATGCGATGCCTGCCATCTCCTCGAAAACGCCATTGCAGTGAAGGACCAGATCGCAGCCCGCCGCAAGGATCGAGGCCGCCTTTGTCGGGAAATCCCCAGAAAGTGCCTTCATCGAGGTGTCGTCGCTCATCAACAGCCCGTCGAAGCCGATCTCGCGGCGGATGATCTCGTCGATGACCTTGCCTGAGGTGGTCGCTGGGTTGTTCGGATCGATGGCGCTGTAGACGACATGCGCCGTCATCGCCATCGGCAGATGGCTAAGCTCGCGGAAAGGGGCGAAATCATGCCGCTGCAGGTCGCTCAGCGAGGCGTCGACCACAGGCAGCTCGAAATGCGTGTCGGCGAAGGCGCGTCCATGGCCCGGAATATGCTTCATGACCGGCAACACGCCGCCGGACATCAGCCCTTCCGCGGCGGCGCGGCCAAGTTCGATGACCGGGCGCGGCTCCTTGCCATAGGCGCGCGCGCCGATGACGTCGCTGGCGCCCTCGATCGGCACGTCCAGCACCGGCAGGCAATCGGCCGAGATACCGTAGCGCAACAGGTCGAACGCGTGCAGCCGCGCCATCAGCCAGGCAGCGCGGGTGCCGGCATCATGGTCCTTGCGCCACAATGCGCCGAGCGCGCCGCCGGCGGGATAGTTCGGCGCCAGCGGCGGCCGCAGGCGCTGCACCCGGCCACCTTCCTGGTCGATGAACACCAGCGCATCGGACCGCCCGATACAGTCGCGCATTTCGGCGACCAGATCGCGGATCTGCTCCGTTTCGCCGATATTGCGCGCAAACAGGATGAAGCCCCACGGGCATTCATTGCGATAGAAACGGATTTCTTCGCGGGTCAGCGATTTCCCGGCACAGCCGAGGATCATGGATTTTGATTCGGTCATTCCACCAGTTTAGGGCTTCGCGCCGGCAAAGGGAATCTCCCCGGACGGCAAGCGCCTCAACCTCTCGCCCATCCACATGAAAAAGCCGGCGCGACCCTTGGGAACGCACCGGCTCTGATAATTGGATCCGGCCTTACCGCGACACGAAGCAGTTGCCGCCGGCAGCCTTGTAGCTGGTGCACAGATTGATCGCATCGTTGCGCGATTGCGCAGGCACCCGGACACGGTAGAAGGTGCCCTTGCCGGCGATCTCCGCCTTGACGATGTTGGCGGTGCGACCGGCGAGCACATTTCCATAGCGGCGCTGCAGGTCGGCGTAGTTGGCCTGGGCGCTTTCGACCGTCGGCTGCGAAGCGATCTGCATCGACCACGAACCGCCCGATGTCGAAGCCGTCGCCGGGATGGAGGCAACCTGGTCGGGCTTGACCTCGCCGACCACGTCGACCGGCTGGTCGGACGGGCGCTGCGGCGCTACGGCAACCGTCTGCGGCGTGTTGGCGGACTGGGTCTCAGCCTTCGGCGTGGCCGCCGGCTTCACCGGCTTGACCGGCTTGGCGGTCTCGGCACTTGCCTCGTCGCTATTTGCCTGATCGGCAGGCGCCACGGTGCCGGTCTGCTCGGCATCGGCCGAAGGGGCGACGTGCTGCGGCGCCGGGTCAAGCGGCTCAGTCGCCGCAACCTGCGGCGCGGCCGGCGTCGAGTCCTCGCGTGCCACCAACGAGCCGTCGGGCTTGACCACCATGGTCCGCACCTTGCGCGGGGCAACGGCGACCGTATCGGGGTTCTTGTCGGCTTCCTGCAGCACCTGAGCGATGCGGTCCTCGGACTTTGGCGCCGGCGCGACAGCCGCGTCGGGGTTGACGGCAGCTTCGGGGTTGACGGCAGCTTCGGGGTTGCCGGCAGCGTTGGGGCCTGGGGCAGTATCGTCGGGCGACAGATCGACGACGCGGCTTTCAGGCTCCTGCGCCTTCACATCGACCGGCTCTTCGGTGTTGGTGACCAGCTTCTCCTGAACCGGCTCGGCCGGCTTGGTGCCCTTGGCGACCGCATCATAAACCTTGTTGTCCTGGTTCGGCACCACGGCGCCGCCCGGATTTTCGGGCTTGACCTTGATCGGCCTGTTGTCGGCTTTGACAATGACCGGCGCATCGCTGCCGCCCTTTCCGCCGAACGACAAGGCGAAGGCGCCAAGGCCGCCGGCAATCGCAACCGCAGCAACGACCCCCGCGACCAGCAGGCCGCTCCTGCGCGGCCGTGCGGCTTCCAGCGCGGCGAGGCCCGGCACCGCCATTGCCTCGTCCAGATCCGGATCGTAGTCGAGTTCGTCGACCGCGAAATCGTCGGCCTGCGAAACCGGCTGGCTGCCGGGCAGATCGTCCATGTCGAAGCCGCCGGCGGCATCGGCGTGGTGAGCTTGCGTGGCTGCAAGCACTTCGGCTGGCCGCGCCGCATAGGCGCGCTGGTCGAGCTCGTGGCCCGAACTGAAGCCGGAACTGTAGGAATCGTCATCATAGCCGGCACTGCGTGCGGCAGTGGGCGGCGCCACTTCCACCGCGTTCATCTCGTTGAGCATGCCGGCGAATTCGGCGTCGATGTCGTCATAGGCGGCCGGCTCGTCTTGCTCGAAGCTGAGTTCTGGAATGTCGAGGTCGTCGGCAATCGCCACCACACGCTCCGGCACATCGACCGTCTCGACATCCGGCATCTCGTCATAGGCCTGAGGCGGCGCCTGGCGCGATGGCGTCGGCGCCACATAGGCAGCAGCTGCAACCGGCTGGTCGCGATAGCTTGGCGCTGCCGCCGGCGGCATGGACGGCTTTTCTGCAAAAGAAGGTTGCGGCTGCGCTGCAAAGGAAGGCTGGGCCGGGGTGGGAGTCACGCGGCTCCACGAACGCGCCGGCTCCGGCGGCGTCGAGCGCCAATCGCCAGCGACCGGTGCTGCCGTGTCATTACCGAGATCGATGCCCTTGGCGAGCGCCGCATCGAAGGCATGATCATCGAACTCGATCTCGGGCTCATGGCCCTCGAGTTCGCCGGCAAGCAGATCGTCGAAATCGGCATCGTCCGCCCGGGCCTCCTGAGGAGCCGGCGCGTGTTCGTCCAGGTCCCAGTCGAGATTATCGACCGGAGCGACCGGCGTTGCGACGGACCGCTGCACCGGGGCAACCGGCTCATAAGTCCTGGCGGGCTCGATGGCGGCAGCCCTGGTGGGCTCGGTGACGACCGGAATCGGCGCGACTGGCGCCGGGCGTGGTGTGGTCATGGCGCCAAGCAGCGCGTTGAGTTCATCTTCCAACGTCCGTTCGTCAGCGACCGGAGCGGCCGGGGTCGCCATATTGGTAGGCGCCACATAGGCTGGTGCGACCGGAGTTGGCTGAACCGGAGTGGGTGCGATCTCGGCAACCGGCTCGTGATCGGCAAGCGCATCATCGATGCTCAGATCGAAATCGTCGAATGCTTCGTGCGCAGTCTCATGAGAGGGGCTGGCCTCCACAGTCCAGGCCGGCGTCTCGTTCACTTCCGGCGCATCCATCTCAACCGGCGCGCTGGCCTGCAGATCGCTGACATCCAGATCGCGCTCTTCCGGATCCTCGGCCTCAACAGGCTGAGCCTCGAAAGCCTGAGGCTCGAAATGCTCGGCCGCAAAATCCTGGGCTGCAAAATCCTGGGCCGCAAAGTCCATGTCGACATCGGCCATCGCGTCATCGAAATGACCCGCAAAATCCTCGTCGGCAACAGTGTGGTCGGCGACTCCGACGACCGGCGCCTCGGCTACTGGCGCGGCATACTGGTCCTGCGCCGGCGCAGGACCGTCCAGCGTCAGCTCGTCTTCCAGCGACATCGAGACGGCATTGTCGAAATCATCGTCGAACGCGACATCGTCGGCGGGCGCAGCAGCAACCTGGGCTACATCTGCGGCATGGGCGACGGTCGCATCGTCATCGAGCAGCAACCCCTGCTCGAGCGAAGCGGCAAGCTCGTCATCAATCGGCAGGTCGTCTTCGAGCGGCGATACGTTTTCCAGTGAACTGGCCACGGCATTGTCGAAATCGTCATCGAATGCAGCTTCGTCGAATGCGGGCTCGGCAAACCAAGGTTCGGCAACCGAGGGTTCAACGGGAGCAGCCGCAGCCTGCGGGGCAGCGCCGAAATCCAGATCGGCGGCATCGTCGAAGACGAAATCATATTCCAGCGAAGCAGCCAGCGCATCGTCCATCGCGGCATCGGTGGTTTCGAAAGCCGGCTCGCGAATCTCGGCAGCAGGTTCGTAGGGCTCAGCGGCAGGCTGGTGAACCTCGGGAGCTGGCTGGCTGGCCTCCATGGAACCGACTTCATCGCCGAATTCGCCCATCAACTCCTTCTCGAGGTCGATGTCGAAATCGCCCTCGTCCGCAGCCGTCTCGACGGCTGGCGCCTGCGGCTTGACCGGCTGGCGCGGATCGAAACCCATGATCCTGGTCAGTTCAGCGAACGGATCATCTTCGGCGATGTCGTTGTTGTCGGCTACTCTCAGCTGGGTTCTGTCTGCCATTATTGTTCCCGAACTCGCACTCATTCGGACGCCATGGACGTCGCGTAGGGTTGGCCCTTACCAGCGCAATGTGGGCAAATGGTGACAGGTGTTTTAGTTAAACCTAACGCATCTCAGTGGGCGCATCAGCCCCAATCAGCGTCAGGCCGGAGGTCAAAACATCCGAAACAGCCTGCACCAGCCCTAGTCTGGCATGAGTCAATTGTCGGTCGTTAACCTTAACAAAACGTAAGTCGGCATTCTCGGTGCCCCGATTCCAGTGTCCATGGAAGCTGGAAGCCAGATCGTAGAGGTAGAATGCCAGCCGGTGCGGCTCCAGCGCAAGGGCCGCAGATTCGACCAGCCGGGGATATTCAGCCAGCTTCCGGATCAGGCCGATCTCGCCCTCGTCGGTGAGCGACGCCGAGGCCGCGGCCAGGCTGTTGCGGTCGAAATTGGCCTCGCCCAGTTGCTCGCTCGCCTGCCGGAACACCGAATGACAGCGCGCCGAAGCGTACTGCACGTAGAACACGGGATTGTCCTTGGACTGTTCGGTGACCTTGGCGAAATCGAAGTCGAGCGGCGCGTCGCTCTTGCGGTAGAGCATCATGAAGCGGATCGCATCGCGGCCCACCTCCTCCACCGCTTCGCGCAAGGTCACGAAGTCGCCCGACCGCTTCGACATCCGAACCGGTTCGCCATCGCGAAACAGCTTCACCAGATTGCACAGCAGCACCGTGAGTTGCAGCTTCAGATCATCGCCTGCAATCGCCCGCGCCAGCGCTTCCAGCCGCTTGACGTAGCCGCCATGGTCGGCGCCCAGCACATAGATCAGGCCGACGAAACCGCGGTCGACCTTGTCCTTGAGATAGGCGACGTCGGCGGCGAAATAGGTGAACGAGCCGTCGGACTTGACCAGCGCCCTGTCCATGTCGTCGCCGACCGCCGTCGAGCGAAACAGCGTCTGCTCGCGGTCTTCCCAGTCGTCCGGCTTCTCGCCCTTGGGCGGCGGTAGCTTGCCCTTGTAGATATGGCCTTTCAGCGTCAGATCGTTGATCGCCGAGCGGATTTTTTTGGCATTGTCGGCATGCAGCGTGCGCTCGGAGAAGAAAACGTCGTGATGCACATTGAGCAACGCCAGATCCTCGCGGATCATCACCATCATGGCGTCGATCGTGCGGTCCTTGACGATTGCCAGCGACTCATCGTCGGGCATCTGCAAGAGCTTGCGGCCAAATTCGGCAGCCAGCGCCTGACCGACCGGCACAAGGTAATCGCCGGGATAGAGGCCGGCCGGTATCTCGCCAATGTCGTCGCCCAGCGCTTCGCGGTAGCGCAGGAAGGCCGAACGCCCGAGCACGTCGATCTGCGCGCCGGCGTCGTTGATGATGTATTCCTTGGTGACGTCATAGCCGGCGAAGGCCATCAGATTGGCGAGCGTGTCGCCGACAACCGCGCCCCGGCAATGGCCGACATGCATCGGCCCGGTCGGATTGGCCGAGACATATTCGACATTGGTCTTCTTGCCGCCACCAATGGTCGAGCGGCCGTAGTTTTGCCCCTCGCCGAGCACCGCGGTCAGATGTGCCTGCCAGAAAGCGTCCTTGAGCCGGAGATTGACGAAGCCGGGACCGGCGACGTCGGCTTCGGCAACATCGGCGTCGCTGCGCAGCACTTCCACCAGCCGCTCGGCCAGCGCCCGCGGGTTGTGCCCTGTCGGCTTGGCCAGTACCATCGCCGCATTGGTGGCGAGATCGCCATGGCTGGCGTCGCGCGGCGGCTCGACGGCGATGCGCGACAGGTCGGGCGAAACGCCATTACTGTCTTTCAAATCAAGCGCTTCGACGGCTTTTGTGATTCGCGCGCTGAAATCGGCGAAGATGTTCATGGGTCTTGCTCTGGCGGACTGTGCAGGGGAACCGGCTCATTGGCCGGCAAATCGCGCCCGCCCTAGCTTAAATCGGGCGTATGGTCAAACAGACGGCGGTGTTCCTTCAAGGCGTAGGTATCCGTCATCCCCGCGAGGAAATCGGCGACGCTGCGCGCCTTGATGCGGTCCTCCGCCCGGTCGAGCCCCTCCCGCCAGCCGTCCGGCATGGCGCGCGGATCGGCGTAATAGACATCGAACAGGTCGCGCACGATCTGCTCGGCCTGAGTGCGCACGCGCATCACCTCGTCATGCCGGTAGAGATGCTTGTAGAGAAAGGTCTTCAATTCCTTCTCGGTCGCCGCCACGTCAGCGGAAAAGGTCACCATCGTTTCGCCCGCCGCCCGCACCGCTTCGGCGCTGTCAGGCTTGATGCGCTCAAGATTGGCGGTGGTGGAAACAATGACGTCCTCGACCATCATCGTGATCTGCCGGCGCATCAGCTCATGGCCGGTGCGCACATCGTCCAGGCCCGGATAGCGCGCGCGCACGCTTGCCAGGATCGATCCCGGCAGCGCCACCGTTTCCAGCATGTCCAAGGTCAGGAAGCCGGAGCGCAGGCCGTCGTCGATGTCATGGGTGTTGTAGGCGATATCGTCGGCGATCGCAGCACATTGCGCCTCGATGCCGGCGAAATGGTCGAGTTCGAGGTCGTGCAGCTCGGAATAGTCGCGGATCGCCTGCGGCACCGGGCCTTTGAGCCCTTTTCCCTTGGCATCTGTCAGCGGCCCATTGTGCTTGACCAGCCCTTCCAGCGTTTCCCAGGTCAGGTTTAGCCCGTCGAACTCGGCATAGCGCCGCTCCAGCCGCGTCACCACGCGCAGCGACTGCGCATTGTGGTCGAAGCCGCCCCATTGGGCCATCCGCTCGTTCAGCGCGTCCTCGCCGGTATGGCCGAACGGCGTGTGACCGAAATCGTGCACCAAGGCGACCGCCTCGGCCAGATCCTCGTCGCCGCGCAGCGCTCGCGCCAGAGCCCGCGCAATCTGCGCCACCTCGATCGAATGCGTCAGCCGGGTGCGATAGTGGTCGCCTTCATGGGCGACGAACACCTGCGTCTTGTGCTTCAGGCGGCGGAAGGCAGTCGAATGAATGATACGGTCGCGGTCGCGCTGGAATGGCGTGCGAGTCGGGCTCTCGACCTCGTCATAGAGCCGCCCGCGCGACCTGGCTGGGTCGCTGGCATAGGCCGCGCGCGGCCGATAGCCGAACCCAATGTCGCCAAGCTCATTTGTCATGGCTGATGCCGCCGCAGTTGACTTGCCCCTTCCCGCTTCATACCTATCATGTGAAACTGAAAGCAAGGTGACGCCCATGGGCGCTGATGCCAAGACTGCCATGAAAGTCGAGATGACCGAGTCCGCCGCCAGGCGGATCGCGAAAATCGTCTCTGGCGAGGCCGGCAAGACGGCGCTGCGCGTCTCCGTAGAGGGCGGCGGCTGCTCCGGCTTTTCCTACAAGTTCGACCTGGTCAATACGCGCAACGACGACGACGTCGCCATCGAAAAGGACGGCGCCACCGTGCTGATCGACGATTTGTCGCTGGTCTATATGGGCGGCTCGGTGATCGACTTCGTCGACGATCTGATGGGCCAATCGTTCCAGATCCGCAACCCCAATGCAGTCGCCTCCTGCGGCTGCGGCACCAGTTTCTCCATCTAGGCAGATGTCCGGCGTCGGCGCGGTCCGTCAGGTCGCACTGTCGGCCGGGCGCGATCTCGACGTGACGCTGGCCTTCTGGCGCGATGTGCTCGGCCTCAACGTTCACGCCCGCTACGATCCGCCGGGCATCGCCTTCATCATGGCCGGTGATATCAGGTTGCTGTTCACCGATGGCGTTCCGGCCGGCACCGTCTATCTCGATATAGCCGGGCTCGAAGCCTTCCACGCCGAGGCGAAAGCGTCCGGCGTTCCCTTCACCGCACCGCCGGCGCTCGTCCACAACGACACCGAAGGCACGTTCGGAACGGCGGGGGAAAGCGAGTGGATGGCCTTTCTAAAGGACCCGGCAGGCAATACGATCGGGCTTGTCGAACGTCTTTCGCCCGAACATCCCTGAGGCCGCCCATGAAAATCGTTACCTGGAACATAAACGGCATTCGCGCCCGCATCGGCAACCTCACCCACTGGCTGAGCGAAAGCCAGCCCGACATCGTCTGCCTGCAGGAGATCAAGTCGGTCGACGAGCAGTTCCCGCGCGCCGAGATCGAGGCGCTTGGCTACAACGTGGAAACCCATGGCCAGAAGGGCTTTAACGGCGTCGCCCTACTGTCGAAACTTCCGTTCGACGAGGTTATCAGAGGCCTGCCCGGTGATGACGCCGACGAGCAGGCGCGCTTCATCGAGGGCGTGTTCTCGACCGACCAGGGCGCGCTACGCGTCGCCTCGCTCTATCTGCCCAACGGCAATCCCATCGATGACGAGAAGAAATTTCCTTACAAGCTGGCCTGGATGGAGCGGCTGCATCGCTGGGCCGAGCAGCGGCTGCTTCTGGAGGAGGCGCTGGTGCTGGCCGGCGACTACAATGTCATCCCCGAGCCGGTCGATGCGCGCTTCCCCGAGAACTGGCTTGGCGATGCGCTGTTCCAGCCGCAGACCCGGCAGGCCTTCCGGCGACTGAAGAATCTCGGCTTTACCGAGGCGGTGCGCGCCGTCACCGATGCCGCCGACGTCTACACCTTCTGGGATTACCAGGCCGGCGCCTGGCAGAAGAACAACGGCATCCGCATCGACCATCTGCTGTTGTCACCCGAAGCGGCCAACCGCTTTTCCTCGGCCTCGATCGAAAAGCATGTGCGCGCCTGGGAAAAGCCTTCCGACCACGTGCCGGTGGCGATCGATCTGGCGCTGCTGCCGGCTTGATATCAGCCGAAACCCTGATGTCGCCACAATCGCGCCATTCAGTCAGAGATCAGCATGGCGGCTGGGGTTCCATGGCACTACGATTCCTCCTTTGTCCAATCGGCCTGGCATTTGCCATGGCCTCCCCTGCAGCGGCACTTGCCGACCAGCAGTGCCTGGCCAATGGCAAGTCCTACCAGGTCGGCCAGGTCACCTGCCTGACGGTTTCAGACAAGAGCCATATGGCCCGCTGCGACCTGGTGCTCAACAACACCTCATGGACCAAGATCGGCGACAGCTGCCCCGACAGCACGATGAAGCCGCATCTGCACGTCACGCCGATCTCGATGCCGGTACACAGAGCGGCGCCGGCGGAACTCACCGAGAACTGATGGATGTGAGCTAATCTCCCCCCTTGAGGGGGAGATGGCCGGCAAGCCAGAGGGGGGCGCGAAGAAACGCGACCTTTCGGTCAAACAAGCTCACCCTCTCAGTCCAACCCGGGCAAACTTTAGTCAACTGAAATGCCAGCGGGACAGCGCCCCCCTCTGCCCTGCCGGGCATCTCCCCCTCAAGGGGGAGATTGGCAATTTCACTGGTCGCCGCCGCCCTTGGTCAGGATGTCGTCGGCAAGCGAAATGGCAGTGCGACGGTCGGCTTCGCCGGCGGCGGCAAATGCCTCTTCCTGCATGCCGCGGATCCACGGCTGGTCGCTCGGCGAGGCGCGTTCGAGCGCGGCGGTCATCATGGCCAGCCCGCGCACGATCTTGCCGCTCTGGAACAGAAGATTGCCGAGCGTCGCCTGGGCGCCGGCATGGCCTTTTTCGGCGGCGAGCTGGAACCAGCGGCCGGCCTGCTTGACGCTGGCCTTGACGCCGCCCTCGCCCTTCAAAAACATCTGGCCCATCTCGAACTGAGCGTTCGGGTTGCGGTAATTGGCGGCCGCGCGCATGTAATATTCCTGCGCCGCGACCTCGTTTTCCTCGACCGGGCTGCCGGGGATGCCTGTCCGGAGATAGTCGCCCAGCGCCACCAGCGCGTCGGAGACATAGCTTTCCTCCGGCGATCCCGGCTCGACATCCTGATCGACGATCTCGGAGAAGAATTTGAAGGCCGCATAGTCGTCGCGCGTCACGCCGTCGCCTTCGGCGTACATGCGCGCGAGCTTCCAGGTGGCGCCGATCTGGCCGTTCTCGGCGGCGTATTTATAGGCCTCGACCGCCTGTTCCTTATGGCCGCTCTTGTAGGCGGAGAAGCCGAACTGGAACACGGCCCATGGGCTCGATTGCGGCTTCACGCCGGTCTTGTCGTCGAACACCTTGTCGTCGAAGGCCATGGCCTGGCCCACGGCGCCAAAGATCGCAACAGCGACCAGTGCCGGAAGGACAGACGACCTCAACAACTCAGATATCCGCATAGCAATGTGTTTCTTTGGCACCGCCCGGATGGGTGACCGCGCCGTGGCGGGCAGGCCCTACCGTCTGTGCGTATTTCCAGATCGCGCCCGACTGATAGTCGGTCGTGCGCGCCTTCCAGGCCTTCGCCCTCGTTGCCAGTTCAGCCTCGGACAGGTCGACCTCGATCGTGCCTTTGGTTGCGTCGATCGAGATCACGTCGCCATCCTTCAACAGTCCGATCGGGCCGCCAACGGCAGCTTCTGGCCCGACATGGCCGATGCAGAAACCGCGCGTTGCGCCCGAAAAGCGGCCGTCGGTGATGAGGGCTACCTTGCCGCCCATGCCCTGGCCGTAGAGAGCCGCCGTCGTCGACAGCATCTCGCGCATGCCCGGGCCGCCACGCGGACCTTCATAGCGGATGACGAGAACCTCGCCTTCCCGGTAGTTGCGGTGCGTGACCGCCTCGAAACATTCCTCTTCCGAATCGAAACAACGTGCCGGGCCTGAGAATTTCAGCTCCGTCATGCCTGCGACCTTCACGATCGCGCCTTCGGGGGCAAGGTTGCCCTTCAAGCCCACGACACCGCCGGTTTGGGTGATTGGTCGGTTGGCGGGACGGACCACATCCTGGCTATCATTCCAGGCAACATGCTCCATGTTTTCGGCCAAAGTACGGCCAGTCACGGTCATGCAGTCGCCATGGAGATAGCCGTGGTCGAGCAGCGTCTTCATCAACAGCGGAATGCCGCCGGCCTCGAACATGTCCTTGGCGACATATTTGCCGCCCGGCTTGAGGTCGGCGATGTAGGGCGTCTTCTCGAAAATCGCGGCAACGTCGAACAGGTCGAACTTGATGCCTGCCTCATGCGCGATCGCCGGCAGGTGCAAAGCCGCATTGGTCGAGCCGCCGGTGGCCGAAACCACGGTCGCCGCGTTCTCCAGCGCCTTCAGCGTGACGATGTCGCGCGGCCGGATGTTCTTCGCGACAAGCTCCATGATCTTTTCGCCAGAGGCGAAATTGAAGCGGTCGCGCATCTCGTAGGGCGCCGGCGCGCCGCAGGAATAGGGCAGCGCCAAGCCAATCGCCTCGGCGACGGTGGCCATGGTGTTGGCGGTGAACTGGGCACCGCAGGAGCCGGCCGAAGGACAGGCGACCTGTTCGATCTCGAGCAGCTCGGCGTCGCTGATCGTGCCGACCGAATGCTGGCCGACAGCCTCGAACACATCCTGCACGGTGATCTGGCGGCCGCGATAGCTGCCGGGCAGGATCGAGCCGCCATAGATGAAGATCGACGGCACGTTGAGCCGCACCATGGCCATCATCATGCCGGGCAGCGACTTGTCACAGCCGGCAAGGCCGACCAATGCATCGTAGCAATGGCCGCGCATGGTGAGTTCGACCGAATCGGCGATGACATCGCGCGACACCAGCGACGACTTCATGCCCTGGTGACCCATCGCGATGCCGTCGGTGACAGTGATTGTGCAGAATTCGCGCGGCGTGCCGTTGGCTGCGGCGACGCCCTTCTTGACCACTTGCGCCTGGCGCATCAGCGAGATGTTGCAAGGCGCCGCTTCGTTCCAGCAGGAGGCGACGCCGACCAGCGGCTGTGCGATCTCGGCGGCAGACAGGCCCATGGCATAGAGATACGAACGGTGCGGCGCACGCGCCGGACCGACGGTCACATGGCGGCTCGGCAGCTTGGCCTTGGAAATGACTCTGGCGTCCATACTCTTCCTTGCCGCGGGCGGTGCGGCCTGCCCCATCGCCGAGCCTTCTGGCGCGTGTCCCGAGACAAATTCGAGGTGCGCCGGGTTTATGGCGGGAAATGGGCAATTTGGTCTGGCGGAGTTGTAGCGCGGGGGTTGTTCAGAAACTGTTGCCAAAACGTCACAATCGCGAGAGGCGACGCCAGTGCGGCGATCTGCAACGCTGGCGCGCCCGCCAGCGCAGGGCCAACTCTGTCCGAAAAACGTAAAAGGCCGGGCAACGCCCGGCCTTTTACCTGTATTTTCAGAAGCTTAGAACCTAATTTTAACACCGCCCGAAATGGCCGTGATCAGATCGTTGCCAAAGTCGTAGGTTGCGTCTGCACCAACGACTTTGCCGTTCTCGCCAATCATTATGCCGGAGTGACCGCTGGTCAGCACGCCGATTGCACCGCCCAACCGAACCTCGATGTTGGGCTGTGGCGTATAAGCGACGCCGCCACCCAGCGTCCAGGTATCGGACTGCGAACCATAGCCATGCGAGGTGCCGCGATCCCAGGAAATCTGGGCCGCACCGCTCCACTGATCGTTGAACTTGTGGCCGACGCCACCTGAAACGGTCCAGCCGTCGCGATACATCAGGTCAAGCGAGGTGACCTCTCCCGGACCATTGGTGTAGCAAAGTGACGATGGAGCAATCGTCGGGCAGATCGGAACGCTCTGCAGCACACTCCAGTTCACCCACTTGATCGAACCGAAGGCTAGCCATCCTGGAGCGATACCCGACTGCAATTTCAACTCCACGGTATCAGGCATGTACTGCGTTGAGCCGTAGATCGGGATAACGCCTTGGCCGACACTGGTGAGATCGAGTTCACCTGAGAGATTGTCGAGCTTGACTTTCGAATTGTAGACGAGGCTCGCGCGCAACGCGATGTCGGGGATTTCGTAGGCAACGCCGGCGCGCCAGCCCCAGCCGTTAGCCTCCAGATCGACACGACCTGTCAATACCGGGAAAACGCTTACCAAGCTTTCTTTGAAGCCCCCTATGTCCTGGTAAAACAACCCGCCGATAAAACGAAGCTGGCCCTTACCAGCATCAAATTTATATGAGCATGTACCGGCGTAGTTGTTGCTTTTGATATCGGTTTCCGTGTTGGAAAGCGCACCGTTCCATATACCAGGTGCTGTATGCGCACCCCAAGGCTGCGAATAGTCGACCATGCAGTCGACGCCCTGCACAACCTGAACCTTCATTCCTATGTGCGGTATCCAGTAACCCTCGGCTCCGTCGGCCGTCGTGCCAAGACCTAGGTTGGCGCCGTTCGGACCGGCCGCATTCTTGAACTTGCGATCCGGCATGACATAGGTCGCTTCAGCTTCCGTCGCAAACGGCGCTGGGTCGAAAAGCAGGTCGATGTCGTAGCCACCACGCTCCAGACCGCCGGCACGCGCCGGATGCATCGCGGAACCAATCAAAGCCAGCGAAAAACACCCCGCCCCCAGCAGTGTTTTCAAACGCAAATTGTTCATGGATGTCCTCCCCGAAATACAGTGCATCAAGCTAGAACCAATTCGGGTTAACGGTGCAACAATGAATTCACATAGCGTACATGTACACTCTTGCGGACCGCATTTCGAACACAGTGGCGGCTTGGCCGGCAGGTTCGAAAATGACCATTTGGGCGGCAGACTGGGGAACAAATCAGAAAAAACCGCTCAAAACGGCACCAAAACCGGCTATTTTGCCGGCATTCGGCCCCATTGTTACATTATGGCAACAATGGGGTCGAAACTTTCCGTTTACGTCAATATTAACGCAACGGAACGCCTATTTTTCGAGCAAAAGAACCTTCGCGAAGCGCTGCAAGCGTCTCGCGAATCCGGCGCTCAACCGGCGTCGCGCACCCTGGTCAGCGCCACCGAAAGCTTCTCCTGCTGATCACGGTATTCCGCGAGTTTTTCGCGCTCGGCTGCGACGATCTCTTCCGGCGCGCTGGCGACGAATCTCTCGTTGGACAGCTTCTTGTGCAACCGCGCGATCTCCTCGGTCACCTTGGCCAGTTCCTTCTGCAGCCGCGCCGCCTCGGCGGAGAGATCGATCAGGCTGCCGAGCGGCAGGCAGATCGTCGCCTCGTTGAGCACGATCTGGGCCGAGCCCTTGGGTGCGGCGTCCTGCAGCGAGATGTCGCCGGCCCGCGCCAGCCGCTGGATGGCGGAAGAATGGCGTTCCAGCCTCTGGTGGGTCTCGGCCCTGGCGCCGACCACCACCAGCGGCGCGATCGCCGCCGGCGGCACGTTCATTTCCGAGCGCACCGAGCGGATGCCGGAGACCAGATCGACCAGCCAATTGATGTCGGCGGCGGCGTCTGCGTCCTCGAAATCGGGTGATGGCCAGGCGGCGTGGCAAAGCAGCGTACCACGCGTCCTGCCCTCGCCTGCCGTCTGCGCCCACAATTCCTCGGTCATGAACGGCATCATCGGGTGCAGCAGCTTGTAGATCTCGTCGAGCACGAAAGCGACGCAGGCGCGGCTTTCGGCCTTGGCCGCTTCGTCGGAGCCCATGAACACCGGCTTCAAGAGTTCCAGATACCAGTCGCAGAAGAGGTTCCAGACGAAACGGTAGGCAGCGCCCGCCGCTTCGTTGAAGCGGTAAGAGGTGATGCCCTCGGTGATCGCGTGCGACGCCCTGGTCAGCTCGGTCAGGATCCAGCGGTTGACCGGCAGCCTGGCGTCGTTCAGCCAGAAATCATCATTGCGCGCGACCTCGTTCATCTCGGCAAAGCGTGTCGCGTTCCACAGCTTGGTACCGAAATTGCGGTAGCCGGCGATGCGCGCCGGATCGAGCTTCACGTCGCGCCCCTGCGCCGCCATCACCGTCAGCGTGAAGCGCAGTGCATCGGCGCCAAACTCGTCGATGAGGTCGAGCGGATCGATGACGTTGCCTTTCGACTTCGACATCTTCTGCCCGTTCTTGTCGCGCACCAGCGCATGCACATAGACGGTGTGGAACGGCTCCTCGTGCATGAGATGCAGGCCCATCATCATCATCCGGGCGACCCAGAAGAAGATGATGTCGAAACCGGTCACCAGCACGTCGGTCTGGTAATAGGTCTTCAGCTCCGGCGTGTGATCCGGCCAGCCCAGTGTCGAGAACGGCCACAGTGCGGACGAGAACCAGGTGTCGAGCACGTCCTCGTCGCGGCTCAGGATTTCGCCCGGCTTGAAGGTCTCGAGCTTGTCCTCGACCCAGGCCTTCCACGGGCCTTCCAGCGCCAGATAATATTCAATCGCGGCGCCCAGCGCCTCTTCCTCGGTCTTCTCGACGAAGACGCGGCCGTCCGGCCCGTACCAGGCCGGGATCTGATGACCCCACCACAGCTGGCGTGAAATACACCAAGGCTGGATGTTCTCCATCCAGTCGAAATAGGTCTTCTCCCAGTTCTTCGGCACGAAGTTGGTACGGCCTTCACGCACCGATGCGATCGCCGGCTTGGCGAGTTCCGCGGCGTTTGCATACCACTGCTCGGTCAGAAACGGCTCGATCGGCACGCCGCCGCGGTCGCCATGCGGCACGGCGTGGCGATGCGGCTCGATCTTGTCGAGGAAGCCGCCGGTCTCCATCAGCTCGACGATTTTCTTGCGCGCGACGAAACGGTCGAGACCGTCGAGCTCGTCCCAGACGGCCTGACGCTCCGGCGTCACGTCGAGCCCGGCGAGAAAATCCTCATTATCCCTGAGCGTTATTGCCGCCTCGATGGTCAGGATGTTGATCGCCGGCAGCTTGTGGCGCTTGCCGACCTCGAAATCGTTGAAGTCGTGCGCCGGCGTGATCTTGACCGCGCCGGAACCCTTTTCCGGGTCGGAATACTCGTCAGCCACAACCGGGATTTTCCGGCCGACGATCGGCAGCACGACATTTTTCCCGACCAGATGCCGGTAGCGCTCGTCGTCCGGGTGCACGGCAACCGCCGTATCCCCCAGCATCGTCTCGGGCCGTGTCGTCGCCACGGTAATGAAGGTCGCCGAATTTTCCGGATCGAAAGTCTCGCCTTCGATCGGATAGCGGAAGTGCCAGAGATTGCCGTTGATCTCCTGGGGCTCGACCTCCAGGTCGGAGATCGCCGTCAACAGCTTCGGGTCCCAGTTCACAAGGCGCTTGTCCTTGTAGATCAGCCCTTCCTTGTAGAGGCTGACGAATACTTCGAGCACGGCCTTGGACAGGCCTTCATCCATGGTAAAACGTTCGCGCGACCAGTCCGCCGAGGCGCCGAGCCGCTTCAGCTGGTTGAAGATGGCGCCGCCGGACTCGGCCTTCCACTCCCAGACCTTGTCGATGAACTGTTCGCGGGTGAGATCGCGGCGATGTATCTGCTTTTCCATCAGCTGGCGTTCGACCACCATCTGCGTGGCGATGCCGGCATGGTCCATGCCCGGCTGCCACAGCACGTTCTTGCCGCGCATGCGCTCAAAGCGCACGAGTATATCCTGCAGCGTGTTGTTGAGTGCGTGGCCCATATGCAGCGAGCCGGTGACGTTGGGCGGCGGGATGACGATGGTAAAGGCCTCGGCCCCCTCTTCCGCACCTGCGCCGGCGCGAAATGCGTCCGCCTCTTCCCAGATTTTGGCGATCCTGGGCTCGACGGTCTTGGCGTCGTAGGTCTTTTCAAGCATGGGAAAGTGGTCCGCGCGGTCGGGAGTTTTGCTGACCCGGTGTAAATCGGAAGGTTTTGGCCAAGTCAACCGCGAGGGCGGCCTCAGTCCTTCAACGCAATAGGCGGGGCCCTGGTCATTTCAACGGGAAGGCCATACCCGTCACCTTCATCGTCAGCGATCCCGACGGCAACCTGATCGCGTTCGCGACATCGGCCGGAAGCTGAGATGGAGCGAGAAAGCACGGCCTGAAGGCGGCGCCTTAATCCGGAACGGGCTGTGGTGATGCCTACTGCGCGCCGCGCGCGACGCGCTCGATTTCTTCGCGTACCAGGCGCTCGACCAGCGTCGGCAGGTTGTTGTCCAGCCAATCCTGCAGCATCGGCCGCAGCATCTCCTCGGCCATCTCGTCGAAGGTCTTCTTGCTGCGGCTGGCGAAGGCGTCGGAGAGCTCGCCGAAGGCGGCTGCGACCTGCCGTCCCGTATGTTCCGAAACGATCGCCGGACGGGCCGGGGTTGTATCGGCCGGGCGCGCGTGCTCGCCGCTCGAAGGACGAGGCTCGAAAGCCGGCTCGGCAGCGAGATCGTCTTCGAAAGCCTCGACCTCCGCGATTGCTGCCTGCCGATTTTCAGCCTCCGGCTGCCTGATCTCCGGCTGCCTGATCTCGGGCCGCCGTACTGTGTCAGCCGGTTTTGCCTGATTGCCAACGGCCGCGATTTCGCGGCGCCAATCGGTGACGATCGAGTCGGTGGTTTCCGTCTTTGCCCGCACTGCAGCTTCTGCCCCGACGGCGGGAGCAGGTTCACTGGCTATCCTGGCGCTCACTTCCGCCAGGGTCATCGGAGCATGCGCGGGTGGCGCGGCGGTCGTGGCATTTGCCGCAATGGCCGGCTTCACTGGCGACGGCTCGGAGCGCGGCTCCAGCCGCGCAACCACCGGCTCGGCCAGTTGGGCCTGCACCTCGGCCAGCGTCACCGGCTTCTTGCTTTCGGTCGAGCTGTGCAATTCGCTGCGGAAGGCCTCGACATCCGAAACAGGCCCGGCGGCCGGCACAAGGTCCTGGCGCAACTCATCCGCGTCGCCCGGCAGCTTGCGGCCTGTGTCGCTGTCTTCGATGATCCTCCTGATGGAAGCCAGTATTTCTTCCATGGAAGGTTCGCGCTGTGCGCTGCTTGCCGTCGCCATCGTCACATCCGCCGCCCCCGCGCATGATCCCGAAAATCGATCTTCGATTTTCGAAGAGGATCAGGCGCAAAATCAAAGTTCTACAGCCTCCTTTGCGCATCCATCGGACGCGTGGCGCTGCAGTGACCCGTTCCTGGATTCCTGTCCGGCAAAGCCGGATACGAATCATGGCGACAGCGTAGCCGACGGATCGCCATCCGAGAATCCCCAATCTCGGAAGACGCCGGATTTCAACAATTTAGGCTACAAAAGACAAACGCCGCGCATCCTTGGGAAGCGCGGCGCTACGATACTTTCAATCTTGGCGGGATTTGAACCGCTCAGTCGCGATCAACGACCGTCCGGCGTACGCAGCCCGATCCATTTGTCCTTGACGGCTCTGTAGTGCTCTTCAGGCTTGTACTTCACCACATTCAACGCCAGGCGATCGGCCGACAGGCGGCCCATGGCCGACAGGATGGCGTAGCTCGCTACAACCACATCGCGCTCGGAGCTGGCGAGGTCGATCTTTGCCGAGATGACGGCGTTCTGGGCATTCAACACGTCGAGCGTGGTGCGCTGTCCGACATTGCGCTCCTCGATGACGCCGTTGAGCGCCAACTGTGCGGCCGCGATCACCTGCCGATTAGCGTCGACGCTTTCACGCGCTGCGATGTATTGCGTCCATGCCGAGGTCACGGCCTGGCGCACCGAGTCACGGCTGACATCCACCTCGATGCGAGCCTGGCTGAGCGATTCCTTCGACTGACGAACGAGTGCGGAGGTACGGCCGCCCGAATAGATCGGAACGGTCAGCGTCGCGCCGACGGTGGCGGCATTGGAATCGCCGTCCGAATCCCCCGCGCCAGGTACGGTATTTTGATAGACATGGGAAAGGCCGGCACTGGCAGTCAACTGCGGCAGCAACGCACCCTCCTGCGTCTTTACATCAAATCCGGCTGCATCGACGGAATGTAGGGCGGCCAGGATGGCCGGATGCTCGTTCGATGCAATGCCGATCGCCGCCTCGAGACTCCTCGGCAACAGCTTCGCCAACGGCGACGCGGCCTTGAGCTTGCCCGGCTCGTCACCGACGATCTGATGATAGGTTGCCGCACTGGCCAGAGCCTGCGCACGGGCAGCACTCAATTGCGCCACCGCGGCCGAACGCGACGCGTCGGCCTGCGCCACATCGGTGCGCGTGCCCTCGCCGACCTCGAAGCGCGAGCGTGCCGCGCGCGCCTGCTCGGTCAGGAACTGCAGATTCTGTTCGGTCAGCACCGCCACCTGGCGGTCGCGAATCACGTCCATATAGGCGCTCGCCGCGTTGAACAGCGTGTTCTCTTCGGTGTTGCGCAGGCCCTCGACCGAGGCCCTCACCTGTGCAGCGGCCGACGCGACCCTGTTCTTGGTCTGGAAGCCGTCGAACAGCGTCTGATCAATCCGAACGCCGAAGCTGCCGGTGGTCAATGCCAGGCTCGCGTTCCTGCCGTTCAGGTGCCTGGAGGTGTAATCGATATCAGCCGAACCAGTGATCACCGGGCGATAGCCCGACTTGGCGATCGCCACGCCCTCATCGGTGACGCGCACGCCGGCACGGGCCGAATTCAGCGAGGAATTGTTCTGGTAGGCCTTGGAAAGCGCGCCGAGAATGGTTTCCGCCGAGGCGGCTATCGGCGAAAGCGCTGTCGCGGAAATGAGGACAGTAACAAACAAACTCTTGGCTAAGGACGGCACTTTATATCCCTCATTCGTTTTGCACGGGAACCACGCCACGCCAGCCCATCCCTAGGGATCGGCCAGCGCCGCGTCGATGTATCGTTCCCCCGCTGACAGCCTCCCGAAACCCCGGTTAACCAATCAGCAACGATTGTTCAATCGCAAGCCAACATGACAGAGTCTTTGCTGCAAGGCAAAATCACTTAGAACTCGAAGGCATGAATGCGTTCAAATCCGGGTAGTGGCTTAATTGCCGCATTAAATGCCCGTCTTCCGGTTACAACCCCCCCTGCATTGAAAAAGAGCCGGGCTACGCCCGCATTGCCCTGCCCTTCCACAGCCACCAGCCGGCCGCCTTCGGCAAGCTGGTCAAGCAGCGCCGCAGGCACTTTCTCGACGCTGCCGCCGATGAGAATCACATTGTAGGGCGCCTTGGCGGCATGACCTTGCGGCAGTGGGCCGGTGACCACGGTGACGTTATCGCAGCCCTGCGCCGAAAGCGCCGCTTTGGCTGCTTCCGCCAGTGTGGTATCGCTTTCCAGCGCCACGACGGATTTGGCCAGCCTGGACAGCAGCGCCGCGGAATAACCGGTGCCGCAGCCGACATCGAGCACCGAATCGCCGGCGTCGATCTCGGCCAACTGCAAAAGCTTGGCCAGTGGCGACGGCTCCATGAGGTAGCGCGCACCGCTGCCATCGGCGCCGTCGGAGATGCGGATATCCTCGTCGATATAGGCGAGAGCCTGTTGGCCGGCCCCGACAAAGGCCTCGCGCGGCACGGCAAGCATGGCATCGAGCAATGCTGCGTCGGTCACATCGGTGGTGCGGACCTGGCCGTCGACCATCTTGACGCGAAGTTCGGAGAAATCAGCGCTCATGTCCCAACCAATCCGTCAAAAGCCAATGCGCTGAATGCGCTTGTCGCGCCGACACTGCGGCGCATTCGAACTCAAGCCCCCGGCATGCGGGAGTTGAAGCGATTGGAGGCCTCGCCCGGAATCGAACCGGGGTGCAAGGATTTGCAGTCCTCTGCGTAACCACTCCGCCACGAGGCCTCATCGCTCCCGGCGAGCGAACTCAATATGGTGGCAGCGAAAGGTCGTCAAGCGTCCGCGCGGCATTCCGGCGCGCTTTCCTCATCAGCCGCCGCAACGTGGTTCCCGAGCGATTTCAGCGCTTGGCGCACCGGCATATTGGCCGCTCCTCAAGCATGGCTGCGCGACCGGCGAAACTCGAACCCGCAGCTTTACGCAGCGGGTGCAAACTGGCTTTCACCGTAAACGCGCGGCTGACACCAGGGGCTGCCGTTCTCAAGGAGATATTCGAGGGGAAGGTCTGCGGGGGGGTGGAAGCGAAGCGTCCACTGAACCGGGACCGCGCGCCATCGCTTTCAATTTGGCCGGCGACGCCGTTCCCACCAGACGACGAACCGGCGCCGCAGGCGGCGCACCGCGGCAAATTCGTAGGAAAGCACCAAAAGGCCGAGCGGAATCATCCAGAAGCCGAGAATCGGCAGGAAACCGAGAAGGCCGAAAAACACCAGCATGATACCGATGGCGATCCTCAGCCCGCGCGAGCGCGGCATGGTGAACTCGCGCCCGAACACCGAGATTTTCCGCGCCGGTGCCTGGTTTTCGTCTGCTGCAGTCATGTCGAAAGTCGATCCGGTTGCCTTCGATAAAGCCATATGCGCTAAAGGCTGCAATCGCCTTTCAGGTTCCGCCGACCAAGGTCCGACGGCGCCCAAGACGGCTCATATGTGGTGTCATCCGGCGATTGCCAGAAACCATTGGGTGAAAATGCGCTAAAAAATGCGAAATGCTTCTTTGCAAAGCCGAAAAGGGTTTGCTATAGGCTGCGCCACTCACATGAGAGCCTCTATTCCCCGGTAGCTCAGTGGTAGAGCAACCGGCTGTTAACCGGTTGGTCGCTGGTTCGAATCCGGCCCGGGGAGCCACCGCCTTTTCTAAGCCGTGGTGCGATCTTGTACACTACAGCGCCATTGTCCGCGCACTTCGGTCCGCTTAGCTTCTGCCAGAACGGCTGGTAACAGCTACGAAGCCGATCGAGGCAGTTTGGTGGGCATCGCGCCCCTGCCCTCGCCCGAAGGCAGCCTGATAACGCCCGGTATCACCTATGAAAATACCAAATCGGGAGGACGTTGGTGCAAACCAAGAAGATCATCAATGACGGCAATCGGGCCGTCGACGAGATGCTGGAAGGCATCCTGGCTGCGCATCCCCGCCATCTCAAAGCCGTTGACGGAAGCCCGCGCTCGATCATCGCCCGCGATGGACCGCGCCAAGGCAAGGTAGGCCTCGTCATTGGTGGCGGCTCGGGCCACGAGCCGAGTTTTCTCGGCTTCGTCGGCAAGGGGCTGGCCGACGCGGCGGCGATCGGCAATGTCTTCGCCTCTCCGCCGCCCGACCCGATCCTCGAATGCGCCAAGGCGGCGAGCGGCGGCGCCGGTGTGCTGTTCATGTACGGCAACTATGCCGGCGACGTCATGAATTTCGACATGGCGGCCGAGATGGCCGCGATGGACGACATCGAGGTGCGCACGGTGCTGAGCACCGACGACGTCGCTTCCGCGCCCGTTGGTGACAGGCACAAGCGGCGCGGTGTCGCAGGGAACTTCTTCATCTTCAAGGCGGCAGGCGCCGCCTGCGACCGCATGTTGTCTTTCGATGAATGCGAACGCATTGCCGGGAAAGCCAACGACCACACCTTTACCATGGGCGTCGCATTGGCGCCCTGTTCGTTGCCGCAAACCCGCCGGCCGAATTTGGAAATCGGACCCGACGAGATGGAGATCGGCATGGGCATCCATGGCGAACCCGGCATCGCACGCGGAAAACTCAAAACGGCCGACGAGATCACCGACGAAATGTTGGACAGGATTCTCGCCGAGATGGCGCCGGCACGCGGCGAGAAGGTCGCCGTGCTGGTCAATTCGCTGGGTTCGACACCGCTGATGGAACTCTACATCATGAACCGGCGCGTGAAGCAGCGGCTTGACGATATCGGTGTATCCATTCACGCAAGCTGGGTCGGCAATTACTGCACCTCGCTCGAAATGGCCGGCGCTTCGATCACGCTGCACCACCTCGACGACGAGTTGCAAACGATGCTCGACCACCCTTGCGACTGCGCCATGTTTCGCGCCGGGTAAACTGGGGACGGCAAGGAACAACAGATGACAACAATCGACACCACCCGCCTTGCCGCGATGTTCGTTGCCATCACCGACGCCATGTCAGCCGACCGGGACCGGTTGTGCGCGCTTGACGGGGTGATCGGCGATGCCGACCACGGCATTGCCATGGAGTTGGGATTTGCCGCGGCACGCGACGCGGTGGCCGTATTGGACGACGGGACCACCGATCCGACCATCTTGCTGAACACGGCGGCGAAGTCGTTCCTCAACGCCGTCGGCGCCTCCTCGGGCCCGCTCTATGCCACGGCATTCATGCGCGGCGCGGCCGCCGTCAAGGGCAAGGCGACGCTCGACGACGCCGACGCGGTCGCTATGTTCCAAGCGATGGCCAGAGGCATTCAGGATCGCGGCAAGGCCGAGCCTGGGGAAAAGACGATGATCGATGCGTGGGCGCCGGCCGCGACGGCTGCGGGCGAGGCACTGGCCGCCGGCAAGGGGCTGGCCGGCAGCCTCGCGGCTGCAGCCGAGGCGGCAAAGGCCGGCGCGGAGGCGACCAAGGCGATGATCGCCACCAAGGGCCGGGCCTCCCGCCTCGGCGAACGCTCGCTTGGCCATATGGATCCAGGCGCGGCGTCCGCCGTAACCGTCATCGAGGCGATGCGGATCGCCTTGACCGGCTAGGTCGGGAGCGGATCCTCAGCGCTTCGCGTCGAGCTTGTCGACAGCCTGCACGTTGGCGGCAGAGGGACCGTTCGGATCGAACTCCGAGGCCAGCCAGGCGTCGGCGATCGATTTGGCCAGTTCGGGGCCGATGACGCGCGCACCCATGGTGATGATCTGGGCATTGTTGGATTTCGCAGCGCGTTCCGCCGAATAGGTGTCGTGGGTTAGCGCGGCACGGATTCCGGGCACCTTGTTGGCCGAGATGCTGACGCCGATGCCGGTGCCGCAAAACAGGATGGCGCGGTCGTAATTGCCGTCGACAATTTCGTGGCCGACCGCAGCGGCAATATCGGCGTAGAATCCGGCCTGGCTGAGATCGACGACCTGCAGTTCTGGCTTGGTGGCGAGATGCTTGGCGATGACATCGAGCAGCGGCTTGCCGGCGCTGTCGGCTCCGAGTGCGATCTTCATGGCAATGAACTCCTTCGTTTTCGTGGTCAGCGCGCGATGGCGGCCGACGCCTTTTTGAGAATGTCGATATAGTCTTCCGCTTGCCATGCCGAGCGGCCGATGAACAGCCCATCGATACGCGGCTGGCCAATCAGTTCAGCCGCGTTGCCGGGATTGACGCTGCCGCCGTAGAGCACAAGCGGGGCGGTCGGCAACCGGGTTGCTGCGACCTGCTTGATCAGCGCCTGCTGCTTGTCGGCATAGTCGGCGCTGGCCGGAATGCCTTTCTCGCCGATCGCCCACACCGGTTCATAGGCAAAGAGTATCTCTGCCGACAACTCATTGTTTGCGAGACCCTGCAGCGCGCCCAAGACCTGCGCGGTCAGAATTTCGTCGGCGCGGCCGCCCTCGCGCTCGGCCAGCGTCTCGCCGACACAGATCAGCGGCACAAAGCCGTGCCTGACCGCCGCCGCCGTTTTCAGTCCTACGGTCCTGTCCGTCTCACCAAAATGCTCGCGGCGTTCGCTATGGCCGAGTTCGATCAGGTCGAGCCCGCAATCCCTCAGCATCACCGGCGAAATCTCGCCCGTCCAGGCACCGGCATCGGCCCAATGCATGTTCTGGGCGCCAACCTTGACGCGGGTGTTGGCGAGCGCCGCCTTGACCTGCCGCACCGCGGTGAAGGGCGGAATGACGAAAGGCTGTATCGCCGGATCGAAGCCGGGCACGAAGGCAGCCAATGCCTCGGCGAACTGCAGCGCCTCCGCCAGCGTCTTGTTCATCTTCCAGCTCGTGCCGACCCAATATGGGGCCATTCTTCTCTCCTTCGATCCGAAATTCGAATGATGCGTGTTTCCGGGTCTGCGCCGGCCTTCGGGCCGGCGGTTTGCCTCAAGCGCGAGGCTTGAGACTTTCGCGGCCGCTGTCGATGTAAGGCGCCCAGAAATCCACCGACTCACGGATCATTGCAATAACCTGATGATCGACCGGTTCCCTCTCCCGGAAGGAAAGTTCAAGGCAGATTTCATTGTCGGTTCCGCCACCCGCCCGCACGGCGTCGAGCAGCTTCTGCGGGATGATGCGGCCATCCTTGTTGTAGGCGGCGGTGAACGGCCAGTGCCCGCCCTTGTTCATCGACGATTGCTTGATGTGGATGATCGGCGATTGCAACGGGAACGCTTTCGCCCAGGCATAGGGATCAGTGTCGTCAGGATTGGGCGAGGTCACGTCGCCATGGTCGATGTCGACCATCATCTGCATCGGGATCGGCAGCTTGGCCGCATCGATGGCGCCCTGCAATTCGACGCAGCTTTCGATCGTGTGGCCAAACTCGCGGCCGACCGACATCGGTTCCCAGAAAAGGTAGGTCAGGCCCGCCGCCTTGGCGTGCTCGGCCACTTCGCGCCAGCATTCGAGCGCGATGTCGAGAAGCGCCGCGCGCCGCTGCGGATCGTCAAAATCCTTGTAGGTGAATATGGCGAACTGCGTGCCCATGCCCGACGCGCCGAGTTCGGCGGAGATGTCGGCGAAGGTCTTGAACCAATCGACATAATAGCGGCGCACATCCGCGTCCGGATGGCCGAAATGATTGAGCCGGCCATAGGGACCGGTCATACCCGAAGTGATCCGCACGCCGGTCCGCGCCAGGGCGCTGTTGAACAGGCGAACGAACTTGGCGATCGTTGCCGCCGGCCAGCCCGGATTGACGAATTCATGCGTCAGTTGCACGTCGCGGATGCCGATGCCATAGGCAATGGCGTCGATCAGATCGTCGGGATCGGCGAAGCGATTGACCAGCGGGTTGGTGTTCAGCGAAAGCGTGAAGGCCATCAGTTCACCGCCGCCATTGTCTTTGTGCACCAGTCTTCGAATGTTTTCCGCTCGGCCGCATTGATATGCAGCCCGTGTTTGGTCCGGCGTTCGAGAACGTCGGCGGCGGTCATCGCCCATTCGGTCTCGAACAGGAAGACAGCTTCGAGCTCATAGAAATCCGGGCCGAAACGACGGCCGAGATCGGCTTCGCCTTTTACGCCTTTCAGCAAGGCGCGCGTGCGCGTGCCGTAGCTGCGGGCATAGTGCTTCACCAGCGACGGGCTAAGCCACGAAAACTCGGCGTGCAGATCGCCCAGGAACTGCTCGAAATCCGCGTTGGGCAGGTCGCCTCCCGGCAGGGGAATTTTGGCTGTCCAGGCCTTCTTCATGGTCGGAAAGAAGGGCTGGATCTTTTCCAGCGCATGTTCGGACAGTTTGCGGAAGGTGGTGATCTTGCCGCCGAACACAGAAAGCAGCGGCGCGCCACCGTTCGGGGCGTCGAGTTCGAAGATGTAGTCGCGCGTCACCGCGCTCGGGTTGTCGGCATTGTCGTCATAGAGCGGCCGCACGCCCGAGAAACTGTAGACCACGTCCTGCGCGGTGAGTTGGCGCTTGAAGTAGCGGTTGACCACCTTGATCAGATAATCGATTTCGCTGGCTTCGGCCGCCACTAGCTCAGGCCTGCCTTCATAGGGTATGTCGGTGGTGCCGATCAGCGCCAGATCGTTCTCATACGGATTGACGAAAATCACCCGCTTGTCGTTGTTCTGGATCAGATAGGCCTGCCGTCCCTCCCAGAATTTTGGCACGACGATATGGCTTCCTTTTACCAGGCGAACGTTGCGGGTGGAATTCTGTCCGGCGACGCGGCTGACGATGTCATTCACCCATGGCCCGGCCGCGTTGACCAACCCGCGTGCGCGGACCCTCGTCACAGCGCCCGTGCGGCCGTCCTGCATGTCGATCGACCACAGGCCGTCTTCGCGCCAGGCAGCAATACAGGCAGTGCGAGTGAAGACTTTTGCGCCGCGCTGACTGGCATCGAGCGCATTGAGCAGCACCAGCCTGGCGTCATCGACCCAGCAGTCGGAATATTCGAAGCCACGCTTGAATTCGTCCCTGATCGGCGCCCCTTCCGGCGCCGTTCTCAGGTTCAGTGTCCTCGTTCCCGGCAGCCGCTTGCGGCCGCCAAGATGGTCGTAGAGAAACAGCCCGAGCCGCACCAGCCATGCCGGCCGGTCCTCGGGGCTGTGCGGCAGCACGAAACGCATTGGCCAGATGATGTGCGGCGCCGCCTCAAGCAGCACCTCGCGCTCGATCAGCGCTTCGCGCACCAGCCGGAACTCGTAATATTCGAGATAGCGCAGGCCGCCATGCACCAGCTTGCCGGAACGCGAGCTGGTGCCTTGCGCCAGATCGTCCTTCTCGCACAGGATGACCGACAGCCCGCGACCCGCGGCATCGCGCGCTATGCCGGCGCCGTTGACGCCACCGCCGATCACGAAGAGATCGACAATATCCGTTGTATCGCTCAAGACTTAGCTCCTGTGCGGTGCGCCATCGATTTCCACACCGGATGCAGCGCCTGACGCGCCGCGACAAAAGACGGAAACAGCGCATCGTAGGTTTGCGAAAGCGCCTCGTCATAGGCGTCGCATTCGCCCAGAAGCGGCGTCACCCATTCGGCGCAGCAATCATCCATCGAGCGATAAAAGCCGAGCCCGACCGCGGCCATCATCGCCGCACCCGCGGCACCTGCTTCTTGGCGGCTGCTGGTTCTGACCTGCGCGCGGGTTGCCGCGGCGATAATACGGCGCAGCGACGGACTGCGCGCCGCGCCGCCAGACAGGCGGATCTCGCTGGGCATGCTGCCCATGGCCTGGTAGCAATCGCGGGCCGCGAAGGCCAATCCCTCGAGAACGGCGCGCGCCAGATCGCCAAAACCGTGCTTGACCGAGAGGCCGATGAAGCCCGCGCGTGCGTCGGGGTCAACGAACGGTCCGCGTTCGCCGGCGAGCGAGATATAGGGCTGATAGACCAGCGATCCCGGCTCCGATCCTTCGACCCAGACATCGAGCGCTTTCAGCAGCTCGTCGCGCGAAGGTTTTGCGCCGCTGGCGGTCAGCACGTCGCGCGCCAGGCCAAGCAGCCAGTCGATGTTGAGCGTCGCCGCCATATTGGATTGCAGCTGCGCATAGGCGCCCGGAACCGGCATGGCGATCGTGTAGCCGGAGGCATTGTCGTTGAGGACGACATCATCAGGAGTGCGCGCTAGGCGTGTGTGGATGCCGGTCGAGCCGATGACCGTGCAGCCGACATTGCCGCTTGGATCATAGAGGCCGGCGCCGAGCGCGGTGCTGACCATGTCGACGTAGCCCAGCACCACCGGCGTGCCCGCAAGCAGGCCGGTCTCGCCTGCTGCCGACGCAGAAAGCGGATGATGGTCGGTCGTGCCTTCGAGCATGGGGGGCAGCAGGCGGCGGTGCGACGTCAGATCCAGAATGTCGAGCACCTCGTCGGAATAGCTGCGCGCGCGGAAATCGCCGAAGGTGAATGTTCCCTCCGAAGGATCGGTGGCGCGCTCGCCGGTCATCTTGAAATAGAGCCAGTCCTTGCAGTGAAAGGCAGTGGCGGCGCGCTCCAGGATTTCCGGGCTGTTTTTCTTCAGCCAGCTGAGCTGAGCGCCCTGCTGGCAGGCGTTGAGCCCGGTGCCGGTGATCTCGAACCGCGTGCGATCCCGGGGATCGCCGCGCATCTCGTCCACCAGATGTCCGGCGCGCGCATCGAGCCAGAGCCACGCGCGCCCGACCGGCATGCCGTCGCCATCGATCAGCCAGGTGCCGTCGCCCTGCCCGGTGACCGCGACGGCCGCGGTTCGCCGCGCGAGGTCTGGAATTTTCGTCGCCAGATCGAGAACGGTCAGCACCATGTCGCGCCAGGTCTGATTAAGGTCCTGTTCGGCGCCGCCGCCTTCCAGCGTGACGAAGCTGTTGGTCACCGATGCCATGGCGAGCTGCCGCCCCGATAGATCGAAAGCGACCGATTTGATCACGGACGTTCCCGCGTCGATCCCGATCAGCAGGTCTTTCATGCCGCAAGTTCCGGATGGTTATGAAGGCAAGTCACAAGGAGCAGTCTTTGTTGTCTCGAAGCCATGGAAGAGCCAGGGAGTGTCCGCGAAGGACACCCCCTGAGCAGGTTTTTATTCCGACAGCACGAAGGGTGCGGTGTACTTGTCCACATTGTCCTTGGTGATGAGCAGGCAATCGAACAGTTGCTTCTCGCTGGTGGCGCCGGTAGCGCCCGTCTTGATGAACGAGTCGGCCTGCTGCACGGCCTTGGCCGAGAAGATGGCCACCGGCTGAAGCACGGTGTACTGCAGTTCGCCGGACTTGATGGCCGCAACCGCATCCGGGGAGCCGTCAAAGCCGCCGACCTTGATGCCGGCGAGCTTGCCGGCTTCCTTCAGCGCCGCAACCGCGCCAAGCGCCATTTCGTCGTTGCCGCTGATCACCGCGATGATGTCGGGATTGGCCTGCAGCATGCTCTGCATCTTGTCGTGTCCCTGGGTACGATCCCAGTTGGCGACCTGCGAAGCGGCCTTTTCGAGATCCGGATACTGGCTCAGCACAGTCGCGTAGCCGTTCGAGCGCGTGGCGGCGTTGTTGTCCGAGGGGGCGCCGAGCAGTTCGACATACTTGCCCTTTTCACCGACCGCCTGCACCCACTGCTGGGCGCCGAGAGCCGCACCCTGGGCGTTGTTGGAGACGAGCTGTCCCTTGGCAAGACCTTCCTGGTTGATCTCGGCATTGACGAGGAAAACCGGGATGTTGGCGGCAATCGCCTTCTTCACCGCGCCGACCGAACCATCGGCATTGGCCGGGTCGAGGATGATCGCCACCGACTTGTTGGTGATGGCGGTGTCGATCAGATTGCTTTCGGTATTGGTGTCGCCCTTGTGGGCGGCGACGTTGGCTGTATAGCCAAGCTTTTCGGCTTCGGCCTTGGCGACGTTGCCTTCGGTCAGCCAGTAGGGGTTGGCCGGATCGTTGACGATGATCGAGATCAGGCCCGCGGCCGATGCGGCTGCGCTAAACCCGACCACCATCGCGGCGGCAAGCAAACTTCTAAGCACGATTTTCATGTACATTCCTCCAATGATTTTACGCGGTCTTGCTGCCAGTCAGCTGGCAGTCTTCCCTTGGGCAGGATTGGCCGGTTCGGCCTTCCCCCGTTTCTGAGAAGTCGGTTGGCCGCCCGTCGAAGCTGGAAGCTTGCTACGGCGGCGATACTGAACGGCATTGAGGAGCACGGCGAGCACGATGACGGCGCCGGTGAACACTGTCTGCCAGTAGGATGAGATGCCGATGATCACCAGACCATCGGATAGGAAGCCGATGACGAAGGCTCCGAGCAAGGTGCCGCGAATGTTGCCGCGCCCGCCGGTGAGTGCGGCGCCGCCGATGACCACGGCGGCGATGGCCGTCAGTTCGTAGGTGGTGCCGGCGGTCGGCCCGGCCGAGGTCAGCTGCGAGGACAGGATCAGGCCGGCAATGGCGGCGCAGATGCCCGACAGCACATAGACCGAAATCTGCACGGTCTTGACCGGAACGCCGGAGAGTTCGGCGGCGCGCTCATTGCCGCCCGAGGCGTAGAGCCAGCGTCCAAAGGCGGTGCGGTTCAGGACGATGCTGCCGATCAGCGCGATAACCGCCAGCACCACCACGCCGGTCGGCACGCCGAACAGGCGGTTGAAGCCGAGAGCATCGAAACCGGTGTTGCCCAACTCCGGCTTGCCGCCGAGATTGTTGTAGGTCAGGCCGCTGGTCATCAGCAGTGCCAGGCCGCGCGCCATGTACATGACGCCGAGCGTGGCGACGAAGGCCGGAACCTTGAACCGCGCGATCAGCACGCCGTTGATAAGCCCGACGGCCGCACCCAGCATGCAGGCCAGCACCGCGACCATCCAGACCGGCGGGTAGAGAACGACGCCCAGCCAGGTCAGCGTCACGCCCTGCATCAGAAACCCAGCGACGACGCCGGCAAGCCCGAGCGTCGACCCCACCGACAGGTCGATGCCGCCATTGAGGATGACCAGCAGCATGCCGACGGCGAGAATCCCGAAGATGGCGACATGCGAGGCCATGGTCAGGAAATTCGCCACCGAGAGGTAATAGGGCGACAGGATCGAGAAGACGACAATGATGACGATCAGGGCAAAGAAGGCCCGGCCTTCGAGCAGCAGCTTGGCCACGTCGAAGCCGTCGCCGCCCGCATTGGGGCTGGACTGTTTGCTGGCCTGGCTGACATCGCTCATGGGTCGGGGCTCCGAAATTCTATGGTCAGGCGACCACGGCTTCGCCAGAGGCGGCCATGATCTGCTCTTTGGTGGCGTTGGCGCCGAATTCGGCTGAAATCTTGCCGCGCCGCATCACGACGATGCGATGGGCGATGCTGAGGCACTCATTGACCTCCGAGGTCGAGAAGACGACCGCCAGGCCTTGCGCGGCACGCTCGCTGAGCAAGCGAAAGACTTCGGCCTTGGCGCCGACATCGATGCCGCGGCTCGGCTCGTCGAGAAGGATGACCTTGGGATCTGTCGTCAGCATCTTGCCGATGACGACCTTCTGCTGGTTGCCGCCCGACAGCGATCCGATCATGGCGTTGCCGCCCGCGGTCTTGATGGTCACCTTGCGGATCGAATCGTCGATCAGTGCGCGTTCCCTCGGCCGGGAGAGGAACAGGCCTTTCGCGAACGCCTCGATGCTGGCAAGCGACAGATTGCGGCCGACGGTCATGGTCTGAACCAGGCCGTCGCGCTGGCGATCCTCGGGGACCAGAACCAGACCTCGGGCGATGCGCTGGGCAATGGTCAGCCCCGAAACGTCCTCACCCTCCAGCAGCGCCCGCCCGCGCGCCATGGGCACACGGCCGGCGACGGCCTCCAGCAATTCCGTGCGGCCCGCGCCCATCAGCCCATAGATGCAGACGATCTCGCCCGCTTTGACATCCAGCGACAGATGATCGACGACGTAGCCTGAACCCGAAGCGTCGGTGACGCTGACATCCGCGATCGACAGCGCGACCTCACCAAACGCATGGCCGGTCGGCGGCGAGCCGAGGTCGAAATTCTCACCCACCATGTTGCGGACGATCCATTCGAGGTCGATGTCCTTGGCCTCGGCCGTTGCCGTGATCGCCCCGTCACGCAGCACGACGGCGTAGTCGGTGATCTGCAGCGCCTCTTCGAGGTGATGCGAGATGTAGACGATGGAGACACCGCGGTTGGTCAGATCGCGGATCACCTTGAACAGCACCTCCACCTCGGTCGCACTGAGTGCGGAGGTCGGCTCGTCCATGATCAGGATGCGGGAATCGACCGACAGCGCGCGTGCGATCTCGACGATCTGTTGCTGCCCCAGGCGCAGGTCCTCGACCAGGGTCATCGGATCGATGTCTTCTTCGAGGTCGGCCATCAGCGCCCGCGCCTGGCGCGACTCCTCGGCGAAGTCGAGGCCGGTTCTGGTGCGCAGTTCGCGGCCCATGAAGATGTTGTCGCGGACGCTCAGATTCGGCGCCAGGCTGAGCTCCTGGTGGATGATCGAAATGCCGCGATCGCGCGCGTCCGAAGACGAGGCAAAGCTGACGAGATTGCCGTCGAGCACGATGTCGCCGGATGTCGGCGTCACCACGCCGGACAGGATCTTCATCAGCGTCGATTTGCCGGCGCCATTCTCTCCGAACAGGGTGGTGACCTTGCCGCGATGGATGTCGAAGTTGACGCCCTTGAGCGCGTGGACGCCGCCATACGACATGACGACATTGCGCGCCGAAAGCACGGCATCGCCAGTCGCGGGTTCTGTGCCGGCAGTCATTGTCATTTGACGTCCAGCCTCACCGGTGTGACCAGCCAGCTCTTCGGATTGACCAGCTTGAAGACGCCGACCACCGCTATTGTCTTGCCGGTCAAGGCACTGGTATCGACTTTCGCCAGCACCTCCTTCTTCATCTCGTTGTTCAGCGCCGAGCCGGCGTCCTGATACTCGATCTGGTTGGTGAACTGACCAAAGGTGATCTTGCCGGTGGCGTCGCGAAGCTCGGTTCCGTTGATCGCCGGCCCAGTCTGTACGCGGACGGTCAACGTGTCCGGCAAACCGTCGACGGCGACCTTGTAGATGCCCGATTTTCCCTCGCCGACGACGCCGGTGAACTTGACCGAGATGACCGGTCCGACTCCCGCCGGCACGCCATATTCCTTTTCGGCCGTCGCCCTGTCCTTGGCGATCGCCGCCGCCACCGTCGCGGCGTCGGCGGCACGCGCTTCGACATCGGCCTGCACCTTGGGAAATTCAGACTTGCCGTAGTCGGCGGCCGAAAACACCGCGTTGCGAACATCGCCGGCAGAGCCGATCTTGATCACCTTGGTGTCGAGCGCCATGGCGCCGAGCAGAACCACAAACGCAGCGCCGGCAAGCACCCGGCGCAGGCCGGGCGAAGCTTGCCGGGCGGTGGCCTTCGCGCTCATGATGCAACCACCAGCGGTGCGGATTGTCCGTTGTCACGCATTCGAAGTTCCTCCGTTCACGCAGCGCTTCGCGGTCCCGGCTGCATCGTCGAGCTCGACCAGCGCGCGGGCCGTGCATTCGTCGGTGATCAGGCCGCTGAGATAACGGCTTTCGAGTACTGCCTTGATGGCGCGCACCTTCACCTTGCCGCCGGCGACGGCAACGATCCTGCGGCCCTTCAACTGATCGCGCGGAAGCGCCAGTATTCTTTCCGACAGCGCCGTTTCGACCGGACGCCCCTTGTCGTCGAAGAAATGCGCCAGCAATTCACCAACGCCGCCGTCACGCTTGACCTCGTCGATTTCGGAAGGCTCGATCATGCCGGTGGCGACCAGCGACGCCTCCCGCTCGGCCGTGCCTATTCCGACGAACATCAGGTCGGACCGGCTGGCGAGAGCGAACACATCGCTGATGCCGCGCTGGCCAAGCAGCACTTCGCGGTCCTCGGCGGTATTGGCGACAAAAGGCACCGGCATGACGAAAGCCTGCGCGCCGGTCCGCTCTGCCAGGCGATGCATGACGTCGTGCGGGTTGGCGGCGAATTTGCGCGTCACGCCGCCAAGCAGCGAGACGAAACGGATGTGAGCAGCAGTTGCGCGCGTCAGATATTCGACGCTGGCGGCAAGCGTGCGGCCATGGCCGACGCCGATCAGCATGTCTTCGCCGCGATCGATTTCGCGCTTCAGGAACTGGGCGCCGGCAATGCCCAGCCCCTTGAGCGGCAGTTCGTCCTGATCGAGATCGGGAACCACCTCGCAATAGTGGAGCCCATAGGCGGCGATCAGGCGCTGTTCCAGGTCGACGCATTCGGCGACGTCGCCGTCGATGAAGACCCTGACCAGACCTTCCTGGTTGGCCTTGGTGATCAGCCTATGCGCCTTGAGGCTGGTCAGGCCAAGCCGCTTGGCCACCTGGGCCTGGGTCAGACCACCGGCATAGTGCAGCCAGGCCGCGCGCGTGGCGAGGCTGGATTCATGGTCGCGGTTTGCGCTTCCGCCGGAATTCAAGCCATCCCCTCCCCAGGGTGATAATATTATCTTTGTGTGCAAAAATTTTCATACCTTTGCACCGCTGTCAATCCCTCCGCAGATGGTTGCCTCAGCCGACGTTCGGCAGCCAACGCGAGCCTATTAGAAGGTAAGCATACAATATGACCATACGGTAGTGTTAATTTAACGTCAATTTGTGTTACCGTATCCAGTGACGGCATGAGCCCGTAGGCGCCGGCAAATCCCAATCCGGGTGCAAAATGGGAAGGTTGATGCACAGGGCGCAACAAGGGCAAATCGATCGGATTGCCTCAGGAAAAGCTAGGCGTCGGCGATCAAGCGATCAGTCCAGCCGCATCAGGTTCCTGCCTTCGAGCTCGACAACAGCGGCTTCGACCTCCCGCGTGAGGCGCTCGGTGCTCCACCCCAACGCCCGCCCCGCGATCGCGGCAATCTCCTGCAGGTCGCGGCTCGTCAGCGAGCCGCCTATCGCCAACGTGCTGCGGCGCATAACGACATCGGCCAGATGTTCGACGAACTCGTTGCGCGCGATGTAGTCGATTTCCGCCTTGCCGTAGCCGCCGGAGTCCGGCAGGCAACCCTCATCATCCGACCCGTGCCTGGCGATCTCAACGGCTCTGGTCCCGTAGCGCGACAGCAATTGATCAAGGCGCCCTTCCCCGGCGCCCGTTGCCTGCTGTGCCTCAGCCAGCCAGTCCGCGCGCGCGGCGGCATTGGCCGGAAAATCCCGCCCACCGCCGATCGGCATCGACTGAGTCGACATCTTGCGGCTGCGCTGAAAGCGCTTGAGTACGGTATCAGTGACTTCCTCGGCAAAGCCGCGGAACGTCGTCCATTTGCCGCCGACCAGCGAAATGACTGCAAAGGGCCTGTTGCCGTCCGGCTCGGCAACGGGCGCCGAATGATCGCGGCTGATCAGTCCGGGCGTCGCTGCTTCAGACGTCGGCAGCGGCCGGATGCCGCTATAGGCGTAGACGATCTGGTCGCGCTCGAACGCCATGCCCGGCAGCAGCGTTCGCACGCTGTCGAGCAGATAGTCGACTTCTTCGGGTTCGCAGCGGACCGCGTCCGGATTGTCGGCCTTGATGTCGGTCGAGCCGACCAGCGCCAGGCCGAGATAGTCGTAGACCAGGCAGATGCGGCCGTCATCGGCCTCGAAATAGAGCATGCGCCCGGCGAGGCTTTTGACCAGTTCGTCATGCCTTAACAGGATATGCGAGCCCTTGGTGCCGCCGATCATCTTCGATGGAGCACCAAGCAGCGCGTTGACGTCGTCGATCCACGGACCGGCGGCGTTCACCACCAGCTTCGGCCGCACCGAAAAGGCCGCGCCGTTTTCCGGCTGGAAGGTGAGCACGCCATTGGCTGAAGCCGCCAGTGTCGTGTAGTTGGCACCGGCAGACGCCGCGTGAGCCTGCAAGCCGTCGAGGATCAGTTCCAGCACCAGCCTTTCCGGGTGACTTATCTTGGCGTCGTAGTAGGTGCCGGTGGCGACGATCGCCGGATTGAGCGCCGGCATCTCAACAAGCGCCTGCCGCCGCCCGACCATGCGGTGGCGCGGCATGACCTGGTTTCGTGAACCGTAGAAATCGTAGATCATCAAGCCGATCTTGATCAGTATGGCGCCGCGGCTGCGCGGCGCGCTGGTCGAGCCGAACAGCGTTCGCAACGCCGCGAGCATGCCCTTGCTCCACGAGAAGATCGGGATGACGGTCGGCAGCGGGCTGACATAGTGCGGCGCGTTTTGAAGAAGCAGATTGCGTTCGAGCGTCGACTGCGCCACCAGCCCGAACTCGCCGGTCTCGAGATATTTCAAGCCGCCGTGGATGAGCCTCGACGGCGCGGCACTGGTGCCCGAGCCGAAATCCGCCTTTTCGACGATCAGGCAGCTGACACCTTGCGCGCACAGATCGCGAAACAGCCCAGCCCCGTTGATGCCGGCGCCAAGAATGACGACGTCGACTTCGCCGGTCCCGGCCATCGCGGCGAGACGCCCGGCGGGATTGTCCGCCCCGGCTCCGTCTGCTGGGTTCATGGCGCCTTCGTCTTGACGATGCGCAACTTCACCCCCGCCCGTTCGAGGCTCTGCGCCTGCGCATCGCCCAGGCCCTCGGTCACCAGCACGGCGTCGAAACTGGTCAGATCGTCGAAGACATGCAGCGCGATCCGGTCGAATTTTGCGTGGTCGACCAAAAGGATGCGCTTCACGGAGGCGGTCATCATCGCCTGCTTGACCCGCACGACATTCGGATCCTGGATGAAAGCAGTGGTTCCGGTGACGGCCGAAGCCGAACAGATCAGCACATTGGCGCGCAACTGCGCCACGGCGTTCTCGCAGACAATGCCGATATAGGCATTGTAAGTGGGATGATACTGGCCGCCGAGGCAGATGAAATCGATATCGTCCACATTGATCAATTGGCCCGCCGTCGAGACGCTGTTGGAAATGACGGTCAGCGGCTTGACGTCGAGCAGCAGCGTCGCGACCGCGTTTGCCGTCGATGAATCGTCCAGCATCACCACCTGGCCGGCCTCGATATAATCCAGTGCCGCCCGCGCCAGTGCATCCTTCTCGGCTCGATTGACGGTCACCCGGTAGCGGAAAGCGCTCTCGTAGAGGCCGGAAGGCTGGACCGTCACCGCACCGTGCAGCTTGCGCAGCACGCCCTGCTGCGCCAGCCGGTCGATATGCCGGTGGATGGTCATGCGCGACACGCCGAAATGCTCGACCAGATCATCGATGCGCACCTGGCCGAGCTTGATCACATAATCGGCGATCTCTTCGCGTCGTTCGTCGGCCTTGATCATGCGTTTACCCCCGCCAGCCTTTCGATATCAGGCCAATGCGACTTCAGCTGCTCGGCTATGCGGCAGTAGAGCGAAAACCGCTCATTGAACACAGCACTGGAGGCGGGCACGGTTTGGTACGTCCGCTCCGTCATGCCGACCTGCCTGGCGCCCTCTTGCGGCGTCTTGAACAAGCCGACCGCAGCACCTGCGCAAAGCGCGGCACCGAGGGCCGCGGTCTCATCCGTCGAGGTGACGGTGACCGGGGCGTTCAGCACGTCGGCAAACATCTGGACGAAAGCAGGATTGCGCGAACCGCCGCCGGTCAGGCGGATCTCGCTGACGGCAAAGCCGTCGCGCAAAGCCTCGACATGGGTGCGGTGATTGAAGGCGATGCCTTCCAGAACCGCCTTCAGCATGTCGCCGCGATTGTGCCAGCCATGCAGGCCGACAAAGCTGCCGCTGGCCAAATCGCCATAGGGAGAGCCGAACAGATAGGGATGAAACAGGATGGTCGAAGGCTTCTTCAACGCCGCGTCGATCTCTCCCGCCAGCAATTCGTGGAGGGAGCCGCCATCCGTCCTGTCTTGCTCCAAGCGACAGAAGGTGTCGAGAAACCAGTCGTAGTTCGCGGTCGAGGCCGGCGAGATCGACATGTTGTTCCAACGGCCCGCGTCGATGGCGTTGCGGCAGAACCAACGCCGGTCGACGCGCGGTTGCGAAGAGACGACTTCATTGATGGAATAGGTGCCGGCGACGATGGCGAGCACGCCGTCTTCATGGCCGCCCATGCCAAGCGCCGATGCGGCCACGTCGTGCAGGCCGCAGGCGACCGGTGTTCCCTTGCGAAGGCCGGTCCTTTCGGCGGCATCGGCTGTGACTTGACCGGCGATGTCAGCGGAATGCGCCACCGGCGGCAGCGCGTTGAACAGATCCTCCAACCCGAAGATGCGCAGCGCTTCAGGCGCATAGGCTTGCGTGCGAAAATCCGTGAATGAAGTGCTGGCCTCCGTGCGGTCGGTCCCGATCGTGCCGGTCAGGCAAAAGCGCAGCCAGTCCTTGCAGGCCAGCACATGGCCGATGCGGCCATAGCGATCAGGATCGTTCTGCTTAAGCCACGCCAGCAGCGCCGACGGCGCCGAAACATGCGGCGTCTGGCCCGTCGTCGCCAGCGCATCGGTGAAAACGGTACCGGCGGACCACCTTTCGACAATGTCGCCGGCGCGGCTGTCGAGCGACAGGATGCCTGATCCCAAAGGCTGACGATCATGATCGAGCAGATAGAGACCATCGCCATGCGCGGTCGCCGCCACCGCCTTGATGTCTTCCGCCGGCCTGCCGGAGAGCGCGATCGCCTCCTTGATGGCGTCGGCTGTTGCTTGCCACAGGCCTGACATGTCGCGCTCCACCCAGCGCGCGTGGGGCATCGATTGCGGCACCCGGCGACGCGCCACGGACAATTGCGTGCCGTCGGCATCGAAGATGACCGCCTTGGTGACCGTGAGGCCGTTATCGATTCCGAGCAGGCTGGGCATGATCACCGCCTCTTTCAGCATTGGCGATTGCTACAGGGCGATCCTGCAGTCTGATGCAAGGGCGAAACACATGGCGACAACCCCGATTGAGCAAGGGGGACAAACGGCAAAAGCACCTCGCCGCAACAAAGAACTCATATCTTTATGTGAATTTAACGTCAACATACGCGACAAAAAGGCTTCGGATGGATCTCGCGGTTGCCGGAGCGACGCGTTGTCAGCTGCTAAGGCCGTCGCGGATGGCGCTGAAATAGCGGTCGGTTCCGACCTGCCCGCCCTTGAGCGCCACCTCCAGCCCATCGATCGCCTCAATACGCGAGTGAGCGACGCAAAGCGGCGAGCCCGGCGACGCCGGCAGCGGCATCCGCACCGTCAGCGCACCGACGCCCATCTGGCCGAGAGCGTGGCTCGACGTGTCGCCTCCGGCTATGACCACGCGCTGCAACTTCTGCTCGATCGTCAGCGCGCGAAGCAGTTCGCCGAGGCCGCGACCAAGCTTGTGGCGGGCGCCTTCCTGGCGGTCGATTTCGCCCCCCCTGTCGGCGTTGGGTCCAAGGGCCGTGTAGAGAACGACGCTGCGCCCGGCTTCCAGGCTGGTGCGACCGGCTGCCGCCGCGCGTGCAATCGCATCTCCGGAAGCTTCGGAGACCAGTTCGACGGGATCGACCTCGATGCCGTCGAAGCCGTCAGTCAAAGCGTGACGGATCTGTCGTTCGGTCGTCGGCGAACAACTGCCCGAGACGACCGCGATCCGGTCGGCGGCACCTGGCGGCGAAAATTCTGGTTCAGCTCTGACTGTCCCGTTCGACACCCATTCGGCCAGCAGCGCATATTCGATCCCCGACGAGCCGACGACGAACGAACCGCCCGGCTTGCGGGCGCGCCATATCTCCTTGCCGGCAAGCGCCTGCGTCTCGCGGCTGTCGACATCGACAAGTACGATGTCGGTGCCCTCTGCGAGCAAGCGGTCGAAGGCCTCCGAGCGCGCCACCGACTCCAACGTCGCGAGGTCGACCAGCCCCGATGTGAGCTCCGTCTGCCGCGACAGATGGATCAGCAGGTCGGATTCATCCATCGGCGTCGTCGGGTGGCGGCTCATCACCGGATGGCGGTCGATGCGGAAATACTTTTCACGATAGGCCGCGAACAAATGACCGAAGGCCGTGTAACGCTTGAGCTGCGGCGCCCCGACCAGCAGCGGCACGCTGTCCTGCGCGAAGACCGAGCGGCCGATCTCGATGGCGCGACCGATGCTGCCGATGGTCGGGCTGGAATCGAAGGTGGAGCACACCTTGTAGTGACAGATCGCGGCATTCAGCGTCTTCAGCCAAGCGAAGGCATCGCTCAGATGCGTGTTCATCCATTGCGGCGTCTCGCTGCGGCTGGTGCCGGCCAGGCCAATGGCGCGGCAATGGCTGAACTGCTCAACCATGGCCGCGTCCGGCTGGCGCATGAACAGCACGGTCGGCACGCCGCCGAGTTCGAGCGCTTCCATGACGTCGGTCGAACCGGTGAGGTCATCGCCATAATAGCTGAGAAGCAGATCTTGCATCGCTTCAGGCCGCTTTGCCGTCGCCGAACTTTTCGATCGACCGCGCCAGCTCCGGATGGCCCAAGGCGAAATCCGCCAGCGGAATGCCGTCGACCGCCGCCTGCCAGGCTTGCTGCACGGCACGCACCCCGGCGCCCGGTCCATCCGGATGGCTGACGATGCCGCCGCCGCACAGATAGAGCAGATCGACCGTCCGGCCGGTCCGTTCATAGGTCTCGGGCGCCTGCCCGCCCCATTGGCCGGAGCCCGCCACAGGCAAGGCGCAATCCTCAGGGGCAAAAATCGGCGTCGTCACCGCCTTGAAGGACTCGACGAAAGACGCGTCCGGCTCCCAGTATTTCGATTGGATGCCGTTGATCTGGAACTGGTCGACGCCGAGCAGCCGCCAGAACTGTTGCCAGACCTTGAAGTCCATGCCGAGGCCGGGATGGCGAGTAAGAATGTCCCAGCCGTTGCGATGGGCATGCAGCACCAGGCTGGAGCGTTTTCTAAGAAACGCCATGCCACCGAAGCCTATCGAATTGATGTTGACCACCGCGCAATTGCCGCCCGCCTTGGCCACCAGATCGTGGTTGCGCATCATCTCGTCCGGGTCGGCATGCGAGATGCCGAAGGCATACATCACCTTCTTGCCGGTCCTCTGCTCGTGGTCGAGGATCAGCGGCATGATTGCCTTCACCCGCTCCGCCAGCGGCGAATAGGCCGGGCTCATCAGCTTCTCGTCGTCCTTGATGAAATCGACGCCGGCGGCGATCAGCTCCCCCACCATTGCGGCGGTCTCGTGTGGCCGAAGCCCCAGCGCCGGCTTGACGATGGTGCCGATAATCGGTCGGTCCGCAACACCTGTCAGCCTGCGGCTGCCGGCGACGCCGAACTGCGGACCCGGATGGGCGCCACTGAATTCCCCCGGCAATTTCATGTCGACGACGCGAATGCCGGACAGGCCCTTGATCGAATAGGCGCCGCCGATGGCAATCGTCATCAGCGCCGACAGGTCGGTCCCGATGGCATCGAATGGAAAGGCGATGTCGACATCCGCGCGCTTGAACGGCCCGTCACCGGCCTCGGGAAGCGAGGGCCTGCCAGCCCCAGGAAAATGCCGAAGGGCCAGGACCCGCGCGGCCACCCGGGCTTTCAGTGCCGCGGTCCCCCCGGGCAGCGCGACTACGGTTCCAGGCGACGGGTCGCTGGCGATCTTGGTCGCCAGCGCCTCGATGCTACCTGACGTTTCGATGCGGTAGGTGAGCGTGATCATGGTTCGTTGTCTGAGGCCGCGGAGGTTCGAAATTAGTTCCTTGATCGTCAGAATCTGGTATAATGAGTACATAAGCTTTGCAAGCAATATCCTGTCTTGCGGCTATGGCCGATCGGGGCGACAGCCATTCCGGGAACAGCTGCGGCAGTGCTAGATAGACACAGGTCAAGGGAGTGATTCGCGACGATGAACCGTTCGGAGCCGATCGTCCGGCGCAAACTTTCCGACGAAGTGTTTTTGCGGCTGAAGCGCCTGATCACCAGCGGAGAATTGACGCCGGGCGACGACATGCCGTCGGAGCGCGAGTTGATGGAGCGCTTCGAGGTCGGCCGTCCCGCGATCCGCGAGGCGATGCAGGCGCTGAGCAATATGGGCCTCGTCGCGATCTCGCATGGCGAACGCGCCAAGGTGCTGCAGTTGACCGCCAAGTCGATCATCAAGCAGGTCGACGGCGCAGCCAAGATCATCCTGTCGTCCTCGAAGGACACGTTGGAGCACCTGAAAACCGCGCGCATCTTCTTCGAGCGCGGCATGGTCAGGGAAGCCGCCGAAAACGCCACCGCCGAGGACGTTCACCGGTTACGCGCCACGGTTGCCGAACAGCGTGGCTTTCGCGGCGATTCCGAGGCCTTCATCTCCGCCGACATGAAGTTTCATACCCAGATCGCGGCGATCTCCGGCAACCCGATCTATGTCGCCGTGAGCGAAGCGATGCTCGGTTGGCTGAAGGAATATCACACCGAAATGCTGATCTGGACCGGCAAGGAACAGTTCACGCTGACCGAGCATGAAGAGATCATCGGCCGCATCGAGAAGAAGGATGCCGACGGCGCCGAGAAGGCGATGATCAAGCATCTCGAGCGCTCGCGCGCGCTTTATGTGATGAACTCCGGCAACTGATTCAGCCGATCCGCGTGATCGCGTAAGGGGTCATCACCAGTTGGCCTCGGCCAAACGCTGAGATGTCGACCGTCACGTCGTTCGCCGTCAGGTTCGCCAGCCACGCCACGGTCTTGCCCGAAGCGGAGCGGCCGGCCAGCGCCAGCACCTTCGTCTGATCGCTCGTCCTTGCCGCCACATGCGCAAGGCCGGCCAGTTCGCAAACCCCCTTGATGGCACCGAAGATCGGCCGAGGCGATCCTTCCGCGACGGGTTCGCCGGATGCTGCGAGCACGCCGAAGGGCCCGGCGAAGCCGGACAGCGTGAGCAGTTCCAGCCCAGCCGGCGCCACGCGCGCGGCATAGCCGATCGCCCATGCGGCTGCGAAGAGGCCGGCATGGCGAGGGTCGCGATCGGCCATGGCGATGCGCTGTCCCCCGGGATTGCCCTTGGTCGCGCCGCCATAGGGGTTCTGGCGCATGGCGATCGTCGACGGACCGATGCGGTAAGGCTTTGCCCCGAAGATCGCCCGCGCCGACGCGGTGATGAAGGGCAGCGCCTCCAGTGACTGCATGACGCTGAGATCGTCGGCGGCGTGCACGATCGGGCACGTGCAGTGGGTGACGAAATCGAGCAGGCCCCCCGGCACGCGCTTGCGGTTGAGCTCGGTGAAATAGCTGAACATGCCGCCACCAAGCCGGATATCGGGAAAGGCGCGCCGCGCCGCGTCATAGACGTCTTCGAGCGGCGGACAGTCCGGCCACGCACTGCCCGGCGGTGTCGACTGCCGGTCAACCGAAGGCGAGACGGCAATGGCCGAAAGCTTCAACCCGGCTTGACGCACCATGTCGGCAACGCCTGACAGCTCGGCATCGAGGTCGCCCGCGCAGGCAACGACGCATTCCAGCGTCGTCTGCACCGGATAGGCGGCGGTGAGCCTTGCATAAGACTGCAATGCTTCGAGACCGTGGCCGCGCGTCGGATCGTAGTGGAAGACAAGTTGCTGCGGGCCGAGCTCGGTCAATGTCGAAAGATTTGCGAGCGCTGCTTCGACCTCATCCGGGTAGATGATCACGCCGAGATCCGGCAGCCTCTGCCCGGTCTCGCCGAGTTCGACGCTGACCGGTTCGGCGGCAGATGCTGCGGCCGGCATTCCCCCCTCGCCGGTGATGCGAAGGCTGACCGTCTGGCTTACAGTTTGGCCGGCCGGCAGCACATAGGGCCATGGCAGCGCCAGCGGCCGCACATAGGTCTTGTATGACGCGTCCGACCAGTTGCGCTGGTCCTCCATCTCGAAAGTGTCGCCTTCCATCCGGCATTCGGCAGTGATGCCCGGCCGGACTTCATGGGTGATCGCGCGCAAATCCTTGAAAGGCTGCCAGGGATCGATCAACAGCGGCAGCTTCGCCGCCACCAAGCTGCCGTCCGTATGCTCGACCGTCACCGGGCTTCCGGAGAGGCCGGCGATCGGATGCAGGATGCAGAAGCCGCAGCGATTGGTCTCGAAATCGCTTTCAGGGACCGCGCTGACGTCGAAGACCAGGTGACCGTTGGCGGAGCCCTTGATCGTAGCGCGAAGGTCGAGCCGGCTTCCGCCCGGCGCTAAGCAACTTGCGGAGTAGCTGACGGAGAAGCTGTCGGCGTCCTGATCGACGGCAAGGTCGGTCAGTTCAGGCTCGTAAGTGCCCCAGTCGCGGTCGCGCACGATGTAGGCGATGGCGCGCAGCACTTCGATGCCGCCGTAACGGATGGTGCGCAGGCTGCCGTTGACAAAGTCGGCGCTGAGCAAGCCCGCACTCAGCCTGACCGGCTCGGCCTCGACCACGCGTGTGCCGTATAGGAGGAAGGCGTCGGCTGTCATGTCAGCAAGCCATCCAGGTGGACAGGTTCGTGGCTCGCGGCGCCCAGATAGGCCGCCTCGACCAGCGCGAATGTCTTGAGATTGTCGGCGCCCGAGGTCGCCGGCTCGGTTCCCTTTGCCAGGCAGTCGACCCAGTGCTGCTGGATGGCGACGACGCTCTCCTGGATGTTGTGCCATGGGCGCGATGCCCAGGCGAGTACGGGCGGCGAAACGTCGGTGATCTTCGTGCCGCTCCTGCCGGTGACGGTGAGCCGATATCCCTGCGCCAAGCGGATCGTGCCGTCGCTGCCGTCGATCTCGATCAGCGTTTCGGGAAACGGTTCGGTGGCGAGCTTCGTCGCGTAGCTACAGTCGACCACTGACGTCGCCCCGCTCTTGTGGTCCATCAGCATCGTCGCGACATCTTCGCCCGCGATGCCGGGGTTGATGCGCGCGGTTCGCGTCGTGATCGTCGACACGTCGCCCAGTAGAAAACGGGCGATGTCGAGACTGTGGATACCGAGGTCCTCGATGATGAAGCGCTTTCCCTTGGCGAGATAGGGCTGGCCGGAAAACACGTCATAGGCAGAGCGGAAGGAGATGCGCCCGAAGAACGGCGTGCCGATCTCGCCGCTGTCGAGCACGGCACGCACCGCCTGGATCGCCGACTGCCAGCGAAAATTCTCATGCACCATCAGCGGTACGCCGGCTTCCACGCAGGCCCTCACCATCGCCTTGGCGTCGGCAAGCGTCGGCGCGAACGGCTTTTGGCAAATCACCGGCACACGGTACAGCGCCGCCATCTCGACCAGCGGACGATGGCTGGGAACGGTAGTGGCGATATCGACGAAGTCGAGGCTTTCGCTTGCAAACACCTCTGCCGCGTCGGTGTAGCGCTTCGCAATGCCGAACTGGTCGCCGATGATGCGCAGCCGCTCCGGGTCGCGGTCGCAAATGGCGACCATCGCGGCGCCTTCAATGTCGCGCCAGGCATGCATCTGGTTGATGGCAAAGAAGCCGCAGCCGATGAGCCCTCCCCGCAACTCCGCCATGCTCAGCCTGCCTTTGCCATCTGCATCAGCGTCACCCGGCTCTGCAGCCGGCGCTGCGCTTGGTCGACGACGACGGCGACGATGATGACAAGGCCCTTGATCACCATCTGCCAGAAGGAACTCACGCCCATCATCACCAACCCGTCCGAAAGAATGCCGATGACGAAGGCGCCGACAATGGTGCCGCCGATCGTGCCGCGCCCACCCGACATCGAGGTGCCGCCGAGCACCGCCGCCGCAATGGCGTTGAGCTCGAAACTTTCGCCTGTTGCCGGGTGCGAGGCCATCAGTTCGGACGAGATGATCAGGCCGACGATCGCCGCGCAGAAGCCGGAGAACATGTAGACGAACATTTTCACCATGTTGACACGAACGCCCGAAATTCGCGACGCCCGTTCATTGCCGCCGACGGCGAAGATGTGGCGGCCGAGCGGGGTGTATTTGGCGAGGTAGGCCGCCGCCAGCGCAACGACGATCAGTATCCAGATCGCCACCGGCAGGCCGAGCAGCCGCCCGGCGCCGAGGAAACCAAACCCGGTGGTGCCAAGCTCCGGCTTGCCGACGAGGTTGGGGAAGGTGCGGCCGTCCGACGACAGCAACGCCAGGCCGCGCGCGACATAGAGCACGCCGAGCGTGGCGATGAACGGCGCGACGTTCAGCCTGGTGATCAGCAGTCCGTTGACGGCGCCGATCAATATGCCGACCGCCAGCGTGATCAGCGCGATCTCGACGACGTTGAAATAGACGGTGTAGCCGAATTGCAGGTCGATGCCGTTGAGCACGAGGTAGCCGGCGACCATGCCGCACAGGCCGACGATCGAGCCGACTGAGAGATCGATGCCGCCGGTGATGATGACGAAGGTCATGCCCATGGCGAGGAAGGCGTTCAGCGCCACATGTTTCGACATCAGGATCAGGTTGGCGGTCGACAGGAAATTCGGCGCCGCGATCGAAAAGAAGATCAAGACGGCGATCAGCGCGATGAACGTCCTCGCCTTCATCAGCGTCAGCAGCAGCGAGCCGCTCGAGACGGAGGAGACAGCCGCCTTGGCCGGGATGTCAGTCATGGGCGCTTTTCTCCGTGTGCGGGGTCGGTCCGTGGCCAAGTGCCGAGGCGGCGACAAGGGCTGCCTCCGTCGCCTCGGAGCGATCGAACATGCCCGTCAGTTTTCCATTGCTCATCACCGCGATGCGATCGGACAGCGCCATCACCTCATCGAGATCCGAGGTGGCGAACAGAATACCGAGCCCATCGCGCGATAGTTTGCGCATGGTGCGGAAGACGTCGGCCTTGGCGCCGACATCGATGCCACGGCTGGGCTCATCCATCAGCAGCACCTTCGGCCCGGTGAGCAGCGCCTTGCCGATCACCACCTTTTGCTGGTTGCCGCCCGACAGCGATGAGACCTCCTGCGCCGGGTCGGCGACCTTGATCGCCAGTTCCCGCACCATCTGCGTCACCGCCTGCTTCTCGTGGCCGCCGCGAATGTGAAACAGGCGGACAAAACGCGACAGGCTGGCCAGTGTCAGATTGCTCGCGACGGACAGGATCGAGACTAGCCCTTCGCGTTGGCGGTCTTCGGGGATCAGCGCCAGCCCGCGCCGGATACGCCGCGTCGTGTCGCGCTCCTTGACCTTTTTGCCGGCGATGAAGATCGCGCCGGTAGCCTGGCCATGGCGGCCCATGATGCAGTCGAACAGCTCGCTGCGCCCAGCGCCCATCAGGCCGTATATGCCGAGGATCTCGCCGGCGCGCAGCGACAGCGAGACGTGATCGACCGCCAGTCCGCCGGTCGCGCGCGGCAGGCAGATGTCCTCGGCGCGGAATATCTCTTCGCCGGGAACATGGCCGTCGGCCTTGGCGAAATCCTTGGCGTCGGAGCCGATCATCTGCCGCACGATCCACCGGGTGTCGACGTTTTTCATCTCTTCCTGGCCGGTGATGTGTCCATCGCGCAGCACGGTGATGTAGTCGCCGATGCGGATCAGCTCTTCCAGCCGGTGCGAGATATAGACGATGGCCACGCCGCGCGCCTTGAGGTCGGCGATCACCTTGAACAGGATCTCGACTTCCGCCGCACTCAGCGCCGAGGTCGGCTCGTCCATGATCAGGATGCGTGCATCGAGCGAGACCGCCTTGGCGATCTCGACCAGCTGCTGCTGGCCGATGCGCAGATCCTCGACCAGCATGTCCGGCCTTATCCCGGCCTGCAGCCGTTCGAGAAATTGCGCCGCGCGACGCTCCTGTTCCTTGCGGTCGATCTTGCGGAACCGGTTGGTGATCTCGCGCGTGGCGAAGATGTTCTCGGCGACGGTCATATTGCCAAACAGGTTCAGCTCCTGGAACACCATGCCGATGCCGCGGTTCACCGCGTCGCCCGATGACGAGAAGGAGACCTCCTCCCCTTCCAGGAGGATCCGGCCGAGCGTCGGCTGTTCGACGCCGGCGATAATCTTCATCAGCGTCGATTTGCCGGCGCCGTTTTCGCCGACCAGCACATTGACCGCCCCCTTGCGTACCTCGAAATTCGCGCGCTTGACCGCGACGGTGCCGGAATAGACCTTCGAGACGTCTTCCAGCTTCAGGATGACATCGTGAGCGGCGGCGGCACTCATGGATTCGGCCCGATCTCTGCCTCCGCCGGTGTCACCAGCGGCAGGTCCTGGCCGCTTTCGAGCGTATAGGCACCGAGAACCTTGGCGGTCCGGCCTTCCAGGGCGTCACGCGGCAGTTTGGCAAGCACGGCCTTGACGGCATAGGCGTTGAACGCCTTGCCGAACTGGGCAAAGTCGATCTGGTTGGTAAAATCGTTGAACTGGATGAAATCGAGGCTGTCGCGCAGCGCGGTTCCCCGCATCGCCGGTCCGATCTGCACCCGCGCATCGGCCTTGCCGTCGCCGTCGACATCGACATCCATGGTCGCTGCCCGCGACTGCGTGTTGGCGGCGATGATCTTGCCCTCGACGCGAACCGCGAAGGTCCATGGCGAATTCGCCTGCTTGTTCGGATTGCCATATTTGGCGCCGGCGGAAGCAGGATCGGTTTTCGCCAGAGCGTGGACCTGGGCAAACGGCCCGGCTTTCTGCTGGAGGTAAGGTACGACCTTCGCGGCCCAGATCTCCTCGACCATCCTGTCAGGATTGAAGACGACGGCATTGCCGCTGTCCCCCGAAGCGGTCGGGAGGATCTTGCAGGCGGTCAGGCTGATGCCGACTGCAACGACAAGGATCGGCCAGTTCGGCTTGTTGTTCAGCATGATGGTTTGTTGTTCAGCATGGTGGTCGGCACCCACGGAAAATGGCGGCGAGGGACGACCCTTGGGTCGCCCCTCGCTATTCATGTCACGCCGGCTCAGTTGGTCAGCGCAAACGTTTCCAGCTTGGCAGCATTGTCGCCATTGACCAGGACGCAGTCCATCAGTTGCTTCTCCTTCTCGGGCGACTTCTTGTTCTTGATGAAGTCGTTGGCCTGCTCGACCGCCATCTGCGCCTGCGCATAGGCCGGCTGCAGCACGGTTGCCTTGATGCCGCCCGCGGTGATCGAATCGCGCACGTCGTTGGATCCGTCGAAACCGACGACGATGACGTCCTTGCGGTTCGCCGCAACCAGCGCCGCATACGCGCCCATGGCCATCGTGTCGTTGCCGGAGATGACGCCCTTGATATCCGGGTTGGCCTGCAGGATCGATTCCATCTTGGAATAGGCTTCCGTCTGGCTCCAGTTGGCCGATTGCTGGGCGACCATCTTCAGGTCCGGATAATCGTCGATGACGTCATGATAGCCCTTCGAGCGAATGCCGGCATTGGTATCGGATTCCTTGCCGACCAGCTCGACGAAATTGCCCTTCTCGCCCATCAGCTTGACGAACTCCTGCGCGCCGAGCTGGGCGCCCTGGTAGTTGTTGGAGACGATCTGAGCCACGGCGACGCCGGTGGCGTTGATCTCGCGATCGATCAGGAACGACGGCACGCCTGCGTCCTTGGCCTTCTGCACGGCAGCGACAGTGGCGTCGGCGCCGGCATTGTCGAGGATGATCGCCTTGGCGCCGCGACCGATCGCCGTATCGATCAATTCGGATTGCTTGTTGGCGTCGTCATCATGGACGAGCACAAGCGCTTCGTAGCCGAGTTCCTTGGCCTTGGCTTCGGCGCCGACGGCTTCCGCCTTGAAGAACGGATTGTCGTGCGAGGGCGTGATGATGGCAATGAGGTCGGCCGCATAGGCGGGTACCGCCGTGCCAAGCGCCAGCATGCCGGCGAACGCCGCAAGTGTCATTCTGCGTGTGAGTTTCATGATGTCCTCCCGTTTGAAAAATTGCCTTGATAAATCAAGGCCTCTGCATTCGAATTCATCGCGCAACGCGGGCCGCCGATCGGTTCAGGCTGAATGCCGGTGCCGGCTTCCAAACGATCGCTGCTCCCCCGCCGTCCCTCCACTCGCCCAGGCTTCGTACTTCCCGCGAACCCTTGCCCAAGCCATCAACAGCTAAGCCAACTGGTATGATGAGTCAATCACTAATTGAGGTGACATGTTCCCACTGAGCAAAACATCTGTTCGTAGTGGCGGGTGTGTCGAGCCATCGAGGCGCTCCGGCAAGCGCCCGACTCGGCCTGTCTCAGGTAATGCGCCGAATGCTCGCGGCGATCTCTTCGGGCTCGAACACCCGCTTCCAGTCGTCGCGCATCAGCACCGGCTTGCCGAATTCGATCGCCTTGTTGCAGGCATCCGAGAATACGCCCTTGGTCTCGCCGAAAATCACGGCGCCGAGCACGTTCATGTGGCCGAGCAGGAAGTCGAGCGCCGCCTGTTGGTCGACGCCTCGCGCGACGACCTCGTCGACGGCTTCCTTCATGACGACAAGCAGTGACGCGCACACCGTCTCCGATAGACCGGGCTCCAGCAGCGCCATCTGTTCGACAGTGACACGGTGCGAGCGCATGACCGGCGCCCAGATGATTTTCGCGACCGCCTCGCCCTTGGCGTAATCCGCTTCCGGTCCCTGCATCAGCGCGCTGACCATATGCTGCTTGGCCTTGACGCCACCAAAATAGTCCTTCTTGGCCGCTATGTCGGTCTCGTCGTTGAAGATCGGCGGATGACAGGGATGGGTGACGAAATAGGTCAGGTCCGGCCGGTTGGGCAGGTGGCCGGCGAAGGGTGCGGCCGCATCGAGCACTATCACCATTGTGCCTGGCGCCAGTTTGCTCTCGATATCAGCCGCCACCTTGCCGATATGCGTGTCGGGAACGGCCAGGATGACAATATCCGCCCCGTCGAGCGCCGCATCGGCACTGACCGCGTCGAAGCCCAGTCCGGTCTTCAGCCGCTCGCGGCCGGCCTCGCTGACCTCGACATGGCGTACCGTGTAGGGCGATCCGCGAAAATTGGTCGACAGGCGGTAACCCATTTTGCCGCCGGCACCGAACAGCGCAATCGTCGTCATCTATCCCTACTCCCGCATTAAACGACGGCCGCGCCGATCGTCATGTTATTAACTGGTATAATCACCTTACCACGAATTGAGGAGTTGAACAGGGCTTTGATGAGGCCATGCGGTCGTCTGTTTGGCATTCCGCTCGCACGTGGCGGGCCTATAGCTGCCTGGGTCCCTGGTCTTCCCAGCCCGAAAACGATCCCTGCGCTGCGACTCCTGGTAGCGCCTTCAGGATCCAGTCACGCGCCGGCGTCGTTCTTCAACCAATTGAAACCGGTAGCGGTCGCGCACGAACTCGTTGAAAAATTGCCCTTTCGAGAAGGCGGCCCGGAACGCCGCATAGGTCTCGGGCTCGACCTCTTCATAGTCGTAGCGGGCTCCGCTCGGGACGAACCAGACCGAGAGGATTTTCGTCGACGGGTCGTAATGGGTGTTGCGGATGGCGGTGGACGGCATGTCGAAATCCTGCTTCGTCCCCAAATCTTTCGCCCCAAATCCTGCTTCGAACATGCGTAATGCCGCAACGATGCGGAGGTTCCGACAGGGAGGCGCACCACAACGCCGAATCTTGCCCGGGTGGCGAGGCTTCCTATCTCTCCGTCAGATGGCACAGACGAAATCCAGTACAACAGCGTATGCCAGCCAGGGCGATCTCTTCGGCGCGGCCGACACGCTGCCGGAAGGATTTTCTTACCGGCCTAGCCTGATCACAACGGACGAAGAGGCGGAACTGGTCCGTCACCTCAATGAACTGTCCTTCAAGCCGTTCGATTTCCACGGCCACCTTGCCAACCGGCAGGTCGCCGGCTTCGGCTGGCGCTACGACTACGACCGGCGCCAGGTCGTCGAAGCGCCGCCCATCCCGAAATTCCTGCTGCCGCTTCGCGACAAGGTCGCGGATTTTGCCGGCAGGCAGGCCACGGAATTCGCCCAAGTGCTCATCAACGAGTATCCGCCGGGCGCGGGCATAGGTTGGCATCGCGACAAGCCGCATTTCGATCTCGTCGCCGGCGTCTCGCTGCTGGCGCCCTGCAGCTTTCGGCTGCGCCGCAAAAACGGCTCCAAATGGGATCGCGAGACGATCGAGGTCGAACCGAGGTCCCTCTATCTCATGGACGGTCCGGCGCGCCACGAGTGGGAGCACAGCATTCCGCCGGTCGCCGGTCACCGCTACTCCATCACGCTGCGCACTCTGAAATAGGCGATACTCCAAGCCACGCAGCAGCCGCTCTGGAAGGCCGAGCGCTGTTGTGCTTCGATTGCACATGAGCGTTGACCGCAGCAGAATTTTAGTTACCCGCGTAGCGCCCTTTCTGTGGGCATGCCTGTCCTGCCTGCTGGCTCTGCAGTGGCTCGTCGACCTTGGCATGGTCGGCTTTCCCGACGGATACATAACGCCCTATGCAAGAGCAACGAGCACGCTGTTGCATGTCCTTGTCTGGGCGTGCCTGGCTCAAAGTCTCTACTTCGCTTGCCGAGCCTTGTTTGGCAAACGCTTCGAGCCTGCTCCTCTCTTCCTGCAAATCCTGATCGCCGCCGCACTGACTGTCGTGCCGGCATTCATCGTAAAACACTGTCCGCGGTCTCAGGTATGCAGCAACATCTATGAAGCGCTCACGAATACGATGATGGACGACGGCACCGGCGGATGACGTTGTGTCTCCAGTAACTGACGAGAGTTAGAACTTTGGCGTCGCGCCGCGCGGTGGCGGTAAAACCTGGAGGAACCATGCGAAAGATCCTGGCATCGATGCTGCTGTTCGCGGCAGCGCTATCTGCAAACCCCGCTCGGGCGCTGGACAGTACCATCCCGCCGGTTGTCGTCACACCGCTTGCCGATCGCAGCCAGACGGCGTCCAGCCAGCCGATCGTGCTGCCGCAGAAAAATGTCCAGGTCCTGGTTTCAACCTATGACATTGCGGTCGGTGCCACTCTGCCGGTGCACAAGCACCCGTTTGCCCGCTACGCCTATGTCGAGGCCGGGACACTCAAAGTGACGAATGTCGAGACCGGCAACAGCAACACCTACAAGACGGGCGATTTCATCATCGAGATGATCGGCCAGTGGCACCAGGCCACCAACATCGGCGACGGCCCGGTCAAGCTGCTGGTCATCGACCAGGTCGAACAAGGCGCCAAGAACACGGTGCTGCGCCAGTAATTGCGGATCGGCCGGGTTGCCGGGCTGGCCCAAGCAGCGACTGGCTGTTCCGGCTTCCCCACCAACCGAGCCGATGCTAGGGCTGGCCGTCATGCAATCATGAAGGATCGCCCCTTGGCCGGAAATGCTCGCCCCCTGATCGAAATCTGCGTCGAAGGCATCGATGGACTGCTGGCTGCGCAGGCCGCCGGCGCCGACCGGGTCGAGCTCTGCGCCAGCCTGGTCGAAGGCGGCATCACGCCCAGCCTCGGCACGGTGCGCGCCGCACTCGAGAGCGCGACAATTCCCTTCCATGTCATCGTGCGGCCGCGCGGCGGCGATTTCCTCTACAGCGAGGCCGAATACAGCTCGATGCTCGCCGATGTCGCAGCGCTTCGTGACCTCGGCGTCGCCGGTGTCGTCGTCGGTTGCCTCAATGCCGACGGCACCATCGATGAAACCCGCATGGGCGCACTGGTCGATGCCGCCGGTCCGCTCGCCGTCACCTGCCACCGCGCCTTCGACATGACGCGCGACCCGGCCGAGGCGCTGGAAGCGCTGATCCGCTGCAAGGTCGGCCGCGTGCTGACCAGCGGCCAGAGGGACACCGCGGTGGAAGGCGCCGGCCTGTTGGCGGATCTCGTCCGCCAGGCCGACGGCCGCATCATCATCCTCGGCTGCGGCGCGCTGGACCCCGAAAACATCGCCGGGGTGCTGGCATCAACCGGGCTGACGGAACTGCATTTCGCCGCGCTCAAGGACGTACCGAGCGCCATGGCCTACCGCAACCCGCAAGTCGGCATGGGCGGCGGCGATCTGGACCGCGAATACCGCACCACAGTCACCGATGGGGCGCTGGTTGCCGCGACGATTGCGGCGGCCAGAGCATGATGAGCGAAGCCGTGACTGGGCCGTCGCCGATCAGCCGTGTCTCGCCTCAGGACGAAGCAGCCATCCTCGCACTCAACAACGAGCACGCCGCCGAACTGTCATGGCTCGAGCCGGAACGGCTGTCCTTCCTGCTTGGCGAAGCGTTTTACGTCAGGCGCATCGGCACGCTCGAAGCCTTCATCATGACCTTCGACCAGAGTGCGGCCTACGACAGCCCGAATTTCCTCTGGTTCCGCGAGCGCTATCCACGCTTCGTCTATGTCGACCGCGTCGTCGTCGCGGCGCAAGCGCGCGGCCGCGGCCATGCCCGCCGGCTCTACGAGGATCTGTTCGGGGAAGTCGCCCGCGCGGGCCACAGCATCGTCACCTGCGAGGTCAATGTCGAACCGCCCAATCCGGCTTCGGACGCCTTCCATGCGGCGCTTGGCTTCGGCGAGGTCGGCGAAGCGGCGATCCATGGCGGCCAGAAGACCGTGCGCTACTACCTCAGGCAGATCGCGGGCTGACACATCGCTGGGCGCCACAGGCCCTTGTGGCCCGCCTGTCACCAATTCCGGTTCAGCCAGGCCCGCGCGGGCTTCTCGACCAGATAGTAGCTGCATAATGCACAGGCGAAGACAGCCGCCAGCATCGGGATCGGTGCACTGCCCTGCTCGGCGACGAATTTGTAGAAGGGCTGTTGCCAGAGATAGAGCGAGTACGACCATAGCCCGATCATCACCATCGGCCTGGATGAAAGCAGGCCGGTAAGATGCCAGTTGCTGGTGTCCAGCGTATTGACGGCAAGCGCCAGCAACGGCACCGCCAGTAGGTAATGGATCGGCGTCGGCACCGGATCGAGGAACAGCAATATAGCCGCCGCCGACACGAGGCTGACATAGGGGCTCGTCAGGAATGCCGGCAGCCGGTCATCGTGCTTGAGCAGGCAGATCGATGCCGACAGCAGGATCGAGGCGATATGCACATCGGTGCGCCAATAGCTGTGCTCGTAATCCATGCCGAGTGCCCAGTACGAAATGGCGCCATTGGCCATCGCCAGCAGCGACAGCGTCACCAGCAGCCGAACGACATTACCCCGCCCGGTCACCACCACGCTGATCAGCGCCAGGATGATGTAGGCATGCTCTTCCACGCATAGCGACCAGATGTGGTCGAGCGCGCCGGCGCGGGTGATGAGAATTCCGGCATAGTTGTAGGTGAATGTCAGCGCCGTCAGCGCCGCCTTCCATTTGAAGCCGATAAAGGTGCCGGAGAGCCCGATCATGGCTGATGTCACGAACACCAGCAGCGCGGGATAGATGCGCGAAAAGCGGCGCTTGAAGAATTTTTTCAGCGGAAAGCGTTCGATGAACAGGATCTCGCCCATCAGCCGGCCTGAAAGCACGAAGAAGAACTCGACGCCGAGCACGCCGAGATTGATCCCGGGAACGGGGAAGAAATGGCCGATCAGCACCAGTGCGATCGAAAGCCCGCGCCAGCCATCGAGATAGGCCAGTCTTGCTCTGGCTGCTTTGTCGGCTGTGGCCCGCGGCAGGGCAACAGACGCTGCGGAGATGTCGGCCATGCCGATCCTCTACGACGCAAGATCTTGGCGCAGCTCACACCGCCGCGCGCAGAATCCACCCCGTGTTCCGCCAAGCTATACATATTGCAGTGCAATATCAGATTGTGCAAGTGCGAGAATGGGGCTGGGCAGTCCCTTGGGAAGTATGCGCCTGTTCTTGCACGGGAATTACCTGAAACAACGGATTTGCGCGTGGCAGCGAACCCGCAAGGACTGGGCAGTTACAGCCCGCCGCAGACGAACAAAGGGGCCGCGATGGCCCCTTTCCTTGTCAGTAGCTTTATGATGTCAGGCATTGGCTGCCGCCACCGCGCGCTTGGCCATCACGGCGATCAAATTGGCGCGGTATTCGGCCGAAGCGTGGAGGTCGGTCATCAAATTCTTAGCCGGCACTTTCACGCCGTCGAGCGCCGATGCGGCAAAATTCTTCGCCAGTGCGGCTTCGATCTCCTTCGAGCGGAACACACCGTCATCGCCGGCACCGGTGACGGCAACGCTGACCCCGTCCTTGCCCTTGGCCACGAACACGCCGACGATCGCATAGCGCGAGGCCGGGTTGCGGAATTTTTCGTAAGCAGCCTTGGCCGGCGCGGTAAAACTCACCGCGGTGATGATCTCGCCTTCTTTCAGCGCCGTTTCGAACAGGCCGGTGAAGAATTTCGCGGCTGAAACCTCGCGCTTGTTGGTGACGATGGTGGCGCCCAGCGCCAAGAGCGCCGCCGGATAATCGGCGGCTGGGTCGTTGTTGGCGACCGAGCCGCCGATCGTGCCCTTGTGGCGCACCGCCGGATCGCCAATCAGCGACGCAAGGTGCGCAAGCGCCGGACAGGCCTTCCGCAGCTTCTCGTCATTGGCGACGTCGTAATGGGTTGTGGCGGCGCCGATGGTGACGGTCTTGCCCGACACCTTGACGCCTTGCAACTCCCTGATCCGCGACAGGTCGATCAGGTCGGACGGTGCGGCGAGCCGCGTCTTCATCGCCGGGATCAGCGTCATGCCGCCTGACAAAAGCCTGGCGTCGCCGCTCTTCACCAGCTTGGCGGCGTCGACGACCGAGGCGGCGCGGTGGTAGTTGACTGCGTACATGGGATCCTCCCTTGAAGTGGTTAGGCAGTAGTGAGTAGGGAATAGGGACGCTGTCATCTCCGGCGATGCCCATTCCCTACTCACTACTCCCTACTCACTCATTTCTTCGCCCGTATCGCCGCCCACACCGTCGACGGCGAGGCCGGCATGGCGATGTCCACAATCCCCAAAGCGTCGGTGATGGCGTTGATGACCGCCGGCGGCGAGCCGATGGCGCCGGCCTCGCCACAGCCCTTGATGCCGAGCGGATTGCTCGGACACGGCGTGTTCGAGGTCGACACCTTGAATGACGGCAGGTCGTCCGCGCGGGGCATGGTGTAGTCCATGTAGCTCGCCGTCAAAAGCTGCCCGCTATCGTCATAGTGAGCGCCTTCCAGCAGCGCCTGGCCGATGCCCTGGGCGATGCCGCCATGCACCTGGCCCTCGACGATCATCGGGTTGATGATGTTGCCGAAATCGTCCGCGGCGACGAACTGGACGATCTCGGTCGTGCCGGTTTCCGGATCGATCTCGACCTCGCAGATGTAGCAGCCGGCCGGGAAAGTGAAGTTCGCCGGATCGTAGAAGGCGGTTTCCTTCAGTCCCGGCTCCATGCCTGCCGGCAGATTGTGAGCGGTGTAGGCGGCAAGAGCCACCTGGAACCAGGGCAGGCTCTTGTCGGTGCCGGCAACCTTGACCTCGCCATTCTCGATGACGATGTCGCCCTCGTCGGCCTCGAGCAGATGGGCGGCGATTTTCTTGGCCTTGGCCTCGACCTTGTCGAGCGCCTTGGCAATTGCCGACATGCCGACCGCGCCCGAGCGCGAGCCGTAGGTGCCCATACCCATCTGCACCTTGTCGGTATCTCCATGGACGATCGAGACCGAGTCCAGTGGCACGCCAAAACGCTGGTTGACGAGTTGCGCGAAGGTCGTCTCATGGCCCTGGCCGTGGCTGTGCGAGCCGGTCAGCACCTCGATCGTGCCGACGGCATTGACCCGCACCTCGGCCGATTCCCACAGACCGACGCCGGCGCCGAGCGAACCGACCGCCGCCGACGGCGCGATGCCGCAGGCCTCGATATAGCAGCTCATGCCGATGCCGCGCAGTCTGCCCTGGCTGGCGGCCGCCGCTTTGCGCTTGGCAAAGCCGGCATAGTCGGACGCCTGTGTCGCCGCATCGAGTGAAGCGCCATAGTCGCCGGCGTCATAGTTCATGATGACCGGCGTCTGGTGCGGAAACTCGGTGATGAAATTGATGCGCCGCAACTCCGCCGGAGAGACCCCAAGTTCACGCGCGGCGGTCTCCATTGTCCGTTCGAGCAGATACGTGGCTTCCGGCCGCCCTGCCCCGCGATAGGCATCGACGGGTGCCGTGTTGGTGTAGACGGTGCGCACATTGGCGTGGATCGTCGGGATGTTGTACTGGCCCGACAGCAGCGTCGCGTAGAGATAGGTCGGCACGCAAGACGAGAACAGCGACATGTAGGCGCCGAGATTGGCGATGGTGTCGACTTTGAAGCCGGTGATCTTGTTGTTCTTGTCGAACGCCATTTCGACCGTCGAGACATGGTCGCGGCCATGTGCGTCGGTGAGGAAGCTTTCGGTGCGGTCGGCGACCCATTTGACCGGGACGCCGGTTTTCTTGGACGCCCACAGGCAGACGATCTCTTCGGGATAGATGTAGATCTTCGAGCCGAAGCCGCCGCCGACATCGGGCGCAATGACGCGCAGCTTGTTTTCCGGCGCGACATTGTAGAAGGCGCTCATCACCAGCCGCGCGACATGCGGGTTCTGCGACGTCGTCCAACAGGTAAAATGGTCCTCGGCCTTGTCGTAATGGCCAAGGGCCGCGCGCGGCTCCATGGCGTTGGGAACCAGCCGGTTGTTGACGATCTTCATGCGGGTGACATGGGCCGCCGCCTGGATCGCCGCGTCGGTCGCCTTGGCATCGCCGATCTCCCAGTCGAAGATAAGATTGTCCTCGGCTTCGGCATGGACCTGCGGCGCACCTTTTTGCAGCGCCTTGGTGGCATCGACCACCGCCTTCAATTCCTTGTAGGTGATCTCGACCGCTTCGGCCGCGTCGCGGGCCTGGCCCTTGGTTTCCGCCACCACGATGACGACCGCGTCGCCGACATAGCGCACCTTGTCGACGGCCAGCGGCGACCACGCGCCCATCTTCATCGGCGAGCCGTCCTTGGAATGGATCATCCAGCCGCAGATCAGGTTGCCGATGCCGTCGGCCTTGAGCTCCTTGCCGGTCAAGACGCCGATGACGCCGGGCATCGCCTGCGCTCGTCTGACGTCGATCTTCTTGATCTGAGCATGCGCGTGCGGGCTGCGCACGAAAGCGGCATGCTTCATGCCGGGAACCACCATGTCGTCGACATAGCGGCCGGCGCCGGTGATGAAGCGTTTGTCTTCCTTGCGCACGACCCGAGCGCCGATACCTTCAATGCCCATAGGAATTCCTCCGGAATAGCGAATAGTGAGTGGCGAATAGTGATTAGTGAGTGGGGAATTGTGCTCGGAGCGGTTCGGCTAAACCGACTACTCGCTACTCCCTATTCGCTACTCGCTTCTTTCTTACGCTGCCTGTTTCGCCCTGCCCTTCGGCACCTTCGCCATAGTCTGCGATGCGGCGAGGATCGCCTTGACGATGTTGTGGTAGCCGGTGCAGCGGCAGATGTTGCCTTCGAGATCGGCGCGCACCGTCGCCTCATCGAGGCCTTCGGGATGGCGCGCGATCATGTCGGTCGCGGTCATGATCATGCCCGGCGTGCAGAAGCCGCATTGCAGCCCATGATGTTCCTTGAACGCGGCCTGCATCGGATGCAGGTCGCCGCCATTGGCAAGCCCTTCGATCGTCACCACGGTCGACCCGGAGGCCTGCACGGCCAGCATCGAACAGGACTTCACCGCCTTGCCGTCGACATGCACGACGCAGGCGCCGCATTGAGAGGTGTCACAACCGACATGCGTTCCGGTGAGACCAAGATTTTCGCGCAGGAAATGAACCAGAAGCGTTCGGTCCTCGGCAGCGCCGCTGATCCGTTTTCCGTTCACGACAAACGAAACGTCCGACATGCATCCTCCCTGGGTATGACCTTGGTAGTCATGCTGCCGATGCGGCTTTGGCGCTCGGCCATGCGCTATTGGTACACTGCACAAAGCGCAAAAAACACACGGCGCTCATTGTACTTTCGGTCATGGAGAAAACGAAAATCATGGGCCTGTCCGCCCCATTGCCAAAGAGCGAATAGGGGGCAACAATGCCCTCGACGCCAGCGCGCCGAGAGACATAAAACGGGCGCGCGCAGGAAGCGTCGGAGGATATCGGGAGGAAGCCTCTGGCCAGTTCACGGACGAGCTATGCATCCGGTCTGTCGGCGCTCACCACCGACGAGCCCGACGCCGATGCATTCGCCCTGGCGGTCGCCGTCGAGGCCGCAGCCATCGATGCCGGCTTTGCCCTGCTGTTCTTCTCCCAGAGCCTGTTTGACGCGAGCGTCCTTTCGCAAGGGCTGAAGACCCACGCGCCGACGCTGGCCTACGCCGCCTGCTCGACCGCCGGCGAGATTACCCCCCAGGGCCTGGAGGAAGGCCATGTGCTGGCGCTGCTCTTTCCCTCCGCGTCGTTTTCGGCGGTCAGCACCATGGTCGACAATCTCTCCTCGTCGGGCATGGACAGGATCACTGATGAAGTCGAGGCCCTGCGGCGCCTACTGCGCGGGCGCCTCGGCTGTTGCCATACCAAAAGCACCTTCGCGCTCTGCTTCATCGACGGCCTGTCCTTTGCCGAGGAAGCGGTGACCTCGGCCATCCATTGGGGGCTGGACGACATCCCGCTGCTCGGCGGTTCGGCGGGCGACGACCTCAAATTCGAAACCACCAGTCTGATTTCGAACGGCAAGGTGGCGTCAGACAGCGCCATCATCGTGTTGATTGCTACCGAAATTCCCTTCCACGTCTTCAAGACCGACAATTTCATCCCCACCGACGAAAAGCTGGTGGTGACGGCATCCGACCCGGACCACCGCACCGTGCGCGAGTTCAACGCCACCAATGCGGCCGAGGAATATGCAGCCTCGGTCGGCATCGTTGCGCAGAACCTGACGCCGCTGAGCTTCGCCTCTCACCCCGTTGTGGTGAAGGTGGGCGGCGAATACTACTGCCGCTCGATCCAGAAGATGCATCCCGACGGCTCGCTGTCGTTCTTCTGCGCCATCGACGACGGCGTCGTGCTGTCCATCGCCCAGCCCAAGGACATGGTGGAATCGACGCGCGCCGCACTGCGCGACGTCGAGGAGCGGCTCGGCGGCATCGACATGATCCTCGGCTTCGATTGCGTGCTGCGCCGGCTCGACGCCCGCAACCGCCAGGTGTTCCGCGACATTTCGGAGCTTTACCGGGTCAACAATGTCATCGGCTTCGGCACCTATGGCGAACAGTATCGTTCGATGCACCTCAACCAGACTTTCACCGGCATCGCCTTCGGCGAACGCCAGGCGGCGGAATAGCCCATGCCGCTCAGGGACATCGACGACGTCGACAGGCTGAAGAAGATCAACGCCGCTCTGGTCAGCCGCGTCGAGCGCTCGATGGACCAGCAGGGCAATGCCTTCTCGCTGTTCCAGACTGCAATTTCACTGGAAAACCGGGTGCGCATGCGCACCGAGGAACTGCACTCGACCTTGCGCCGGCTGGAACAGTCGAACATCGACCTCAGCGCCGCCAAGGAAAACGCCGAGCTGGCGAACCTGTCCAAGACCAGGTTCCTGGCCGCCGCCAGCCATGACGTGCTGCAGCCGCTGAACGCCGCCCACCTCTCGGTCTCGGCACTGGCCGAAGTGCAGACCAGCGACGAGGGCAAGAAACTCGTCCGTCAGGTCGAGCGCTCGCTGGAGACGATGGAAGACCTGTTGCGCACGCTGCTCGACATTTCCAAGCTCGACGCCGGCGTGGTCCAGCCCGACATTGGCGACGTCAATCTGGAGACGTTGTTTTCGTCGCTGCGCTCGGATTTCAAGCCGGTTGCCAAGCTGAAGGGGCTGACACTGAAATTCCGCCCGGTCAGCGCCGTGGTGCGTTCGGACCGCACGCTTTTGCGCCGCATCCTGCAGAACATCCTGTCCAATGCGCTGCGCTATACCCGCTCGGGCGGCGTGCTGGTCGGCACCAGGCATCGCGGCGACACCATCCGCATCGATGTCGCCGACACCGGCTGCGGCATTCCCGACGACCAGCGCGAGGCGGTGTTCGAGGAATTCCATCGCGGCTCCGCCATTCCGGCCGATACCGGAATTTCCGGCGGCGGGCTGGGGCTGGGCCTTGCCATCGTGCGGCGCATGGCCGCCGCGCTCGGCCACCCCGTGACGTTTTCGTCGAAAGTCGGGCGCGGCACCATCTTCCACATCGATGTGCCGGTCGGCATCGGCGCCAGCGCCGACGCCATCGCCAGCCTTGCCGAGATGGAGCGGCCGCGCGGCTACGGCCTGTTCGGCACCAAGGTGCTGCTGGTCGAAAACGACGCCGATGTGTTGCAGGCGATGACCTTCCTGCTCGAGCGCTGGCAGTGCCTGGTGCGTGCCGCGACCTCGACCGAGGATGCGCTCAGCCTGCTCGGCGACACCGACTGGGTGCCCGACATCGTCATTGCCGACCAGCATCTCGACGACGGCGACCTCGGCACCGCAACAATAGCCGAAGTGCGCGATTATCTCGGCCGCGCCGTGCCGGCGCTGATCGTCACCGCCGACGGATCGGAGGCCGTCGCCAAAGCCGCCCGCGCCGCCGGCATCGAACTGATGCGCAAGCCGCTGAAACCGGCGCAGCTAAGGGCGCTGCTGGCGCATCTGCTGGCTTGAGCCCCATACCCTCCCCTTGATGGGGAGGGTCGGCGCGCAACGCCGGGGCGGGGTGCAGCGCCAAGGTCCCCCACCCCGCTCCGCTTCGCGGATCGACCCTCCCAACAAGGGGGAGGGTAAAGATCAAAACCCGGCCTGATCGCGAAACAGCTCCGCATTGTCCAGCTTCGACACCTCGATCACCGCTTGCGTGCGGCTGTAGACGTTGAGCTTGCGCAGGATCTCCGAGACATGCGCCTTGACCGTGGTCTCGCCGACCTGCAGCTCGTAGGCGATCTGCTTGTTGAGCAGGCCTTGGCGCAGCATCTGCAGCACGCGCAGCTGCTGCGGCGTCAGTTTGGCCAGCCGCTGCACCATGTCGGCGCGGTCGGCGCTGTCGGCGTCGGGCGGCTGTCCCTCATAGGTCTCCGGCACATAGATCGCGCCCTCCATCACCGAGCGGATTGCGGCCGCAAGATCGCTCTTGCGCGCCGATTTCGGGATGAAGCCGGCAGCGCCATAGGACAACGCCTCGGAGATGATCTTCGGCTCCTCATAGCCCGAGACGACGACCACCGGCAGCCGCGGATGGCGGGTCCTCAGCTGCAGCAACCCGTCAAAGCCATGCACATCGGGCATGTTGAGATCGAGCAGCGCCAGATCGAACGGTTTTATCCCACCCAGGAGATCGAGCGCTTCGGCAATCGAGCGCGCCTCCACCGTGTCGACTTCCGGGTACGCCATCTGCACGGCGCTGTGCAGCGCCTCGCGAAACAGCGGATGGTCGTCGATGATCAGAAACCGGGCGCGATCGTTGATTGCGGTCATGGTGTTTGTTTCAGTTCTCCGTGGGCACGATACTCCCGCTGGTATGGCCAGCTTATTGGCAAATAGTCTATCGCCATCTTAACCCCCGGAGGCGAAGCCGACTTTATCCGACAATCAAGGCGCAGCTCGTGCTTTTGCGGACGCTGATGCCTTGCCCGGGGGTTCAAATCGGTCAAATGTGCCGTCAAGATCCCAAGCAGAGACCCGCGCATGACAGACTTCGTCCTTCCCCTGCCCGCAACACCATCGGTCGCCGTCGCCGGCTCGGCCGAGCGCTTTGCGGTGCGCCGCATCTTCTGCGTCGGCCGCAACTACGCCGCGCACGCCCGCGAACTCGGCAATGACGAACGCGACCCGCCCTTCTTCTTCACCAAGCCGGCCGATGCGGTGGTCGATAGCGGCACCACGGTCCCGTACCCGCCTTTGACCAAAAACCTGCACCATGAGATCGAGCTGGTGGCGGCGATCGGCAAGGCCGGCTTCCGCATCCCGCGCGCGCAAGCGCTCGACCATGTCTGGGGCTACGGCGCCGGTATCGACCTCACCCGCCGCGACCTGCAGGACGAGGCCAAGAAAGCGGCGCGGCCGTGGGACTGGTCGAAGGCCTTCGACCGCTCGGCGCCTTGCGGCCCGTTGGTATCAGCCGCCAAATCCGGCCACCCGCAAAAGGGCCGCATCTGGCTCGCCGTCGACGGCACGGTGAAACAGGAGGGCGACCTCGCCGAACTGATCTGGCCGATCGCCGATATCGTTTCGATCTGCAGCGGTGCGGTTGTACTACAACCGGGCGACCTGATCTTCACCGGCACGCCGGCCGGCGTCGGCGCGGTGGTGCCGGGCCAGACGATGACCGGCGGCGTCGACGGCATCGGCACCATCGAGATCACTGTCGGCCAAGATTCGATCGGCCAAAATTCCACCGACAAGCCGTGATCCAATGAGCGACCTCGTCCTCCACAACTACTACCGCTCCTCCACCTCCTATCGCGCACGCATTGCGCTGGAGATGAAGGGCCTGACCTACGATTACGTGCCGCATCATCTGCGTCATGGCGACCATCTGGAGCCGGCTTACCTGGCGGTCAATCCGCAGGGGCTGGTGCCGGCGCTGATCCTGGGCGACGGCACGCTTTTGACGCAGTCGCTGGCGATCATCGAATATCTCGACGAGACCCATCCCGAACCGCCGCTGTTGCCGAAGGACGCGCTCGGCCGGGCGCGCGTGCGAATGTTGGCGCAGATGATCGCCTGCGACATCCACCCGGTGAACAATCTGCGCGTGCTGACCTCGCTGCGCACTTTGTTCGGCGCCGGCGACCAGGATGTCATCCACTGGTTTCGCCACTGGGTGAACGAAGGGTTCCAGCCGCTTGAAAAGATTCTGGCTTCATCGGATGAGACCGGCACATTTTGCCATGGCGACGCACCGGGCCTCGCCGACATCTGCCTGGTCGCCCAGATCGCCAGCAACGCCCGCTTCGGCGTCGACCTGACACCCTACCCCGAGATCTCGCGCATCCACGCCGCCTGCATGGCGCTGCCGGCCTTTCAGAAGGCGGCGCCGGAGAATCAGATAGATGCCGAATAGGCTCACAATGCCGGAGCAGAGCACGGGGAGTTGCCGATGAAAGCCGTCGTCTTCGAAAAATTCGGTGAGACGCCGAGAATCCTGACCGTGCCGGATCCGAAACCGGCTGCCGACGGCGTCGTCATCAAGGTCGAGGCGACCGGGCTCTGCCGTAGCGACTGGCATGGCTGGATGGGTCATGATGACGGCATCACGCTGCCGCATGTGCCGGGCCATGAACTGGCCGGCATCGTCGTCGCCGTCGGCAAGCAGGTGACCCGCTGGAAGGCCGGCGAACGCGTCACCGTGCCGTTCTGCGTCGGCTGCGGCCGCTGCTTCGAATGCAATTCGGGCAATCATCAGGTCTGCGAACAACAAACGCAGCCGGGATTCACCGCCTGGGGATCGTTTGCCGAATATGTCGCCATCGAGCATGCCGACACCAATCTCGTGCGCCTGCCCGAGGAGATGGAGTTCGCCACCGCCGCCAGCCTCGGCTGCCGCTTCGTCACCTCGTTTCGCGCCATTGTCGACCAGGGCCGGGTGACGCCGGGGGAATGGGTGGCGGTGCATGGCTGCGGCGGCGTCGGCCTGTCGGCGATCATGATCGCCAGTTCCATGGGCGCCAATGTCATCGCCATCGACCTCACCGACGAGAAACTGGACTTCGCCAGAAAGATCGGCGCCGTGGCGACCATCAACGCCTCGACCACGCCGAACGTGGTCAAGGCGGTCAAGCAGATCACCAATGGCGGGGCGCATATGTCTATGGACGCGCTCGGCCACTCCACGACCTCGTTCAATTCGATCGCGAACCTGCGCCGGCGCGGCCGCCATGTGCAGGTCGGCCTGATGCTGGGCGAACACGCCCGCCCGCAAGTGCCCATGGACAAGGTGATCGCCTTCGAGCTGGAAATCCTCGGCAGCCACGGCATGCAGGCCTACCGCTACCCCGCAATGATGGAGATGATCCGCACCGGCAAGCTCAAGCCCGAACTGCTGGTCGGCAGAAAGATCAGCCTCGACGAGGCGCCTGCGGCGCTGATGGCAATGGGCGGGTTCGAGGGGATTGGCATTGGGGTGGTGACGAAGTTCTAGGGCGGAGTCGCCCTCCACCACCAAACCCCTAGCGTGCAAACTTCTTCGCCCCGAACACGCAAGCCACCACGCCGAGCGTGACGACCACCATCAGCGGGCTGACCTGCTCGTGCAGCAGCGACGCTGCCAGCGCGAGGCCGAAGAAGGGCTGCAGCAGTTGCAACTGCCCGACCGCGGCGATGCCGCCTTGCGCCAGGCCGCGATACCAGAACACGAAGCCGATCAGCATGCTGAACAGCGAGACATAGGCGAGACCGACCCAGGCGCCGGAGCCGACGCCGGCAAAGGATGGCGGCAGCGTCGCAAAGGTCAGCACAAGCATGATCGGCAGCGAGATCGCCAGCGCCCAGCAGATCACCTGCCAGCCGCCCAGCCTGCGCGACAATGCGGCCCCCTCGGCATAGCCCAATCCGCAGACGATGATTGCGGCCAGCATCAGGCCGTCGCCGACAGGTGAGGCCGTCACGCCTTGCATCAGGGCAAAACCGGCGACCAGCGCGCTGCCGATGCAGGAAAACAGCCAGAAGGCCGGGCGCGGACGCTCGCCACCGCGCAGCACGCCGAAGATCGCGGTGGCCAGCGGCAGCAGGCCGACGAAGATGATAGAGTGGGCAGAGGTGACGTGCTTGAGCGCCAGAGCGGTGAGCAAGGGAAAGCCGACAACCACCCCAAGGGCGACGATCACCAGCGACAGAAAATCGCTGCGCGCCGGGCGCTTCTGCTGGAACAGGACGAGCATCGCGAGACCAAGCAGCCCGGCAATCGCGGCGCGGGCCGAGGTCAGGAATGTCGGATCGAACTCCGCCACGGCGCCGCGCCGCGCCGGCAGCGAGCCTGAGAAGATCAACACGCCGATGAATCCGTTCACCCAGCCGCTCGCGGTCTTGTCCATTCCAGGCTCCATTGCTTTCGCCCTCTATCGGGCACGTGCCTATGGTGCAGCCAGAGACAATGCAGTACAATTCCATCAAACTGTAATGGCTGATTGAGCAATACAGATGACTGGTCTCGTTCTGGAAGTCGACACCGCACGCACTGTTGCCGCGGCCACTCTGGTCGAAACTGTCATGGCGACCATCCGCCAGCGGATTGCCGCGCGCAGCCTGACGCCGGGCGCGCGGCTGCCTTCGATCCGCGCCTTCGCCAAGGCCATGCAGGTGTCCAAATCCACCGTCGTCGAAGCCTATGAGCGGCTTGCTGCCGAAGGCGCGATCCGCTCGCGGCCGGGCTCGGGTTTCTATGCCGCCGGATCGCTGGCGCCGCTATCGCTGGCCGAGATCGGCCCTCGGCTCGACCGCGCTGTCGATCCGCTTTGGGTTTCGCGCCAGTCGCTGGAAGCCGGCGACGAGATGCTGAAACCCGGCTGCGGCTGGATGCCGGCCTCATGGATGCCGCAGGCGGCCTTGCGCCGGGCGCTGCGCACCGTGGCGCGCGCCGACGATGTCGACCTCGCCGATTACGGCACGCCGCTCGGCCTGCCGCCGCTCAGGCAATTGCTCGCGCGGCGCATGGCTGGCCACGGCATCGAGGTCTCGCCCGAACAGATCATGCTGACCGAATCGGGCACGCAGGCCATCGATCTTCTGTGCCGCTTCCTGATCGAACCCGGCGATACCGTGCTGGTCGACGACCCCTGCTATTTCAATTTCCACGCGCTGCTGCGCGCCCACCGCGCCAAGGTCGTCAGCGTGCCCTACACGCCATCCGGGCCTGATATCGAGCTGTTCGCCCAGGCACTGGCCGAGCACAGACCGCGCCTCTACATCACCAATTCCGCCATCCACAACCCGACCGGCGCGATCCTGTCGCCGGTCACCGCGCACCGGCTGCTGAAACTCGCCGACCAGTCGGACCTGACCATCATCGAGGACGATATCTTCGCCGATTTCGAGCACAGCCCCGCGCCCCGGCTGGCGGCGTTCGACGGCCTCAACCGCGTCGTCCATATCGGCAGCTTCTCCAAGACGCTATCGGCATCGGTTCGCTGCGGCTTCATCGCGGCACCGCGCGACTGGATCGAGCAACTCACCGACCTCAAGATTGCCACCACCTTCGGCGGCGGCCGGCTGGCGGCCGAACTGGTGCTGACGCTGCTTAGGGACGGCAGCTACCGCAAGCACATGGAATTGCTGCGCGCGCGGCTTTCCCGCGCCATGGGCGAGACGGGCGCGCGCCTGAAGGCGATCGGCATCACGCCCTGGATCGACCAACCGGCCGGCTTGTTCCTATGGTGCAGCCTGCCGGATGGCGTGGACGCGGCTGAAATCGCCCGCCGCGCGCTGGCCGACAACATCGTATTGGCGCCCGGCAACGCATTCAGCCTGTCGGGAACCGCCAGCCGCTTCCTGCGCTTCAACGTTGCCCAGTGCCAGGACGAGCGGATTTTCAGGGTGCTCAAGGGGGCAATGGCGCGCTGAGGGCTCAGCGGGAGGCCGCGCAGACCTCCCGAACGCAATCTCGCAGCCAGCGTTGCGCCGGATCGGCATCGAGCCGTGGATGCCAGAGCATCGAGATGGTGACCTCCACCGTGGCGACCGGCAGCAGAAAGCTGACCATGCCGGCGCGTGCGCCTTGCGTGTGCCGTTCGGGCACGCTGGCAATAAGGTCCGAAGCGCGCGCCATGGAGAGTGCAGCCGAAAAGCCGGAGACCATGCACGCCACGGTTCGCTGCAGGCCGAGCAGCGCCAAAGTCTGATCGATCGGCCCTCTTTCCCGACCCCGCCGTGAAACGCTGATGTGGCGGCCGGCCGCGTAGCGTTCAGGCGTTACCGCGCCTTCACTCAAAGGGTGGCCGGCTCGCACAGCACCGACGAAGCGGTCGCGAAACAGCGCCTGTATCAGCACTTCAGGTCCGGCCTCGCCGGCAACGCCGATTTCGAGGTCGATGTCCGCGTCGCGCAGCGAGGCGACATCCTTGTCGGATTTGGGCCTAAAGCGCAGCCGCGCGCCCGGCGCCTCGGCCTGGATGCGGGCGACAAGACGCGGCCCGAATTCCTCGACGAACCCTTCATTGGTGCGCAGCGTGAAGATCTGGTTCAGCTTTGCCAGATCGAGCAGCCTGGCGGGACGCAATAGCGTTTCCGCATCGTGGACGACACGGCCGGCCTGCTGCCGCAATGCCTCCGCGCGCGGCGTCGGGACCAGGCCGCGGCCGGCGCGGACCAGCAGCGGATCGCCGGTCGCTTCCCGCAGCCGCGCCAGCGTGCGGCTCATCGCCGAAGGGCTGAGCCGCAGCCGGGTTGCCGCGCGAGCCACGCTACCTTCGGTCAGCAGGACGTCGAGAGCGAACAGCAGATTGAGATCTGGCGATGCCATCGGCGGATTGTAGCACATGCCATGGCGTTTGGTGCACGAATAAGATGCAAATGATGCGCCTTCCGCCATTCCATCCTGACGACTAGATCTCCGACAGGTCCGGTTGCGGGACTGACAAGGAGGAAATCGCCATGGCAATTGCTGAGCAGAACGAGTGCGCATCGGCGCCGCACAACACCCGGTCCGCAGGCCTGGCCCACTCTCCTGTCTTGGCATTGGCCAGCCTGTCGCTCGCCACGCTGCTGTCGTCGCTTGGAACCAGCATTGCCAGCGTCGGACTGCCTTCCCTCATGCAGGCGTTCGGTGCGCCGTTCCAGTCCGTGCAATGGGTGGTTCTCGCCTATCTGCTCGCCATCACGGCCCTGATCGTCAGCGCCGGTCGGCTGGCCGATATGCTCGGCCGCCGGCCGTTGCTGCTCGGCGGCATCGCGCTGTTCACACTGGCTTCGGTGCTCTGCGGCCTGGCGCCGACGCTCTGGCTGCTGATTGCGGCGCGCGCCGTACAAGGACTGGGTGCCGCGCTGATGATGGCGCTGACGCTGGCCTTTGTCGCGGAGACCGTGACCAAGGAGAGAACCGGCAGCGCCATGGGCCTGCTCGGCGCCATGTCGGCGATCGGCACGACGCTCGGACCCTCGCTCGGCGGCTTGCTGATCGCCGGCTTCGGCTGGCGGGCGATCTTCCTCGTCAATGTGCCGCTCGGCCTCCTGACCTTTGCCCTCGCCTCGCTGGCCCTGCCTGCCCGCGACAAGACTGCGGAAGCAGCTCAAAACAGCTTCGATGCGATCGGGACGGTCTTGCTGGCCCTGACGCTGGCCGCCTATGCATTGGCCATGACGCTCGGCCGCGGCCATTTCGGCGCCCTCAACACCGGCCTGCTGGTTGCCGCCGGCATCGGCGTCGTTCTGTTCGGCGTCGCGCAGAAGAGGGCGAAGAATCCCTTGATCCGGCTTGCCCGGTTGTACGACATCCGGCTCAGCGCCAGCCTCGCCACGAACCTCGTTGTCGCCACAGTGATGATGGCGACCCTGGTGGTCGCTCCATTCTATCTGTCGCGAGCGCTGGGGCTCGATGCTGCGATGGTCGGCGTGGTCCTGTCGACAGGTCCGCTGGTCTCCGCGCTCTCGGCGCTCGTCGCCGGCCGCCTCACCGATCGCTTCGGCGCGCACAGGATGATGGTCGTCGGACTGTTCAGTCTTGCCGTCGGAACCTCATTGTTGTCGCTCGCCGCAACAAAACTCGGCATTGCCAGCTATATCGTGCCGATCGCCGTCACCTGCTTCGGGTACGCCCTGTTCCAGACATCCAACAATGCCGCCGTCATGAGCGGTGTCGCTGCCGGCGAGCGCGGCGTGGTGTCCGGCCTGCTCAATCTGTCGCGCAATCTCGGCCTGATCACCGGCGCATCGCTTATGGGCGCCATTTTTGCGGCTGCCTCGACGGGAGAACGGCAAAGCCAGGACATGCTGACCTCAGCGGCAGCCGCGCGCGGCATGCAGGTTACCTTTCAGACGGCAACGGTCCTGGCGGTGGCTGCGCTGTTGCTGGCACTGCTCTCGACCCGCGCCGGCGGCAGGCTGTCGGTGCGGCAACAGCCATCATGACCGAAGATAGGGAGCTTACGCTCCCGCCCGCTTGCGCCGCTCATAAAGCATGACCAGCGTTTCGGCGGTCAGCGCCGGCCTCTGTTCGCCCTCGATCTCGACCGTATTGGCGGCCTTCATCAGATACTGGCCCGGCCCCTTGTCCTCCACCGACAACAGCGTCGTGCGCAGCCGGATGCGTGCGCCGACCCTGACGGGCGCCAGGAACCGCACCTTGTCGAAGCCGTAATTGAAGGCGGCTTGCGTGTTTTCGGGGACGATGCCCATGCCCAGCGCCAGCGCGCCGATGATCGACAGCGTCAGATAGCCATGCGCGATCGTGGTGCGAAATGGGCTCTGCCGCTTCGCCCGCTCCGGATCGACGTGGATCCACTGATGGTCGCCTGTGCATTCGGCAAACTGGTTGATGCGGTTCTGGTCGACGGTCGTCCATTCCGACACGCCGAGCTCCTGCCCGGCCATCGCCCTTAACTGCTCGAAGGTCGGCGGCGTTTTCGGCCGTAGTTCCGTCATTCCTGCTTTCCCGGTGGCTCCCAGTGCCTCGGACCACGAACGGACGGCTCCTGTCAATTCGCCCGTTGCGATTCCGTTCCGCCATTTTCCGCCAAACAGCGTCCCTCGTCCATGCTCATGCGCCGCAACCGGCCACTCCTCTCATGGTTGCGTTGAGAGTCACTTCTTGTCATAGCCCGAGCGGATTTCCTCCATCGCTTCCTTGATGCGGCTGCGCAGGATTTCGATCGATTCGGTGCCGGATTTCTTGACCAGCTCGGCCACTTCGCCGGCATTTTTCAGGGCGGCTTCGAAGGATTTCCTGGCGAACTCCGCCTGTTTTGTCATCAGTTCCTGGGGATTGCCCGGCGCCTTGTAGCTCTGCGCCATGTCGCTGACTTCACGCAGCGTGTCCTGCAGCATCTCGCGCTGTCTGGACAACAATGAGGTCGCGCCGGCAGCTCCCGCCCGCGCCGATCTTTCCAGCGCCTCGAGGTTCTTGCGGTGATGCGCGAGGATCGCCTCGACATTCGGCACCTTCAGGTCACGGCCGAACCGGCTGAACATGTCCAGGAACGAATCGGAGTCGGGTTGTTTGGCCATTGCTCGTGCTCCCCAGTTGTCGCAAATGCTGAACCCTGTTCTGGACAATAGCACTCGCGCGCCGTGTGTCCATTCGCACGCCCAAGCAATTCAGCGGCAAATGCAGCATCAGCCAGCGAGAAACAGCCTCTCCGCCGTGTAGAGCACGATACCCGCCAATCCGCCGATAATCATGCCGTTGAAGCGGATATATTGCAGGTCCTTGCCGATGTTCATCTCGATCAGCCTCGTCAGCTGGGCGAGGTCCCAGCGCTTGACCTGGTCGGCGATGAATGTCGACACACCGCTCTTCTGGCTCTCCACGAACGACGACAGCGCCACGACAAAGCCCCGGTTCATGTCGGCCCTGATCTGCGGATCGCCTGAGAGATGGCGGCCGACCTCGACGAACATGTTGGCGAGATGCGCGCGAACAATCGAATTCTCCGCCTTGGCGTCCTGTTCGATGAACACGCTGAGGCTCTGCCACATGTCGCCGGCGAGCGACTTCACTTCCGGCCGCGCCAGGAAATCGCGCTTCAGCTTCTCGGCCCGTTTGGCGTATTGCTTCGAGGTTCTGAGCCGCTCGATGAAGCTGTGCGCGAAACGGTCGAATTCGGCGCGCATCGGATGGTCGGGATCGGCCCGCACCTCGTCAAGCAGCGAACCGGCGGAAGCGACGATCTTTTTCAGCAGATAGGCGTCGGCTCTGAACAGGTTGAACAGCGACGGCAATTCCTCGCGGATTTTCTCGCGCATGGTCGCCAGCGCCTCTTCATCGTTCAGGAACCGGCCGATCACCCTGGTGAATTCGTCGAAGAGTTTCTGGTGGCGGCGGTCGTCGGTCAGTGCCGACAGCAATTCGGCCGCGAGCGGCGCCAGCGGCACCTTGTCGATCTGCTCCAGCATGCGGCTGGTGACGAAGCTCCGCAGGCCGGATTGCTCGATCGCCGCAAGCGTCTGCGGGACCAGCCGTACGACGAAGCGCGACAGGCCGGCAGAGCGTTCGGCGTCAGTCAGCCAGTCGGCGACGAGTGCTGCAAAATCGACCTCGGCCAGCTTTTCCCGCACCGGCCCGGGCGCCAGAAAATTGACCTCGATGAAGCGGCCCAGATTATCGGCGATGCGGTTCTGGTTCGCTGGGATGATGGCGGTGTGCGGGATCGGCAGGCCCAGCGGCCGCTTGAACAGCGCCACCACCGCGTACCAGTCGGCCAGGCCGCCAATGGTCGCCGCCTCGGCGAAGGCCGCCACGAAGCCCAGCCACGGATACTTGGCCTCGAACGATTTGGCCACGGCAAAAACCACGACGCAAAGCACCAGCGCAGCCGTGGCGAGGAACTTTGTCCGCCGCAACGCGAAAAGCTTGGCGCCCGTCTCGGCATCAAAACCGCCAGGCGCCAGGGACGAAGCCGATTGGGACATGATACGCCGCTCCTCATCGATCTCTTGGCTATCTGGCATGGGCTATTTAGGGGGTGTTTGGGCCCGTAGCATGATCGGATGGGCCGATTTCGTCCGGGAATTGCCGGTTTCGCACGCAAAGTTGACAAGAATGTTCATCTATCATGCAATCCCAGTCTGGAATTGTTCCAAGGTATAGGCCATATTCCGATCAGGCCAGTGTGGGCGAATCCGAAACTCCGGGTGAGAAAGCTGCACCAGCACAATCTAAAATCTGGTGCAGTTCCAGCGCGCCAGCACTCGGTGAGGAATGAAATGCGGCTGACGCGCCAGACCAACTACGCCATGCGCATCCTGATGTATTGCGCCGCCAACAACGATCGCCTGAGCCGCATCCCCGAGATTGCGGCCGCCTATTCGGTGTCGGAGCTTTTCCTGTTCAAGATCCTGCAGCCGCTGGTCGAGCATGGCCTGGTCGAGACAGTGCGCGGCAGGAATGGCGGCGTGAGGATCGGCCGCCCCGCCGAGCAGATCAGCCTGTTCGACGTCGTACGGGTGACAGAAGAGAGCTTTGCCATGGCCGAGTGCTTCGAAAACGACGCCGCCGAATGCCCGCTGGTCGACAGCTGCCAGCTGAATTCGGCGCTGCGCGAGGCGCTCAACGCCTTCTTTGCCGTGCTTTCCCGCTACACGATCGCCGATATGGTGGCGGCGCGCCCGAATGTGCGTCATTTGCTCGGCATCGACATGCTGGTCCAGCGAGCACCGGCCGCCTGAGTTTTCTAGTGCATGTCGCTCAAAAGTGGCCCCGGTTTTGAGACAATGACATGCATAAAAACAAAGACCTAAAGCGCGTCGCCTGAGTCCGTTCAAACGCGACGCGCTTTAGGCGGCTGACTGCGGCAAGACGAACGGCATGTTCGCCGCCGGCAACACACCGACCCTTAGCCGACAATCGAACACCTTTTCGATCAGATCGTCGCTCAGCACCTCCTGCGGTGAACCGTCGGCGGCGAGCCGGCCGCGATGCATCACGAAAATCCGGTCGGCATACATGGCCGTCAGATTGAGGTCGTGCAGGATGGCGATCACACCGCCGCCGCGCCGGGCGAAATCGCGGGCGATGTTCATGATGATCAGCTGGTGCTTGATATCGAGGCTGGAGACCGGCTCGTCGAGATAGAGATAGCGCGGCTTGCCGTCGAGCACCGGCGCCCAGACCTGGCACAGCACGCGCGCCAGCTGCACACGCTGTTGTTCGCCGCCCGAAAGCTCCTGATAGAAGCGGCCGGCAAAGCCGTCGAGGTCGACCCGCGCCAGCGCCCGCTCGGGCAGACGATCATCTTCGCCCGGCAGAACGCCGGAACGGCCGCCGATAAGGCCGAGCCTGACCACTTCGTGCACGGTGAAGGGAAAGGACAGCGTCGCGGTCTGCGGCAGCACGGCACGCACGGTCGCGGCCTCCACCGGCTTCATCTCGGAGAGGTCGCGCCCGTTGACGGCCACTGTCCCCGTAAACGCCAGATCGCCCGACAACGCCTTCAAAAACGTCGTCTTGCCCGAGCCGTTGGGTCCGACGATTGCCGCAATTTCGCCCGGCCGCGCGACGAAATCGACATTGGCAACAATGCGCTTGCCGCCGATCGCCACCGAGACATCGCGTGCTTCGATCATGCCGCCTCACAAGTCGATTACCCCGCGCTTGCGCAGCAGGATCCAGAGGAAGAACGGTGCGCCGGCGATCGCCGTGACGATGCCGATCGGCAGTTCGGCCGGCGCCACGATGACGCGGGCGACGGCATCGGCAATCAGCAGCATCGAGGCGCCGAGCAGCGCCGAAGCCGGCAAGAGATAGCGATTGTCCGGACCGATCAGCAGCCGCAGCAGATGCGGCACGACGATGCCGACAAAACCGATGCCTCCGCTGACTGCGACAGAGGCGCCGACCGCTGCCGAGACGCCGACGATCGCGGTGTATTTCAGCCGCTGTACCGGGATGCCGAGATGTCCGGCCGTCGCCTCGCCGAGCGCCAGGGCGTTGAGGCCTTTGGCCAGGAACGGCATTGCCGCAAGCGCCAGGATGATGATCGGACCGACGGAAGCGATCTTCGGCCAGGTCGCGCCGCCCAGCGAGCCCAGTTGCCAGAAGGTCAGATCGCGCAACTGCCGGTCGTCGGCCATGAAAATCAGGATACCGGTCAGCGCCATGGCAAGGGCTGCGAGCGCAATGCCGGCAAGCAGCATGGTAGCGACCGATGTGCGCCCCTGCCGCGTGGCGACGCGGTAGAGCACCAGCGTGACCGCAAGGCCGCCGCAGAAAGCGGCGAGCGGCAAGGCCAGCCCGCCGAGCGCCAGAGTGAGCGGCGCCAGCCACGTCGTGCCGAGCACGATGACGGCGACCGCGCCGAGGCTCGACCCGGCGGAAACGCCGATCAGGCCGGGATCGGCGAGCGGGTTGCGAAACAGGCCTTGCATGACCGCACCCGATACGGCCAGTGCCGCCCCGATGAGCACACCGAGCAGTACGCGCGGCATGCGGATATCGTAGACGATCAACCGGTCGCGGGCACCAAGCGCGGCGTCGTCCGGCGTGGCGCCGGTCAGCCAGTCACGAATGACACCAACGGCCGATGCATCGGAAGCGCCCGACCTCAGCGACAGGAACATCGAAAGGGCAAGCGCCACACACAGGAGCACAATAACCAGGCGAGCGCGCCCGGAACGATCGCCCTCGGCCACCTTGCCCGCCGCGCCGGCGATCGACTGATCCACCATCGGCTCAGTCCGTGACCTGGCTGCCATAGAGCGAGGCGGCCAGATCGTGGATGGCATCGGCCGTGCGCGGCCCGAAGCCGAGGAGATAGCTGCCATCCATCAGGGTCAGCTTGCGGCCTTCGCCCGCCGGCGTCGAGGTGATCGACGGGATGGCGAACAGCTCGGCCTCCGCAATCGGCGGGCCGGCATTCTTCATGGCCAGGATCACGTCCGGCCTGGCAGTGACGATCGCCTCGTCGGACATCTGCTTGTAGCCGGAAAAACCTTCGACCGCATTGACGGCACCGGCGAGCTTGATGATGCCGTCACCGGCGGTGTCGGTGCCGGCGGCCAGGATCTTGCCGCCCTGGATCGACAGCACGAACAGGATGCGCTTGCGCTGCTTGATCGACGCCGTCTGCTTCTCGGCCGCCTTCAGCTTGGCGTCGGTCTCAGCCACCAGCGTCTCGGCCTTGGCGTCGACGCCAAGCGCCTTGCCGACGATGCGGATCTTTTCCAGGATGCCGTCATGGCTGTAATGCTCGGGCACGTCGATGAACGGAACGCTCGACTTTTTCAGCACATCGACCGCTTCCTTCGGCCCACTGCCATGCAGCGCCAGAATGCCCGAAGGATTGACCGACAACACGCCTTCCGGCGACAGCTGGCGCATATAGCCGACGTCGGGCAGCGCGACCGCGGCGGCGGGGTAGCGGCTGGTCGAATCGCGGGCGACGAGATGACCTTCCTCGCCAAGCGCGTAGACGATCTCGGTGATCGAACCGCCGATCGCCACGATCCGCGACGTGTCGGCCAACACGGCCACGTTCTCGCTGGCCGGCACTGGGGCGGCAATAAACAGCGACAGGCCCATGGCCGCGGCAAGCGTCCTGAACAGTGAAATCATCGTCGTTTCCTCAGGCTGCGGTCGGGCTTGGAATGCGCGGCAGGTTCTCGGCAAGGAACCGCCAGTCGTCGCGCTCGCCCTCGCCTTCACGGCGCTTGCCGAAGAACTGGATGATCATCTTGCCGTCGGCGCCATAGGCTTCGAGCGAGGTGAATGACCGTCCTTGGTCGGTTTGCGCACCGCCCACACCTCCTGGATGTGGTCGGTGCGCAGATGCAAATGGAAGGTCTCGTCCATGACGTTGATCCACGGCCCCATCGGCTTGATCGACTTGACCGGGCCGGAATGGATCTGGATGCAGCCTCGGTTTCCGACAAAACACATGATCGGCATGCCGTCGGCGGCGGCATGGTGGAACATGGCGCCGATGGCGTGATTGTCGAGCAGCCAGGCATAGTCCTGGCCGACCATGCGCACGGCCTGGCGGCGGCTGAGCTTCAGCGCTTTCAACATGCCAAAGAACTGGTGGACGTCGGTCAGCCGGCTCCAGCGGTCGCGCAGATCATCGATGTCTGCGGCAATGCCCGACGTCTCCGCGTCGTCGTCGGCCAGGCCTGCGATAGACACGGTCGCCTCCTGGTTCGGCGATTCGAGTGCGGCCACGAGCTTCTGGTAGGCATAGAGATTGGACGCCGGCCGCAGATGCACCTTGTGCACCGCATCGCCGGCCGCGTCGAAGAATTGCAGGCTGCGGCGGATGTCGCCACCGTCGCGCTTTTCCACGGCAAAGCCATGCGCCCAGACCTTTGGAAAGATACGCAGGTCGATGTTTTCGCCCAGCACCATGGCATTGTGCGCGCCTGTGACAACCTTGTCGTAGACGCCGATCTTCTCGTGCACCGCGCTTTCGTTGCGGGTCAGCGCCATCACTTCGCCGACGGCGTCGAGGCCGGTCAGAAGATCGTTGACCCTGGGCTCGACGCGCACGACACCGTCGCCGCAACGCGCGGCCACCAGCTCGGCTTCGGAAATACCGAGCTCGGCGGCAAGATCGCGCTCGCGCGCTTTCGGATTGTCTGCCCGCGCTCGCCGGATTTCATGCGGTGCGGATTTTACGCGCTGGTCCATGTCCTGCTTACCTGTCCTGCCTGGCGTTTTGGCCTGCCTGGCTGTTTCGTCACTTGTTGAGGATGAGCTTGCCCTGGCGGGTGATCTTCAGCCGATAGAGCGCCCCATGGTGCTCGATGCCGATCTCGTGCTCGCCCTGGAACAGCGTGTTGGAGGACAGCGTCCGCACCGCCAGCGGCACCCGGTCGAAGCGGGTCGGCGTCTCCTCGGAACGGCGGACGCGGTAACGGAAGTCGTTGGGATTGTGGGTGTTCATCTCTTTCGATCCCTTTCCTGTGCCGGGCAACTGGCTAGCGTTGTAAAAATGCCGATTCATTCTTGACTCGAATAATCATGTTTATTAGTCAGTGCAATACCGGACAAAATGAGTCAACATTTAAGACGCCGGACAGAATGAAAAATGCCAGCGAGCACCAAGCCAGCCAGCATCGAACCTGGAATTTTGGAGTTGGGGCATGGGCTTGGGAAATTGTGGACGACTGGGTCTGGCGAACGCCGATCCGGTGCATCGGCCTATGGCAAAGGCAATGGCAGCCTTGCTTGCGGGGGCAGCGACGATCGCGCTGCTGACATCGCCGGCCAGCGCTCAGCAGGCTGCTCAGCCGGCCGCTGACCAGGCCGACCAGACCAGGAAAACCGAAGACACCAAGCCGGCGCCCGCCGGCGCGACCCTGCTGGACAAGATCCTCGTCATCAGCCGCACCGGCGAGACGGCAATCGAATCGCTGGCCTCAGCCAGCCATGTCGACCAGGAACAGCTCGACCGCCGCATGGCGACGACGCCGAACGAAATGCTGCTCGGTGTGCCTGGTGTCGCCGTGCAGGCCGATGCGCGACGCGTCAGCTCCAGCATCAACATCCGCGGCCTGCAGGATTTCGGTCGCGTCGCCGTCATCGTCGACGGCGCCAGGCAGAATTTCCAGCGCTCAGACCACGGCACGCAGTCGACCTTCTATGTCGATCCCGAGCTCATCAAATCCGTTGACGTCATTCGCGGACCGACCGCCAACACCTACGGCTCCGGCGCCATTGGCGGCGTCGTCTTCTTCGACACCAAGGATGCGGTGGATTTCCTCAGATCGGGCGAAACCTGGGCCGGCTCCGTCACCGGGCGCTATGAAAGCAACGGCAAGGGCTGGACCGCCAGCGCCAGCGGCGCCTACAAATTCAACGACGATTTGGATGTGCTGGGCAACATCGTCTACCGCGACTACGGCGACTACAAGAATGGCAGCGGCGACACCGTCGCCGGTACCGGTTTCGACGTGCTGAGCGGCCTGCTCAAGACCACAATCCGCCCGAGCGAGAACAGCGAATTGAAGCTCGGCTGGGTCGGCTCGAGCGACGGCTGGACGGAAACCAGCGGCGGCGTGCCGGCCAACGACGTCGACCTGAAGTCGAACACCTTCACCGCCCGCTACAACATCACTGACGACGCCAAGAGCTGGCTCGACCTCCACATCAACGCCTCCTACAACAAGACCAATCTCGACCTCACCACGCTGGTCCCGCAGAACCGCTTCGATCCGTCGACCGGCCTTCCCGTGCTGCTGCCCGTCGGTTCGACCTCGACCTTCGACGTTGGCACGGCCGGCGTCGACATCTGGAACACGTCGCGCTTCGAAACAGCCGGTGTTGCGCACGAATTGACCTATGGCGGCGACTGGGTGGGTGACGATGTCGAGACCGGCGGCACCGCCGGCGGCGACAGCTTCTACACCCCATCGGGCAAGCGTAGTGTTTCGGGCGCCTACATCCAGGACAAGCTCACCTGGGACTGGCTCGAGGTCATTGCCGGGCTGCGTTACGACAATTACAGCCTCGAAGACAGCACCCACGAAACGTCAGGTGATCGTCTGTCGCCGCGCATCACCGTTGGTGTCACGCCCTTCGAAAGCGCCAGCCTGGCGGGCCTGCAGTTCTATGGCACCTACGCGGAAGGCTACCGCTCGCCGTCGCTGACCGAAACGCTGATCAGCGGCAACCATCCGGCGGGCGTCACCTTCCCGTTCCTGCCCAATCCGAACCTGCGGCCAGAAACCGGCAAGACCACTGAATTCGGCGTCAACTACAAGCTGAACGACCTTATCGAGGCCGGCGACGCGTTCCGGCTCAAGGCCGGCTACTTCCACAACGATGTCGACGACTACATCGAAGGCGTCACGTTGTCGGCATTCGACCCGACCAGCGGTTGCCCGTTCGGCCCCGGCATCCCGATCTGCTTCCAGTACCAGAACGTCGCCCAGGCCAAGATCAACGGCTTCGAACTGGAAAGCGTCTACGATGCCGGCTGGGGCTATGCTGGCCTCTCAGCCTCGATCATCAACGGCCACACCATCTCCGATGAAGGCGTGCGGGCCGACCTTGCCACCATCCCGTCCTCGCAGGTCACCGGGCAGCTCGGCTTCCGCTTCCTTCAGGACAAGCTGACCGTCGGCGGCGAGGTGCAGTACAACGGCAAGCCGAAGGGCAACCCCGTGGCCAAGGATTATACTCTGGTCAACGCCTTCGCCAGTTACCAGGCCACCGACAATCTGAAGGTGGACTTCCGCGCCGACAATTTGTTCGACGTCAAATACACCAACCCGCTGAACGGCGGTACCACCGCCGTCATCTATGAACCCGGCATCACGCTGAAGTTGGCCGCAACCATGCGCTTTGGAGGCTGACACCCATGACAAGTTTGACGGCATCGCTTCGCCTCCTGACCTCGACGCTGGCGATGTCGCTTGGCTTGATGCCGGCGTGGGCTCAGTCCGCGTCGGCTCCGCAACTCAGCCTCGAGCTCAATGCCGCGCAGCCCTCCGAAAAGGGTTGCCGGCTGACCTTCGTCGTCAACAATGCGCTCGGCGCCGATCTTTCCAAGGCGGCATTCGAAATCGCGCTGTTCAACGAGGCCGGCATTGTCGACCGCCTGAGCGTGCTCGACTTCAAGGACCTGCCGGCCGGCAAGACCAAGGTGACCCGCTTCGACCTCGCCGGCACCGACTGCACCAAACTCAGCCGCGTGCTGATCAACAGCGCCACCGAATGCGCCGGCGTCGAACCGGGCGCCTGCATGCGCGGCCTGAAGACGCAGACCAAGACCGGTATCGCATTCGGCGTCTGAGGTGGGCCTGCATCCCGCCTTCCTGCACGACAATGCGACACGACCCGTCGCAGCTCCGCCGTCATGGCCGGCAACCGATCTTGATTTGACAATCCCACCCCGCTCGCGGCAGGTCTCGCCGCGAACCATGCAGGACATCACCCCCCTCCCCGACGCCGGCAACGAACCGGCGATTACGATGGACGAGCTCGCACAGCCGGCAGCCGCGGACCGCAAATGGACTGTGGCGATCGTCGCGTCCTGCCTGCTCCATGCCGCTGCCGCAGCGGCGTTCTTCATCGGACCCGCAGGGACATTCGATTCCAGTAACGCGATACAATCCGAAGGCACCGACCAATCGGGCGCCGAGGTGGTCGGCAGCGCCTTGGACAGCCAGGCTCCCGACGCGGTCGATGTTACCCTGGTAACCGATCCGCAGCCGGCCAAGCCCGAGGCCGTTCGACCCGTGCCGCCGACCGAGGCGCCTCAACCGGTAAAGGAGCCGGCGGCGCCCAAGCCTGCGCCGGAAGCCGCCGAACAGGCGACCGCCGCGCCAGATACACTGACGGCCGCCATCCCGAATGATCAAACTGTCGCCCCAAGCGCTGAGACGTCGACTCCGCCAGGGGTTCAAACGCAAAGTTCAGAGGCACCGCCCGCCGACGAGCCCGCCGTTGATTTGCCTGCTGCCAAACCACCAGTCCCGAGCCCGCGGCCGACCCCTCCAGCCGGATCTGGAGATACCCGCGGTGCGGCAGATGGCGAAGAACGCGACGCACCGGCGGTTGCCAGCAAGGGTAAAAACCAGGACGCGGCTGGCAATGCGATGGAATCTCGTTACGGCGGTGAAATTCAAAAGAAGCTTGCCCGCGCTAACCGGCGCGTTTCGAAGGAAATTCAAGCCAAGGCTCGCAACAATGCCAGGGTCTATTTCGTCGTCATGGCTGACGGCAGCGTCAGCGACTTGCAGCTTGTCGAAAGTTCAGGGTCTGCCGAACTAGACCAATTCGCTTTGAAACTGGTGCGCCAGCAAGCCCCGTTCCCGCCCATTCCACCCGAGACCGGATTATCAAGTTGGGTGTTCAGGGCGCGGATCGGTCCGTTTTAACCAGCTCGCAGACCTTCGCCAAATCGTCCATCAATTCAAGAGGAAGCCCAATGTACATCGCCATGAACCGCTTCAAGGTCCAGAACGGCTCGGAGACCGCTTTCGAGGATGTCTGGAAGAACCGCGATTCGAGCCTCTCGGAGATGAAAGGCTTCAGGGAATTCCACTTGCTGCGCGGCCCGGTCAACGAGCCCGAGGGTTACACGCTATTTGCCTCGCACACGGTGTGGGCAAGCCATGAGGATTTCGTCGCCTGGACCAAATCCGAGAATTTTCGCGCCGCCCACCGCAACACCGGCACGTCGAAGGTGCACTATCTCGGCCATCCGCAGTTCGAAGGCTTTTCGGTCGTCGAAGGCGCCTGATTGAGATTTCACCCGTCGACGAGATCTGACGACGGGCAGATGCCGTCATGTTCCGGTTGAATTCCGGCCGCCCAGTCGCTGAAGCCACTGGGCAATGTGCAGGCGCAGCCGCCGCCAGGGCTGTCCGCGTGTCAGGTAGCGCGCCAACCGCGGATCACCGGCCAGCTCCGGGAATTGGCGCACATGCTGCGTCAGGAATGCAGCTATGAAATTGCGCCCGTTGAGATCGCTGAGCCAGGCAGAATTCGCCAGCAAATAGTCTGCGGCATCCGCCGCCAACACGCTCCTGTAGCTCCTGTATGCAGGCGTTTGCCGCACATTGCCGCCGGCAAAGGCAGTTCCGGTGGACAGGTTGGAGCCATGCAGGCGATAGAGCCCGAGACCTTCTGACAGGATGAGGCTGCCGCCGGCCTGGTGCGCGAGTGTCGCCGTCAGATAATCCGTCCCGACCTTGGCCTTGAACGGGAAGGACAATACCGGTTCCAGCGCGCCACGCCGGTACATGATCGCCGAGCATTGCGACCACAGCCAGCCCGTCACCGCAGGTGCGAAATAGGTTACCGGATGCTCCGATGCGTAGGCGATCCCGGGCGCCATGCCGGCAAGCCGGCCACCGGGCGCTATGGCGACGCCACTGCGATCCGCTCCGGAGCGCGGTTTGCGCAAGGCAAGGAAGGTGCCGCCCAGCAACGTGCCGTCGCCATCGACAAGGAACACATCGGAACTCGAGAGAGCGGCCGAATGCGTCGTGTTGAGATGGGCGGACAGATGCGCGAGGAGAAAATCCGGCAGCCACACGTCATCGGCGTCGAGAAACGCGACGAAGGGCGCGTCGGTTGCGGCAAAGCCGTCGCGGAATCCCGCGGTCTGGCCGCCATTCTCCGTGCGCGCCAACAGGCGCAGGCGCGGATCGTCTATATCCCTTAGAAGCTGTCGGACATGGTCGGCCGAGCCGTCCGTCGAGGCATCGTCGACGATGACGCATTCCCAATTCCGGTAGGTCTGCGCAAGCACCGAGCGGATCGCCTGTTCGACGTACGGCCGATAGTTGAAGCAAGTGATGACCACCGCCACGCGCGGCAGCTCAAACGGTCGGGACGTGTCTTCCATCTGTTCGGCTGCCCCGCTCGAGTTGCTCTCTGTCCCTTGCGCATACCCTTGCAACCCGACGCAGGCAAGCGAGCCGCGAAAAGCCCCCTAGGCCGCCGCGAGCAGGCTGGCATTGCCGCCGGCAGCCGTGGTGTCGACGCAGACAGCGCGTTCATGCGCATAGGCCGCCGGGTTGAGCACCTCGCTGACCAGCGGCACGATCGGCCCGCTGCGGTCGGCAATGACCTTGCGCACGATCCGCGCCGCCTCGGGCCTGCCCGAGAAGGCGACGACATGGACGCGCAGCGAACGCGCTTCGACTGGGTCTGGCCGACCGTCTATGGCCGCCAGCGGCAACCCCTTGCCGGTCAGCGCCGACAGTGCCGCCGGCGCGCTCGGCGCCACGGCCAGCACCGCATTGCCGGCGGCCAGCGCCTGGATCGTCTGGGCAAGCAGCGTGTCGGCGTCCGGACCGAGGCACAGCACCCGGCCACGCGGCGACAGCGACAGCGTGTTGGCCTCGCCGGTCGGTCCGGGCAGGTCGACCTGGCCGAAATCGATGGCGGCTGCAGCGCCGATCGCTGCAGCGCCCTTGCCGCGCAGATGCTTTCTCAAGATGGCGATGCGGTCCGGCCGCGTCGACCAGCCGCCAAGCGTCGGATCGGGCAGATTGTCGGCCAGTTCGGTCGCCGTCACCTTGTGGCCCTCGGCAATCTCCGTGCCCGCCTCCGGCCCCTTGCGGAACCGCCGGAGATAATGCGGCCCGCCGGCCTTCGGCCCGGTGCCCGAAAGCCCCTCGCCGCCAAAGGGCTGCGAGCCGACGACGGCGCCGATCTGGTTGCGGTTGACATAGATGTTGCCGGCATGGATGCCGTCGACGAAATGCTGGACGCGGCCTTCGATGCGGGTGTGCAGGCCGAAGGTCAGGCCATAGCCTTTGCGGTTGATGGCGGCGATGACGGCGTCGATCCCGTCGGCGTCGAAGCTGGCGACATGCAGCACCGGACCGAACACTTCGCGCTCCATCTCCTCGATGCCTTTGACCCGGAACACATGCGGCGCAACGAAGCGGCCATCTTTGGGTGCTTCGAGCTTGGCGATCAGCCGGCCCTGCAGCCCCATTTTGGTGCAATACTCGCGGATCGAGTTCTGCGCCTCGTCATCGATGACCGGCCCAACATCGGTCGAAATCTGCCAGGGATCGCCGATGGTGAGCGCTTCCATGGCGCCCTTCAGCATCTCCAGCATCTTCTTCTCGACATCCTTCTGCACGTAAAGCACGCGCAGCGCCGAGCAGCGCTGGCCCGCACTCTGGAAGGCGGACGCCAGGATGTCGCGCACCGCCTGTTCGGGCAGTGCTGTGGAATCGACAATCATGGCATTGAGACCGCCGGTCTCGGCGATCAGCATGGCGTCGGGCGCAGCTGTCTCGGCCAGTTGCTTCTCGATCAGCTTTGCAACCTCGGTCGAGCCGGTGAAGCAGACGCCGGCAATGCGCGGATCCGCGGTCAGCGGTCCGCCGACCGACGGGCCGTCGCCCGGCAGAAGCTGGATCACATCTTCCGGCACGCCGGCCTCGCGCAGCAGCTCGACGGCGCGGAAGGCGATCAGCGGCGTCTGTTCGGCTGGCTTGGCGATGACCGAATTGCCGGTGACGAGCGCTGCCGCGATCTGGCCGGTGAAGATGGCGAGCGGGAAATTCCACGGCGAAATGCACACGATCGCGCCGCGCGCCTCGGTGCCCGCTTCGTTGTTGGCCGCTTCGGCAGCGTAGTAACGCAGGAAGTCGACGGCTTCGCGCACTTCAGCCACGCCGTCGGCCAGCGACTTGCCGGCTTCCCTTGTAGCCAGCGCGAAAAACTCGACCGCATTGGCCTCATAGAGGTCGGCGGCGCGGTTGAGGATGGCGGCGCGCTCGGCGACGGGACGCTTCGCCCAGGCCGGCTGCGCTTCCACAGCAAAGCGCACCGCGGTCGCGACCTGCTTGGCAGCGGCTTCGGCGACCGTGCCGACGATCTCGGCAGGCTTTGCCGGATTGACCACCGGGCGCTGCTTGCCGTAGCCGGCGGCGCGCGTCATCGGCTTGGCATGCCAGCGCTCGGGCCCGGCAAAGGCCGCCTTGGCCTTGTCGATCGCCGCCAGCGTCACCGGATCGGTGATGTCGAACCCCTTCGAGTTGCGCCGACCAGCGCCGAAGATCGTCGCAGGACGAGCGATTGCCGGATTGGCGGCGGGGCCCTGGCTCTCGACCGTCTCGAGCGGATCGCGCGCAATATCCTCCGGCTCGACGTCCTCGTCGGTGAGCTGATGGACGAAGGAGGAGTTGGCGCCATTCTCCAGCAGGCGGCGAACCAGATAGGCCAAGAGGTCGGAGTGCGCGCCGACCGGCGCATAGATGCGGCAGCGCGTGCCTTCGGCCCGGCGCACCGTCTCATGCAGCGCTTCGCCCATGCCGTGCAGGCGCTGGAATTCGAAAGCGTCACGGTTGTCAGCCATCGACAGGATGGCGGCGACGGTATGGGCATTGTGCGTGGCGAATTGCGGATAGATACGGTCGGTCATGCCAAGCAGCTTCCTAGCGCAGGCCATATAGGAAACATCGGTGTTGGCCTTGCGGGTGAAGACGGGGTAGCCGGAAAGCCCCAGCGTCTGTGCCCGCTTGATCTCGGTGTCCCAATAGGCGCCCTTGACCAGCCGCACCATGATGTTGCGGTCGTACTTTTCCGCCAGCGCATAGAGCCAGTCGATGGTGAAGGCCGCGCGCGGGCCGTAGGCCTGGACGACGACGCCAAAGCCATTCCAGCCGGCAAGCTCCGACTCGGACAACACACGCTCGATCACATCGAGCGACAGGTCGAGCCGGTCGGCCTCCTCGGCGTCGATGTTGAGGCCCATGCGCGAATGGCGTGCGGCCAGCGCCAGCGACAGCAGCCGCTCGGCCATCACCGGCAGCATCTTTTCCTTCTGTGCCTCTTCGTAGCGCGGATGCAGCGCCGACAGTTTGACCGAGATGCCGTGGTTCTGGCGGATATCGGGACCGTTGGAGCCTGAATCGAGCGAGGAGATCGCATCGGCATAGGCCTTATGGTAGCGCAGCGCATCGGCCTCGGTGCGGGCCGCCTCGCCCAGCATGTCGAAGGAATAGAGATAACCTTTCTGGATCATCGACTTGCCGCGCTTGACGGCTTCCGCAATATTGCGGCCAAGCACGAACTGCTCGCCCATTTCGCGCATGGCGGCGGCGACCGCCTTGCGGATCACCGGTTCGCCCAGCCGGCGAACCATCGAGCGCAGCGTGCCTTCAATGCCGCCCTCGCCCTCATCGAGCACACGGCCGGTCAGCATCAGCGCCCAGGTCGAGGCATTGACGAAGATCGAGCTCGAACCGCCCGAATGCGCCGACCAGTCATGCGGTGCGATCTTGTCGGCGATCAGGTCGTCCATGGTCTCGGTGTCAGGCACGCGCAGCAGTGCCTCGGCCAGGCACATCAGCGCCACGCCTTCCTTGGTGGAGAGACCGTAGGCCGAGAGAAAAACCTCCATCAGCCGCGGGTCGGACGAGCCGCGCACCGCGCGCACCAGATCCGCGGCACGGGCCGAGACGGCTTTGCGGTCATCGGCCGAAAGTTCTGTCGCCGCAGCCAGGCGCTTCACAGCCGCGTCTTCGTCGGGCAGGTAGTTGGCGCGGATCTGCTGGCGGATGGTGTCGAGCGGCATGGCGGTCCTGCGGAGCAAGCATCTGGGAGCGGGCCGGCGGTCGCCGGACCGAATGGCGCAAGCTAGCACAGAGCCGCATTTTCGGCCGGTCCAAACAAATCGACATGGCAGGCCGGATGATCTATCATTGCGGCTCAATTGTTGTCAGATGGGCTGTGATATCCGTGACAGAAGACCAATTGGACCGCATCGACAGAAACATCCTGTCGGCGCTGGCGCGCGACGGGCGGCTGTCCATGTCGGAACTGGCCGGCAAGGTCGGCCTGTCGAAGACGCCGGTGCAGGCGCGGGTGAAGCGCCTGGAGAAGGACGGCTATATCAGGGGCTATCAGGCGATCATCGATCGCGAGCGCATGGGCGAAGGCCATGTCGCCTTCGTCCAGGTCAAACTGTCGGACACGCGCTCGGCCGCGCTCGATGCTTTCAACCGTGCGGTGCAGGCCGTGCCGGAGATCGAGCAGTGCCACATGATGGCGTCGAGCTTCGATTATCTCCTGAAAGTCCGTACCACCGACATCGCCGCCTATCGCCGCGTGCTCGGCGAGCGCATCTCGGCACTGCCGCATGTTGCGCAGACCTCGACCTTCGTGGCCATGGAGACGGTGAAGGATCGCTAGCTCACTCCGACAGCGTCTTCAAAAACGCCACCAGCGCCGCGCGTTCGCGGTCCGACAGTTGCAACGGGTGCACTTCGGAGGTGCCTTCAACGGCCGCCTCCGCCTTCGCGTAGTGCGCCACCACCTCCTCCAGCGTGGAGAACTGTCCGGCATGCATATAGGGCGGCCGTGTCGCCGCGCCCCGCAGCGACGGCGTCTTGTAGGCACGCATCAGTTCGGGTGCTGCCTTGACGATGAAGCGCAGTTCTCCGCAGGCGCCGGCGTCGCCATCGCGGAAGGCGCCGAAGCAGTTGAATGGGTCGGCCTGAACCTGGGCCACCGCATCGAAACGGCCGCGATCCAATGGCAAATCCCTGACCGGCCGCACGCCGGTGTTGTGGAAAGCGTTGTCGGTGAAGCGCGGGCCGTTATGGCAGGTGACGCAATTGGCCTTGCCGATGAACAGTTTCAGCCCGAGCATCTCCTCCTGCGAAAAGGCATCGTCGGCTTTCGGCTTGGCGCCTGACGCAAGATCGATGGCAAAGCGGTCAAAGCGCGTCTGTGCCGGTTCGATCGACCGTTCGAAGGCGGCGATCGCCTTGCCGATATTGGAAAAGACGCGGTTGACGCCCTCAGCCTGAGTTGGGGTCATCGCCTTCCAGGCCGCCTGCTCGGCCTCGTTGCCAAGCGGGCTGGCGTGGGCCGGCACGGCGGAAAGATCCGGCAGTGGCCCGAAGATGCGCTCGTAGCGCGCACCAAAGCGCTTCTGGATGTAATGGGCGAAGGCGGCGCGGTTTCCCGCCTGCTCGAGCGGATTTTCCAGCGGCGTCAGCGCCTGCGCCCACAGGCTGTCGCGCCGCCCATCCCAGAAGAACCACGGATTGCGGGCAATGCCGGCCAGCGGCATCGAGCGCCTGTTGGTTCGGCCGACGCCGACGGATTGCGGCAGGTCATCCTGGAACTGCCGGTCGATCTTGTGGCAGGTCGAGCAGGATACGTTCCCGTCACGGCTCATCCCCTGGTCGAAGAACAGAGTGGAGCCCAGGGCGGCGGCGGCCGGCACGTCGGCGAAGCGGTTGGTGGTGTCGGGTTTGAGCGCCGGCAAGGTGTTCAGCGCCAGCGAAGCGATGGTCTTCTTCTCGGCATCGGAAAAATCCGGTTTGCCGCAGCCGGAAACGAGCACGACCGCCGCCAATGCCAGAATGCGCAACAGGCCGTTCATCCGCTCACAGCACCACGTTGAAGACGACCGTGTCGGAACCGGCCGCCGCCGAAATGGCGAAGCGCAACTGCCACACGCCGCTCATGGTGAATTTCAGCCCCTCGATCCTGTAGCGCCCCTCGCCAAGATAGTCGGTCGCCTGCGGACTGGTCGGCAAGCCGTGATTGTGCTGCGGCATGCCGCCGGACACCGAGATCGCCGCACCTTCCACGGAATCGCCCTTGACCGTCTTCAGGGTCAGCAACCAGGATTGCAGTTCGCCTTGCCGGATAACGCCGCGTTCCGGCTGAATGCTGGCGACAAACAAGCCGTTCGCCGTCTTCTTCGAGCGCGAAATATCCGGGCTCGGCGCCGACTGCGGCGCGGTCAGATAGACGATCGCCAATATGCCAGCCAGCAAGGCGGCCAGACCAACGCCCGCAAGAAGATAACGCCATATCGATGCCAAACCGGTTCCTCTTCTGGGCGTAACGTCTCGGGAAGCAATTCGCGTCCCGCCGCTTCTGTGGGAAAACGCTTCTGGCGCAAAAAACCGCCGCCGCCAAGCATGGCGCTGCCGGCCGCAAAAAGCTACAGCAGCGAACTGATCCGGAGACAGATACATGGCAGCAGACGGCGTCGCTTCGATCGGTGAATGCATGCTCGAACTGTCGGGCCAGGCCGGGCCGAACTGGCGCATGGGCTTTGCCGGCGACACGTTCAACACGCTGTGGGCGCTGCATGCGCTGAGCGGCGAGCGGCCGGCGACCTATGTCTCCGCCTTTGGCGACGATCCCTTCTCGCAGGGCCAGATTTCGTTCTTCGCCGAAAACGGCATCGGCATCGGCGCCAGCCCGGTCATCCCAGGCGCGCGGCCCGGCCTCTACGCCATCACCTTGACCGGCGCCGAACGCGCCTTCACCTATTGGCGCAGCGACGCGGCGGCCAGGCGGCTTGCCTCGGACCCGGCCGCCTTGGCAAAAAGCCTTGAAAGCCAGGCGCTTGTGTATTTTTCCGGAATCACTTTAGCAATTCTGGATGCCGCCGCGCGCAAGACGTTGCTGGCAGAAGTGGCCAAGGCGCGGGCTGCCGGTTCGCTCGTCGCCTTCGACCCCAACTACCGGCCGCGCCTGTGGCAGAGCCGCGAGGAGGCGCAAGCCGCGATACTCGACGCGCTTGCCGTCGCCGACATCGCGCTGCCGACCTTTCCCGACGAGCAGATGCTGTTTGGCGACTCGGCACCGCAAGCGACCGCCGAACGGTTCGGAAAACTCGTCGGCGAAGTCGTCGTCAAGAATGGTGAGAAGCCCGCGCTGATCGCCACTGGCGGAGCCCTGCAGCCGGTTCCGGCCCAGCATGTCGCCACCCCGGTCGACACCACCGGCGCCGGCGATTCCTTCAATGGCGGCTATCTCGCCGCCCGGCTTGCCGGCCATGCCCCGGCGGATGCCGTGCAGCGCGCGCATCGCGTCGCCGCCGCTGTCGTGCAGGTGCGAGGCGCGCTGGCGCCGTTCGAGGTTCTAAGAACCGCTTTCGAGGGCTAGTCTAAGACCTTAGGGAAGCCTGAAACGATATTCCGTCACCTGATGATAGATCTGGCCCGGCCACAGCGTGGCCTGCGGGAAATAGGGCCGGTTCGGCGCGTCGGGCCAGGTCTGCGCTTCCAGGCAAAAGCCGGAAAACGCCTTGTAGCGCCGTCCGTCCAGGCCGCCCGAGGTCGGCGCGACATACTGGCCGGTGTAAAGCTGCAGGCCCGGCTCGGTGGTCCAGACTTCCATCTCGACGCCGGAATTGGCGCCTTGCGCCCACGCCACCTGGTGAAGCGGGCCCCGGGCTGACGCCAGGCAGAAATTGACGTCGTAGGGAAGCTGCTCGCCTTCCGTTTCCATCCGCAGCGGCCGCGCCTGGCGGAAGTCGAAGGGCGTGCCGTCGACAGGTTTGACGACGCCGGTCGGGATCATCTCGCCATCGACAGGCGTATAGGCGCCGGCGTTCAGCATCAGCCGGTGGTCGAGAATGTCGCCGGCGCCGCCATCGTCGAGATTGAAATAGGAATGCTGCGCCAGATTGCACAGCGTCGGCTCCTCGCAGGTGGCGGTCAGTTCCATCGAGAGCGTGCCGGGGATCTTCAGCCGGTAGGTGCAGGTGACGTCGAGCGCGCCGGGAAAGCCCATCGTGCCCTCGGGATCGTGCAGGGTCAGGGTGACAAAATCCCGGCCGTGCAGCGAAACCGTCCACGGCCGATGGAAGAAGCCCTCCGAGCCGCCATGCAGCGTGTGCTTGCCGAGGAAATTGCGCTCGGTCTGGTAGCGCTGGCCGGCAATGGTGAAGCGGCCGTCGCGGATGCGGTTGGCATAGCGGCCGACGACCGCGCCGAAGAAGGCCCGGTCAGTCTCGTAAGGCTCGAAGCGATCGTAGCCCAGCACCAGCGGCGCGTCGTGCCCGGCGAGCCGCAGATCCTGGATGATTGCGCCGAGCCCGATGATGTTGGCGCTGACGCCGCCGCCCCGGATGGTGAAACGGCGAACGGGTTCGCCTGCCTGCGTCGTGCCGAAGACTTCGCCGTCCTTCATCGCTAGGTCCAAATGCTAATTCGTCGATCTGTCGACTTAGGCCGGCTGAATGTCGTCTGGCAAGGGCAGGCGCGCGGCCTGCCCTGCCCGTCAATGATTTAGAGGCCGAGACCCCCGATGCAGACATATTTGGTGTCGAGATAGTCCTCGATGCCCTGATGTCCGCCTTCCTTGCCGAGGCCCGATTCCTTGACGCCGCCGAACGGCGCTTCCGGCGTGGTGATCAGGCCTTCATTGACGCCGACCATGCCGTATTTCAGGCCTTCCATGACCCGGAAGGCGCGGCCGAGATCGCCGGTGTAGAAATAGGCGGCAAGGCCGAACTCAGTGTCGTTGGCAAGCGCAATGGCTTCCTCCTCGGTCTCGAACTTGAACACCGGGGCGATCGGGCCAAAAATCTCTTCCTTCATGAAGCGCATGTCAGGCTTCGCGTCGGCGATGACGGTCGGCTGGAAGAATGAGCCGCCAAGCGCGTGGCGCTTGCCGCCGGCAACGACCTTGCCGCCCTTCGACGTGGCGTCGGCGATGAATTCCTCGACCTTCTCGACCGCCTTCACGTCGATCAGCGGTCCCTGCTGCACGCCCTCTTCCAGGCCCGAGCCAACTTTCAGCGCATTGCTGGCAGCGGCCAGCTTCTCGACAAACTTGTCGTAGATGCCGGCCTGCACCAGGAAGCGGTTGGTGCACACGCAGGTCTGGCCTGAATTGCGGTATTTGGCGGTGATGGCGCCGGCGACGGCGCGATCGAGGTCGGCATCGTCGAAGACCAGGAACGGCGCATTGCCGCCGAGTTCCATCGAGACCTTCTTGACGGTGACGGACGACTTCTGGATCAGCAGCTTGCCGATCTCGGTCGAGCCGGTGAAGGTGATCTTCGACACCAGCGGATTGGCGCAGATCTCGTCGCCGATTTCGCCGGCAGCACCCGTCAGGATGTTGATGACGCCCTTTGGGAAGCCGACTTCCTCGGCGAGCGCGCCCCATGCAAGGCCGGAATACGGCGTCTGCGAGGCCGGCTTGACCACGGCGGTGCAGCCGGCGGCAAGCGCGGGGCCAAGCTTGCGGGCAAGCATCGAGGAGGGGAAATTCCACGGCGTGATGGCGGCAATGACGCCGACCGGCTCCTTGGTCACCAGGATGCGGCGATCGCCCCATGGCGATGGCACGACATCGCCATAGGTGCGGCGGCCTTCCTCGGCAAACCACATGATGTAGGCGGCAGCCGAACCGATCTCGCCCTTGGATTCGGCGAGCGACTTGCCCTGCTCGATGGTGAGCAGTTCGGCCAGCACATCCTGATTATCCATCATCGCGTCATGCAGCTTGCGCAACAGCTTCGAGCGCTCCAGCGCGGTCGTCTTGCGCCAGGTCTTGAAGGCTTCGCTTGCGGCTTCGATGGCGCGGCGGGTTTCCGCCTTGCCCGACTTCGGCACGGTGCCGATCTTGAGACCGGTGGCCGGGTTGTTGACGTCGACCGTCTGGCCGCTGTCGGCCTGCACCCATTCGCCATTGATGAGATTGGCCTGGCGCATGAAATGGCTGGTTTTCTGCAGCATGGTCTAGCCTCCGTTCGGCGCACTGACGGGCCGGTTTCCTGGATCTCTTGAACGAGCGTGCACAATGGCGGCGGAGCCGACACGCTGAAGCCACTGCTCTTTACCTAGGCAAGCCCGGCAAGCAATTGCAAGATGGCATATAGGCTTTGGGCCAGCCCAACGCCAGAGAAAATTCACATGTAAATTAGTTTGGGCCGCAGCCTTGCCAAAGACCAGCCTTGCCAAAGACCAGCCTTACAGAAGACCAAGCCTACCCAAAGACATGCACCACCACCGTCAGCCAAAAGGCGGTTGTAACAACCGCGCTTGCCGTGGCGATGGTCACCGGGTTCGACGCCAGCGCCTGGCCGGTGTTGAACTGCACGGCGATGAGATAGGAATTGATGCCGGACGGCAGCGCCGCCACCACGACCGCCACTTTGGCCGTCAAGGGCGGCAGGCCAAACAGCCAGACCAGGCCGAGCACCAGCGCCGGCATCAGGAACAGTTTCAGCGTCGACAGCGCCAGCGCCGGTCGGATGTTACCGGAAATGCCGAAACGGCGCAGGCTGAGCCCCATGGCGAACAGCGCCACCGGCCCGGCGGTGTTAGCCAGCGCATCGGCCAGTCGCATGGCAAGGTTCGGCAGCGGCGCGCCGGTGAGGCGCCATGCCAGCCCGGCCAGGATGCCGATGATCAACGGATTGGTGAACAGTCTTCTCAGAAAGCTCTGGATGATGCGCAGCGGGTGTACGGGCTCGCTGCCGCCGCGGCCAAATATCTCGAACATGATGATCGAAGCCATCATCATGGTCGGCAGATGCACGGAAACGAGCAGCGACAGCACTTCGAATCCGCTGGACCCGAATACGCCGAGAACGAAGGGAATGCCCAGCAACACCACATTCGAGAAGGATGACGACACTCCACCGACGATGCCGGTGCGCGCGTCCCGCCCAAAGATCCGTGTCGTCACCAGATGGCCGGCGGCCCATGTCATTGCAACCGCCGCGAAATAAGCACCCCACAGCGACCAGGGCGCCACGCCGTGGAAATCCGAATTCACCATCGTCCGAAACAGCAGCAGCGGCATCGCGACGTTGATGGCGAATTCGGAGATGCCGTCCCCGCTGGCCGGTTTCAGATAGCCGGTGAGCCCGGTGACATAGCCGAGCGCGACGAGGCTGAAGACGAAAAGAACGGTTTCGGTGAGCGGAGACATTTTTCAGGGATAGGCGAGCCCGGATTCCAGCGCAATCGCCATGATCTTCAGAAACTGATCCTCGATCCGCTCGGCGCCTGAATTTGATCATGGTCGGGTGGCAGCGCTATACAGGCTTGGGATCATCAGGGCGGACACACAGCGAATGGTTGCGACGCCGAAACAGCGTCATTTCAGACAGGCGTGGCTGACGGCTTTCGTCGCCGGGCTGTTTTGCCTTGCCGCGACGGTGCTTGCGGTTGCGGAGACCAAGAGCCTCAAGGGCGTGGCGCTGATCATCGGCCAGTCGAAATACGAGCACATCGCAGCCCTTGCCAACCCGGCCAACGACGCCCGCGACATGTCCAAGATGCTGACCGACCTCGGCTTCGACGCCCGCAACGTCACCGATCGCGATGCCGCCAAGCTGAAGCGCGATATCGATCGGTTTGTCGAGGACGCCGAAGGCGCCGACGTCGCCTTCATCTATTATTCCGGCCACGGCATCGAGGCGGGCGGCGAGAATTATCTGGTGCCGGTCGATGCCGACGTCTCGTCGTTGAAAAATGCTGGTGAGGCGCTGGTGCCGATTTCAGCCGTCATGGACGAGCTGAAAAAGACCGTGCCGGTGACGATCGTGCTGCTTGACGCCTGCCGCACCAACCCGTTTCCGCCGGACGCGGTCGTGCGACGCGGGCCGACGGCTTCCGCCGAGCCTGTCGGCGCCGGCGGGCTGGAACCGGTGCGCGGCGCAAAAGCCCTCGCCGATGCCTCATTGGATGATGCCAGCCTGGGAACCGTGGTCGGCTTCGCCGCCGAGCCGGGCCGACCCGCACTTGATGGCGCCGCCGGCGAAAACAGCCCTTACGCCGCCGCCCTGCTGCGCCACCTCACCGCGATGAAAGGCACGGAATTCGGCTCGGTCATGCGCATGGTCACCGAGGAGGTCTATCTCGACACCAAGGCAAAGCAGCGACCTTGGGTCAGCGAGAGCCTGCGTCGCCTGCTCTATTTCGGCGTCGCGCCGCCGGAACCGACCGACGACGACGGGCTGATCACCGGTGAGCGGCGGCAATTGCTGCTGACCATTTCCGACCTGCCCGATCCCAAACGGGCTCAGGTGGAGTTGGCTTCTCTCCAGGACGGCGTGCCCCTTGACGCGCTCTACGGCGTGCTCAAGGCGCTCGGCACGGAAAAGATCCCTGAGGATCCCAACGACCTGCAGAAGGTGCTGGACAGCCAGGCTGAGCGTCTGAAGAAGATGATGGCCGAGCGCGCCGCATTACGCACCGACGATCCCGAGATCAGTCGCCTGGTCGCATCCGCCGACAAGGCCATAGGCCAGGGCGCCATGGTGACGGCGCGCAAATTCCTCGACGACGCGGTCGGCCGGATCGAGGAAAACAGCGGTGCGGTCGACGAGGCCGAGGACCTGCTACGGCAAAAGCGCATCGCCGACGCCGCCATCTATGCCAAACGCGCCGACGCCGCCGCGCTGGTCTTCGACTACAAATCCGCCGCCAACGACTATGCCAAGGCGTATTCGCTGGTCGAGAAGTGGGACGAAAAGCTGCGCTGGAACTACAAGAACCAGGAGGCCGAGGCGTTGAACGCTCATGGCTACGCCACCGGCGACCTCGATGTGCTGCAGCACTCCATCGAGGCCTATCGCACCATCTTGAACTTCATCCCCAACGGCGAACAGAATCGCGACTGGGCAATCACCCGCAACAACATGGCGGTGGTGCTGCAGACCATTGGAGAGCGCGAAACCGAGACTGCGCATCTCGAAGAAGCGGCGGTGATTTTCCGCGATTCGCTGGTGGTGTTCGAGCGCGAGAAGGACGACCGCAACTGGGCCGCGGCGCAGAACAACCTGGCCAACGTGCTTCTGAAGATCGGCGAACGCGAGAGCGACCCGAAGCGTCTCAATGAAGCGGTGGCGGCGACGCGCGCCACCCTTGAGAAGCGTCCGCGCGACAAGCTGCCGTTGGACTGGGCCGGTTCGCAGAACAATCTAGGCCTCGCGCTCTATGCACTCTCCGAGCGTGAGCCTGCCGGCGAGCATCTCACCCAGGCGGAAGCAGCCTACCGGCTGGCGCTTGAGGAATACACACGCGAGAAAGCACCCGTGGAATGGGCGATGGTCGAGAACAATCTCGGCAACACGCTTGTAACGCTTGGCATCCAGCTCAACGACAAGGCGAAGATCAACGAGGCGGCCGACGCGTTTCGCGCCGCGCTGGAAGTGCGAACCCGCGAAACTTTCCCGGTGTCCTGGGCGACCAGCCGCCTCAACCTGGGCAATGCGCTGAGCGGTATCGCCCGCTTCGATATGGGCACGGCTACGCTCGAAGAAGCTGCTGCTGCCTATGACGACGCTCTGACGGTGTTTACCCGCAAGCGCTTCCCGATGGACTGGGCGTCAGCCCAGAACAATCTCGGCTCGATCTATCAGACGCTGGGCCAGCGCACGCGTGATGCGGCCAAGCTGGAACAGTCGGCGGCAGCCTTCCAGGCGGCACGGCAGGTCTATGTCAGGCGGAAGTTCCCGCAGGACTGGGCGATGAGCTACTACAATCTCGGCAACACGCTGCAGCTTCTCGGCGGCGTCACCGACAAGCCCGAGCATTACAGCGAGGCGGTCGACGCCTACGGCAATGCGTTGCGCGAGTACAAGCGCGAGACCAACCCGCGGCAATGGGCAATGGCCCAGGCCGACCTGGGCTCGACGCTGCACTGGTTGAGCATGAGCAATGGCGATGCCAAGACGCTGCAGGATTCGATTGCGGCGCGGCGGGCAGCGCTCGAAATACTCACCATCGAGGCCGCGCCGGTCGACTGGGCCAACGCTCAAAATGGCATCGGTATGAGCCTGCTCAATCTCGGCAATCTCCAGCGGACCGACAAATATCTCAACGACGCCGAAGCGGCGTTCACGGCGGCGCTGAAGGTGTTTACGCGCGAAAGTCAGCCGCTGCAGTGGGCCTTCGAGCAGAACAATATCGGCGACGTCCACTGGAACCGCGCCAGCTATGGCGCGGGCAAGCCGGAATATCTCAAGGCAATCGAATTCTTCGAGAACGCCAAGCAGGGCTTCACCGAAGCCGGCTACACGATCCCTATCCCGCTCACCGATCAGAAGATCGAGCTGGCGAAGAAGCAAATGGCGAAAATGTGAAGCGAACCGAGGGTTCGCCTTTCGCTTGTCTTTGTGCCGGCTTTCCGATCCCTATATCAGAATGACCGGAGCGGCATCCGGCTCCCGGAAAGGTTTCGATGATTCGATTTGTGCTGTCGCTGTTCCTGCTTGCTGTTCCCGCCGTCGCCCACGCGACCGACGCCGGCTGGGCGCTGCTGCGTGACGGCGGCCATGTCGTGCTGCTTCGCCACGCACTGGTCACCGGCACCACCGACCCCGCCAATTTCGACATCGACAACTGCGCCACCCAGGTCAACCTATCGGCGCGCGGCAAGCAGCAGGCGAGCAAGATCGGCGCGCTGTTCGGCGCCCGCGCCGCCCCCATCGAGCGGGTGCTGTCCAGCCGCTATTGCCGCTGCCTCGACACTGCCCGCATCGCCTTCGAAGCGGAGCCGAAGCTCTTTGCGCCGCTAGACCTCCTGAGGAGCGATCCGACCGAGAAGGCCGCGCAGCTCGACGCGGTGATGAAGGAAATCCGCGCCTACACCGGTTCCGACAATCTGGTCATGGTCACGCATCTCGAAAACATCGTCGCGCTGACCGGCGTCTCGCCGCGCGAGGGCGAAGCGGTGGTGGTCGAGCCGCAGGGCGATGGCTTGCGCGTGCTCGGCCGCGTCACGTTCTGAGAGAGCCAGTGGTCAAGCTCCGTGAAAACTAAGCTGACGTAACGTCAACTGGAAGGGCCACCGGCTTGTCGGGCGGCCCTTCTTGTCTTCACGGGAGGGCCATCCCACCTGCGCCCCGCGCATCAGGCCTTTTCCTGCCGGGAAAAACCGATTAGACAGCGCCCAAACCAGATGCGGACAGATTCCGCCCGCAACCGAAGGAAGAGCCCTTGTCCACCACGTTCGACAAAGTCGCCAAGATCATTGCCGACACCAGCGAGATCGATATCGACACCATCACTCCCGAGAGCCACACGATCGACGATCTCGGCATCGACAGTCTCGATTTCCTCGATATCGTCTTTGCCATTGACAAGGAATTCGGCATCAAGGTGCCGCTGGAAAAGTGGACCCAGGAAGTCAATGACGGCAAGGCTTCGACCGACGATTACTTCGTCATGAAGAACCTGTGCGCCAAGATCGACGCGCTGGTCGCCGCCAAGACCGCCTGATATCGGCTGGCGCGCGGCCTTGACGGGCTGCGCCGCCTGACCCACAAAGCCGCTCATGAGCAGCCGTCGCGACGTCGTCATCACCGGTATCGGCCTTGTCTCCTCGCTGGGAGAGGGTCCGGATACCCACTGGCAGAAGCTGGCGCAGCCCGGCTTGCAGCCGGTGCTCGAAGCCGCGCGCTTTGCGCCCTACACCGTGCATCCCCTGCCGGAGATCGACTGGAACCTGCAGATCGCCAAGCGCGGCGACCAGCGGCAGATGGAAACATGGCAGCGGCTCGGCACCTATGCGGCCGGCATGGCGCTGGACGACGCCGGCATCAAGGGCAATGACGAGCTCTGCACGACCATGGACATGGTTGTCGCTGCCGGCGGCGGCGAGCGAGACGAGGCGGTCGATGCCGCCATCCTCGCCGCGTCCGAGAGCCGCAACGACCGCGACGTGCTGCTCAACGAGAAGCTGACCACCGAATTGCGGCCGACGCTTTTCCTGGCCCAGCTCTCCAATCTGCTCGCCGGCAACATCTCCATCGTCCACAAGGTGACGGGATCGTCGAGGACCTTCATGGGCGAGGAAGGTGCCGGCGTCGCCGCCGTCGAGACCGCCGCGGCGCGCATCCGCTCCGGACAGTCGACCCACATACTGGTAGGTGGCGCCTTCCAGACCGAACATTCCGACATGCTGCTCGGCTATGAATTGGCCGGCTATCTGCATCGCGGCCCATGGAAGCCGGTCTGGCAGAGACAGGGCGCCGAGGGCGGCGGCCTGGTCTCCGGCTCCGGTGGCGCCTTCCTGGTGCTGGAGCAGCGCGAACACGCGCAAAGCCGTGGGCGGAAAATCTATGCCGAGCTCGGACCGGTCGTCTCAGGCCGCGCCCGGCGCTCGCGCGGCGAGCTTGACGCGGAGATCGCGGCATTGCTCAAACAGGCGGCTCTCCCGAACGGCAAGTTGCTGGCCCTGTCGGGCGCCTCCGGGGCGCATACCGCAACGTCAGCCGAAAAGTCAGCGCTGGATGCCAATCCGGCGATATCGGCGCGCGGCTTCGCCACGCTGACCGGGCATATGAAGGAAGCGCAGTTTCCATTCGCGGTCGCCCTCGCCGCCCTGGCCGTCGACCGCAAGGCCGCCTACCCCGTTTTCGACGCCGCGGCCGAGAAGCCGTTCGAAGGCATTCCCGAAACCGTGCTCGCAACGGCGATCGGCTATCACCAATTCGAGGGCATGGCGCTGGTCAACGCTGCTTGAAGCAGCGCTGCGCGATCATGCTGCAAAGTTAAGAGGTTCCGGATGGCCAATCTCAGAGATCACATGGGCAGGCCGATCGTCGCCGTCACCGGCATCGGCGTGGTAACGTCGCTCGGCATCGGCAAGGCCGATAACTGGGCGGCACTGACCTCCGGCAAATCGGGCATCCACCCGATCACCCGCTTTCCCGTCGACCACCTCAACACTCGCATCTCCGGCATGGTCGATTTCCTCGACTCAAGCTCGAAAGGCGCCAGCCTGCTGACCTACGAACTGGCCGAAAGCGCCGCGAATGAGGCGGTGGCCGAATCCGGCCTCGATTCCTCTGATTTCGGTGGCCCGCTCTTCCTCGCCTCGCCGCCGGTCGAACTCGACTGGCACGACCGCTTCGCGCTTTACAATTCCGACGGCAAAGGCGCCGGCGCCGAAAGGCTGCTCAGGGTGGCGCGCGGGCTGAAGGAAACAGATACGTTCGCAAGCACGCAGTTCGGCGCGATCGCCGACCGGCTGGCCGACCGCTTTGGCACGCGCGGCCTGCCGATCACGCTGTCGACGGCCTGCGCTTCGGGCGCCACCGCCATCCAGCTCGGGGTCGAGGCGATCCGCCGCGGCGAATGCGACCGGGCGCTGTCGATCGGCGCCGACGGTTCGGCAACTGCCGAGGCGCTGATCCGCTTTTCGCTGCTCTCGGCGCTGTCGACCCACAACGACATCCCGGAAAAGGCGTCAAAACCCTTCTCCAAGGACCGCGACGGCTTTGTGCTGGCCGAAGGCTCCGGCGCTCTGGTGCTGGAATCGCTTGAGGCGGCCCTTGCACGGGGCGCGAGCGTTCTCGGCATCCTGCGCGGCTGCGGTGAAAAGGCCGACGATTTCCACCGCACCCGTTCCAAGCCCGACGGTTCCCCGGCGATCGCAGCAGTGCGCGCCGCTCTTGCCGATGCCGGCCTGAGCAAGGACGAGATCGACTACGTCAACGCTCACGGCACCTCGACGCCGGAAAACGACAAGATGGAGCATCTGTCGCTGTCGACCGTGTTCGGCGATCGCATCGGCTCGATGCCGGTCTCGTCCAACAAGTCGATGATCGGCCACACGCTGTCGGCGGCCGGCGCCGTCGAAGCGGCGTTTTCGCTGATGACCATGCGCGAAAGCGTCATTCCGCCGACCATCAACTACGACAATCCCGACCCGGCAATCGTGCTCGACGTGGTGCCCAACAAGAAGCGCAATGCCGAGGTTCGTAGCGTTCTGTCGAACTCGTTCGGCTTCGGCGGCCAGAACACTTGCCTTGTCATGGCGCGGGAACCGGTCTAAGCGACCTTTTTCAGCCAGACTGAACTGACAGGCCCCATGCGCGCACTGCAACTTATCGAGGACCGCCGTCTTGAAACGGTGGACCTGCCGCCCCCGCCGCCCCCCCCATTGGGCGAAGTCACGCTGCGCATCAAGGCGGTGGCGCTGAACCATATCGACGTCTGGGGCTGGCGCGGCATGGCCTTCGCCAAGCGCAAGCTGCCGCTGGTCGTCGGCGCCGAAGCCTCCGGCGAGGTCGAGGCTGTCGGCCCCGGCGTCTCCAGCCTGCTGCCCGGACAATTGGTGTCGATCTACGGCGCGCGCACCTGCGGCCTTTGCCGCGCCTGCCGCGAAGGCCGTGACAATCTCTGCGAAAATGTCTCGGGCGTCCACGGCTTCCATCTCGACGGCTTTGCCCAGGAGAAGATCAACCTGCCGGCGCGCCTGCTGGTCCCTGCTCCTCCCGGCGTGACCGATGTCGGCGCGGCTGTCGCCCCCGTCACCTTCGGCACCGTCGAGCACATGCTGTTCGACAATGCCAAGCTGCAGCCCGGCGAAACCATCCTCATCCATGCCGGCGGCTCCGGCATCGGCTCGGCGGCGATCCAGCTGGCCAAGCGCATGGGTTGCACCATCATCACCACGGTCGGTTCCAACGACAAGATCGACAAGGCCAAGGCGCTCGGCGCCGACCATGTCATCAACTACCGCGACGATCGTTTCGAAGGCGTCGTGCGCAAGCTCACCAGGAAGAAGGGCGTCGACGTCGTCTTCGAACATGTCGGCGCCGACACCTTTGCCGCCTCGATGCTGTGCCTCAAGCGCGGCGGCCGCCTGGTCACCTGCGGCTCGACCTCCGGCGTGTCGACGCAGATCAATCTGATGCAGCTGTTCCAGCAGCAGCTGAAGCTGCTTGGGTCCTTCGGCTGCCGCATGGAGAACATGGCCAACGCCATGCAGAAGATGGCGGCGGGACAGGTCGCACCTGTCATCGACACCGAAGTCGGCTTCGACGGCATCGACGCCGCGTTGAAGCGCATGGAAGGCCGCGACGTGTTCGGCAAGATCATCCTGCGCGTTTCTTAGGACTATGGTCGGCAAGGTGTTCAAGAAAGCCCGCCGGGACTTCATGTTCCGCTATGGCCGAAGACTGCGCCAGATGGAGCACTGGCTGGTGGCGCGCGTGGCGATGACGATCATCTCGCTGCTGCGCCTCTTGCCCGCGGACAGGGCGCTCAATTTCGCCGACCGGGCGGCACGGCGCATCGGTCCGTGGGTCGGGCGCCACCGTGTCGCCATCAACAATCTGCGCCTTGCCTATCCCGAAAAGAGCGATGTCGAGATCGAGGCCATCGCCTCCGACATGTGGGGCAACATGGCCCGGCTCGCCGCCGAATACATCTTTCTTGACGCCCTCTTCGACTATGATCCGAACGCAGCGACGCCCGGCCGCGTCGAAGTCGGTGGCGCCGATCATTTCCATCAGATAGCTGGCGAGGACAAACCGCATATCCTGTTCACCGGCCATCTCGGCAATTTCGAGCTGCTGCCCGTGGCAGCCGCGACGTTCGGCATGAAGATCACGGCGCTGTTTCGTCCCCCGAACAATCCTTACCTCGCCGATTATATCCATTCGACGCGGCGTTCGAGCATGGGCGCCTTGCTGCCGTCTTCGACCGGCGCCTCCTTCGCGCTGGCGTCGATTCTGGAGAAAGGCGGCAATATCGGCGTTTTGGTCGACCAGAAATTCTCCAGCGGGCTGGAGACGATCTTCTTCGGTCGACCGTGCCAGAGCAATCCGGTTCTGGGCATGCTCGCCCGTCACTATGATTGCGACGTCTATCCGGCGCGATGTGTGCGGCTGCCAGGCAACCGCTTCCGCCTCGAGATCGAGGACAAGCTGACCTTGCCGCGCAATGAAAGCGGCAGCGTCGATGTCGCGGCCACCACCCAACTGCTCGCCGACGTGGTCGAGCGCTGGGTGCGCGAGGATCCGGGACAGTGGATGTGGTTCCACAAAAGGTGGGAAATCTCGGGCCGGCGTCGGCGCCGGCGCGGACAGGCCAACGCCACCGGCCAGCGGCAGCGTCAATCTTAAGTCGTCCATAGCCTCAGTTCGTAACAACGATCCGCGTATTGCCGAAGCCGACTTCGCGCACCATCGCATAGAACATCGCGGCATTGGCGGTGTGCAGCCGCACGCAGCCATGCGATGCCGGACGCCCTAGCTGCCTGACCGCGCCGGTGCCGTGGATGGCGTAGCCGCCATGGAAGAACACCGAGTAAGGCATTGGCGACATGTGGTATTTTTTCGAATACCACATCCGCGCCGTCCGCTGTGGCCGATAGGTGCCACGCGGCGTGAAATAGCCGCTGCGCGCGGTCGACACGCTCCAGCGATAAAGCACCTGGCCGTATTGGCTGACGGTCATGGTCTGCGACGAGACGTCGATGCTGGCCACCAGCGAGGCAGCCCTGCTTTCGATGGACGTGCCGAACAGCATCGCAGCAAAAGCAGCTGCCATGAGAACGATTTTGGTCATGAGATCAAACCCCTTTGATGCCCCTTGCCTGCCCTGTCATCACGCGGTTTTTCATCTTTTTAACGACAGGTGAGTGATCTAACACACACTCCTTGATAAATTCGCCAATCTAAAGCAGCGAATTTGAACGATTTTCCCGCCATAGTTGCCGCTGCGACACGAAGTTTCGGCGCCAGTGGCGCGATGCTTGCAAAACCACCCCCTTGCCTGCTCAAATCCGGGAATGAACGAACGACTCTTCAAAGCGATAGACGCCCGTGTTGATGACTTGGTCGCACTGACCGCCGACCTGATCCGCTTCCCGACCATCAACCCGCCTGGCGAAGCCTATCGCCCCTGCGCCGAATATATCGGTGCGCGCCTAGCCAGGCTTGGCTTCGAAACCGAATTCATCCGCGCCGAAGGCACGCCCGGCGACACCGACCGCTATCCCCGCGTCAATGTCGTCAACCGCTTCGACGGCCGCTCGCCTGGGGCCTGTGTCCATTTCAACTCGCACATCGATGTGGTCGAAGCCGGCGAAGGCTGGAGCGTCGATCCCTTTGCAGGCGTGGTGAAGGACGGCAAGGTCTACGGCCGCGGCGCCTGCGACATGAAAGGGGGCATGGCCGCCTCGATCATCGCGGCGGAAGCCTTCATGGAGGTTTTCCCCGACTTTCCCGGCGCCATCGAAATTTCGGGCACGGTCGATGAGGAGTCCGGCGGCTTCGGCGGCGTCGCGCATCTGGCGAAGCTTGGCTATTTCTCGAAACCCAAGGTCGACCACGTCATCATCCCCGAGCCGCTGAACAAGGACCGCATCTGTCTTGGCCATCGCGGCGTCTGGTGGGCGGAGATCGAGACCAAGGGCGAGATCGCGCATGGCTCGATGCCGTTCCTCGGCGACAATGCGGTGCGCCATATGGGCGCCGTGCTGCAGGCCTTCGAGGACAAACTGTTTCCGGCGCTCGACCGCAAGGTGACGCGCATGCCTGTCGTGCCCGAAGGCGCAAAGCGCTCGACCATGAACATCAACTCGATCCATGGCGGCCAGACCGAGGATTTCCGCCCCGGCCTGCCCTCACCCAACGTGCCCGACGCCTGCCGGCTGACCATCGACCGCCGCTTCCTGCTCGAGGAGGACCTTGCCACGGTCAAGAGCGAGGTGACCGATATCCTCGACCGGCTGAAGCGCGAGCGCAAAAAGTTCGACTACGAGATTCGCGACCTGATGGAGGTGCTGCCGCTGATGACCGAGCGCGACGCGCCGGTGGTCAAGGCGGTGGCGCAAGGCATCATGGCGATCTTCGACCGCGAGCCGGAATATGTCATTTCACCAGGCACTTACGACCAGAAGCACATCGCCCGCATCGGCCACATCTATGATTGCATCGCCTATGGCCCGGGCATTTTGGACCTCGCCCACCGGCCCGACGAATGGGTCGGTATCTCTGATATGGTGGAGTCGGCCAAGGTGATGGCGATCGGGCTGAATGTGCTGCTCAGGGGCACGGCCGCGGACTGAACCATCGACTTCGCTGAAAAAACATTCCTCCCCGCGCCGCTGCAGAGCACGAAACGCAATTTACTCCACCTCGAAATCACGCTTCTATCGCACCAGGGTTCGAGCATTTGGGAGTTGCACGATGAAATTGTGGAAAACCATTCTTGCCGCCGCGGTGCTGGCACTGGCCGGCAGTCAGGCATTTGCCGCACGCACCGACCTGGTGATCGGCATTACGCTCGAGCCGCCACATCTCGATCCGACCGCCGGTGCTGCCGCGGCGATCGACGAAGTGCTCTACGCCAACGTCTTCGAGGGCCTGACCCGCATCGGCCCGAATGGCGAAGTGCTGCCCGACCTTGCCGAGAGCTGGGCCATTTCCGACGACGGCAAGGTCTACACCTTCAAGCTGCGCACCGGCGTCAAATTCCATGACGGCAGCGATTTCGACGCCGGCGACGTGAAGTTCTCGCTCGACCGCGCCCGTGCCGACAATTCCGTAAACGCGCAAAAGGCCCTGTTCGCCGCCATCGATACGGTCGAAGTCGTCGATCCGACAACGGTCAAGGTGACGCTGAAGAACCCGCAAGGGTCGTTCCTTTACAATCTGGGCTGGGGCGACGCCGTGATCGTGGCGCCCGAGAGCGCCGACACCAACAAGGAAAAGCCCATCGGCACCGGCCCGTTCAAATTCCAGAGCTGGGCCAAGGGCTCGTCGATCACGCTGGTGAAATCGGACACTTACTGGGGCGCCCCGGTGTTCCTCGACAAGGCCGAGTTCCGCATCGTTCCCGACGCCGCTGCCGCCGTGCCGGCGCTGCTCTCCGGCGACATCCAGGCTTTCCCTTTCTTCGATCCCGACAGCGTCGCGCAGGTCAAGGACGATCCGCGCTTCAAGGTGGTGATCGGCTCGACTGAGGGCGAGACCATTCTGGCGATCAACAACAAGAAGCCGCCTTTCGACAAGCTCGAGGTGCGGCAGGCAATTGCCTTCGCGCTCGACCGCAAGGCGATCATCGACGGCGCCTCGGCCGGCCTCGGCGTGCCGATCGGCTCGCACATGTCGCCCGCCAGCAAGGCCTATGTCGACCTCACCGGCCTGTACCCGCACAATGTCGACAAGGCCAAGGAGCTGCTGAAGCAAGCCGGCTTCGAAAACGGCATCAATGCGACGCTGAAACTGCCGCCGCCTTCCTATGCGCGGCTTGGCGGCGAGATCATCGCCTCGCAGCTGCGCGATGTCGGCATCGACCTGGAAATCATTCCGGTCGAATGGGCGCAGTGGCTGGACCAGGTGTTCACCAAGAAGGATTACGACCTGACCATCGTCGCTCACACGGAGCCCAACGACATCGATATCTACTCGCGCAAGGATTATTACTTCAACTACGACAATCCGGCCTTCGACAAGATCATCGCCGAGCTGAACCTCACCTCCGACGACGCCAAGCGCAACACGCTGCTCGGCGAAGCGCAGAAGATCCTGGCCGACGACGCCGTGGTGGGGTTCCTCTATGAACTGCCGAAGGTCGGCGTCTGGGACGCCAAGCTGCAGGGCCTGTGGGAAAACGCGCCGATCCAGGCGAATGACCTGACCAAGGTGAAGTGGGCGGATTGAGGCGGCGGGCCAAAGGGCGGCGTTTGCGCTCCGTCACACCCCCCTCTGCCCTGCCGGGCATCTCCCCCGCAAGGGGGGAGATCGGGCTATCATCTCCGCTTTCGCCTATCGCGAACGTTGAACGCTGGTCGACGACACGGAAACTGCTGATCTGCCCCCTTGCGGGGGGTGAGGAGTGGTCCGCGCAGCGGACGGAAAGCCAACTGCTTGGCTTTCCGAACAACGAACGCCCGAAGCGAC
>NZ_JAMYMJ010000011.1:0-129470 GCF_040318435.1 Mesorhizobium sp. M1143 | reverse complement strand
ATTTCGGCGGCTCCTCTCCCCCCCCGCCGTGCCCTACTACCGGGCGGGGGGGTTTGGGGGGGGGGGGGGGCGGGGCGGGTTTGGCGGCCTGCGCCCTTGGGCCGCGGGGGGGCGGGGGGGCCCCGACGCCGGCACTTGCCGGTCCGAGCTTCGACGACGTCCAGCGTTCACTGCCGACACCCGAAGCCGCCAGCGCCGAACCGGCGCCGGCTGCCTTGCCCGGCAGCCGCCCCGGCCCGACTCCACTCGATGATCTTCGCCAGAAGATCAGGCCGGCGCCGCAGGAGCGGCTTGCCCGCATGGTCGACATCAATGAGGAGCGCACCGCGCAGATCCTGCGCAAATGGGCGGCCCAGGAAGCAGCGGTATAGACCATGGCCTCGGCAGCGCTTTTCGACCTTTTGCCGGATTTCGGCGCACGCAGCCAGCGTGCCGGCCAGCCCTCGCTCGCGGCCATGGCCGAGCCAAGGCCGGAGACGTCGGCGCCGCAGGCCGACATCGGCGCGCTGATCGCCGAAGCGGTCATCGATGCCGAAGCCGCCCTTGAAGCCCGCCTTGCCATCGCCCACCAGGCAGCGCTCGAGGCGCAGAGCCAAGCCAACGCCGATGAAGCAAAGGCCTTTCTGGAAAGTTTCGGCGGCGATCTCGGCGCGGTCGTCACTGCCCGTATCGAGATCATGGAGGCCAAGGTCAGCGACCTCGTCGGCGCCACCATTGCGCGCATCATTGGCGGCCTTGTCAGCGACGATCTGCAGAAGCGTTCGCTGGGAGCCCTTGCCGGCACGATCCGCGAAGCCGTCGGCGACAGCGAGGCGGTGCGCATCGCCGTGCGCGGACCGCTGTCATTGTTCGAGACGCTGAAGGCTTCGCTCGGCCCACGCGCGGCCAATCTCGATTTCATCGAGGCGCCCGGCTTCGACCTTACCGTCGCCATTGACGAGGCGGTGTTCGAAACCCGCATTGCCGAATGGTCGGCCGCCTTGTCGGAGGCCCTGTCATGAGCGGGGGCCCTATTATGAACGAGTGGACGTCATGAGCGTTGTCGAGGCCGCAGACGCCAGGCACGAGATCATCATCGTGCGGCGCAATCACGACGACCACGACGACGCCCACCATGGCGGCGTCTGGAAGATTGCCTTTGCCGATTTCATGACCGCCATGATGTGCTTCTTCCTCGTCATGTGGCTGATCAACGCCGCTAACGAGCAGACCAAGGCGGCCGTTGCCAGCTACTTCAATCCGGTCAAGCTGGTCGATCGCAACGCCAGCCGCAAGGGCCTCGAAGACCTCGGCGATGGCCCGAGCAAGGTCGGGCTGACGGCGGACGACCCGCGGGACAAGACCAGCAAGGCCGGACAGGACGGCATCGGCGGCGCCGGCACCTCGGACAAGAAGCAATCGAAGGAACCGGCGCCGAAGACCGATCTTTCCGACGAGCATCTGTTTGCCGATCCCTATGCGGTGCTGTCGGAAATCGCCACCGACACCGGCGTCATGCAAAATGTCAGCGAGAAGGGCGATGGCGGCGCGCAGGCGTCCGGCCCGGCTACCGGCGCATCCGGTGGCCAATCCTACCGCGACCCGTTCGCGCCGGATTTCTGGTCGCAGCAGGTGGCTGCACCAGGCGCCGAAGCCACCGCCGAACGCACCAAGATCGAAGGCGATCCGCTGAAGCCGGGTGACAAGGCGGCACAGACGCAAGTGGCGGAGGTGAAGGCCGTGCCGGCCGCGCCGCCAGTGGCCGCGGCGCCGCTCGAGCCGCTGGCGAAATCCGTTTCCGATAAGCCGCTGACCAAGGCTGAAGCCAAAGCAGAGGCCAAGGCTGAAGCAGCGAAGGCCGAAATTGCAAAGGCCGAAGCCGCCGAAGCACAACCCGCACCCAAACCCGAAGCCGCGGAAAAAGCGCCGACGGCCGCCACTGTTAGAGCCGCGGCGCAGGTCAAGCAGGAACTGGCCGAGGCCTTCAAGCCAGGCGACAAATTGCATAATGGCGTCTCCGTCGAAGCCACCGACAAGGGTGTCGTCATTTCGATCACGGACCAGTTCGATTTCGGCATGTTCGAGATCGGATCGGCGGTGCCTAGGCGTGAACTGGTGCTGGCGATGGAAAAGATCGGCCGCATCGTCAACGAGCAGAAAGGCACGATCAGCATCAACGGCCACACCGACGCGCGGCCGTTCCGCAGCGACACTTACGACAATTGGCGGCTGTCCACGGCGCGCGCCCATTCCGCCTATTACATGCTGGTGCGCGGCGGCGTCGACGAGCGCCGCATCACCGAGGTCGCCGGCTTCGCCGATCGCGAGCCGAAAATCGCAGCCGACCCGATGGCGGCCGCGAACCGCCGCATCGAAATCCTGATGGCGACCGACGGATGAGGCGCGCCGCCATCATCGGCCGCGCCGTCGGGCTGCTGCTGCTGAGCGCTGTCCATCCGCCATCGGCCTTCGCCGAGGACGGCTTGCAGCCCTATCAGCTGGTGCGCTCGCTGCAGCTTGTGCAGGACCGCATCGCCGCCGGCGATCACGCCGCGCTGCCGATGCAGGCCAAGCTGCTCGAAATGGCCGACACAAGGCTGCGCGCGGCGGACGCAGATGATTTCAGCGACCCGAAGAATTTTCGCGCCTTGCTGGTCTATGGCATGAGTGGCGGCAACCCCGTCACCGTCGAGGCGGCGGTGTCGCGCGCCAAGACCGACCCGCAAAGCCTGACCATCGCCAAGGGCATTGTCGATTATCTGAACGGCCGGCAGGCGGCTGCGATCGAGGCGCTGAAGCCGATCGATCCGATGACCCTGCCCGCCGATGTCGGTGCCTTTCTGGCGCTGGTCAAGGGCTCGCTTCTCGCCACCGAGCAACCGGTCAGCGCGCTTGCGCTGCTCGATGATGCTCGCCTGCTCAGCCCCGGCACGCTGGTCGAGGAAGCAGCGCTGCGCCGCTCGGTCGGCATCGCCGCCGCGCAAGGCGACGGTGCGCGTTTCGCGCTTGCCTCAACCCAATATGTCGAAGACTACCTCTATTCGCCCTATGCCAGCCAGTTCGCCGACGCCTTCGTCTCCGGCGTCATCACGCTGCACATGGCGATCAGCCAGGACAAGCTCGCCGACATCACCGCAATGATGGATCCAGAACGCGAGAAGGTGATCTATCTGCGCATCGCCCGCCGCGCCGCGATCGACGGCTTTGCCGATCTCTCCGCCTTTGCCTCGGCCAGGGCTGAACGGGGCCGCGACGGCATCCACAATCAGGACGATCCGCGCGCCCAGCTCTATTCCAGCCTGTCCACGGTAACGTCCGGCACCATCGGCGAGGTCCGCGCCAAGCTGGACAAGATCGATCGCAACCAGCTTTCGCAAAGCGACCGCGACCTGCTCGATGCCGCGCAGGCGGTGGCGGGTGAAGTCATCGCCCCGCCGGCGCCGCTGCCTGCCGAAAAGCCCGCACCTGCCGCGGCCAGGCAGGAGCCGGTCAAGACCGCTGCCGTGGAAAGACCCGACGAGCCAGAGCTGCCGCCGGTCGAAGGCGCGATGCCGGAACAGCCAGCCGCCACAACGTCGAGTGAACAGCCCGCAACCGACCAACCGAAGGCGGCAAGTGAGCCGGCCGCGCAGGCACCGAGCACGCCAGAGGCAAAGGCGGCGGAAACGCCTGCAGTCGCCTCGGCCAGCGATGCGGCTCCGGTCGTGCCGGCATCGGTGCCGGCCCCCGCCGCAGTAGAGCCTACCGATCCCACCGACGCCGCCATGGCGAGGACGCGTCACCAGCTCGATTTGATCGACCAGATGCTTGGAGCAGCCCCGAAATGACCACCAATGTTGGCCAGGCCCTGCCGGCTCCCGCGCACGCCGGATCGAAGCAGTCGGCCTCAAACGCCAAAGGTGGCGACAAAAGCTTCGGCGACATGGTGCGCGGCGACGACGATGCGCCGACACCGATAGGCCAGGGAGCAATTGAGGCCGCGTCGCACGAGCTGCATTGGGCCAAACGCAGCCCTGCCGGTCCCGGCAAAAGCGAAATCCCACACACCCAGTCTGGCAAAACGGGGACGAAATCCGCTGCCGGCAAGGCCGCAAAAGAACATGCCGATAGTGGCCCGGACAAACCATCCAACGACGCTGAAGTGGCCGGACGAGACGCGGATGCAGGACCGCTGCAGGATCATTTGCCATTGGTGCTGGCGCTGCACGATATCAGGCATTTCTCAACGGTCCGGACAAGCGGGAACGGCATCGCGACGAATGGACAGACTGGGCAACCGGCGCCCGCTGGCGAGGCCATTTCTGCACAGACGTCGCCTCTGAAGAGACACCGCGCAGCTTCCGGCATTGACGACAGACTCGACACGACGACGCGATCCGAACGGGCCAAGACCGGTACCAGCGTATCAGCACGGGATCAGAGGCAAAAGCTGCCCGCGATCGGGCTCCAGTCCGGCAAACTGCCGCATCAGGATCGTCCGACGCCTCCTCTACCGGCGGACCAGACGGCAAGCGACGTTTCGGCACCCGAGGCAAAACGGTCCGCGCCGTCGGCGAAGGCCGTCGATGGAGCCCGTTCCGCGGCATCGTCCACACCGGGGAAACAGGCGCTATCCGCTGCGCGCGTCGACATTGTCGCCGAGCAGAGTTTCCCGGCCCCGGCGCAAAGCCCGATGAACCAGACGACCTCGGCGCTTATCGACGCGCTGGCTTCGGATAACGGCCTGCGGCAAGCGGTTTCGACGCCGTCGACGACCGCCCAGACGGCCGGTTCTGTTGCCGTTCCGACACATATATTGAAGATCGAGCTTCACCCGGCAGAGCTCGGCATGGTCACCGCCAGTCTCAGGCTTTCCGGAGAACAACTTTCGATAGAATTGAAGCCCGAAACCCATGAGGCTTACCGCCGTCTCGCCACCGACAGCGACGCCATCGTGAAGTCGTTGCGCGGGCTCGGCTTCGATATCGACAAGGTCACCATCCTGCAACCCTCGATAGCGATCCACGCAGCGGCCCGCAGCGATGCAGCGAACTCGCATCCAATGCCGCAAGGCCGCGACCAGTCCGCTTTTCAGCCCGGAAACTCGAGCGGCAACAATACGGGTTCGGGCGGCCAGCAGTCGGGAAGAAACCGCAATGACGATGCCCAGGAATTCGGCCGCGCTGGCGCGCCTGCTGGCGAGCGCGCTGGCGACGATATGTTTATCTAGCCTCGCCACCAAGCCGGCCACCGCCGCCACCAACCCTTGCGAGCCCGAGATTTTGCGTGCCGCCGACCGCTATGGCGTGCCCGCCGGCATCCTCTATGCGGTCGGGCTGACCGAGACCGGCAAGAAGGGTAGCTTGCAACCTAATGCGTTGAATATAGAGGGGAAAGCGGTATTTCCAAGGAACCGCACCGAGGCCCTGGCCACCTTCGAAGCAGCCCGGCGCGACGGCAAGACACTCATTGATCTCGGCTGCATGCAGATCAACCATCACTATCACGCCGCGCATTTCCGCAGCGTCGACGACATGCTCGACCCGCGCCAGAATGTCGACTATGCCGCACGCTTCCTGGCCAGCCTGCATGCGCGTCATGTCAGCTGGTCGATGGCCGTCGCCCGCTACCACGCCGGCCCCGACAATGATCCCGCGCAGAAATTCTATGTCTGCCGCGTCATCGCCAATATGGTCGCCACCGGCTTCGGCAAATGGACCCCGAATGCCCGCAACTTTTGCAACCCTTAGGTGAATCAGCTCTTGCGAACGGCTGCAAATCCACGCCCGGCGGGTGACGTGCCACGTCACCCGTTCGGCAACCAACGATACAACCTCCTGATTGCGGTTATTTCGAAACTCGAAATAACTCCCAAGAAAATAGCTACAAGAAATGATGGTTGTTCAGGATTCCCGGCACCGGTTACGGCTCTTCCCACGGGGCAGATGATCTGATTCGGAGGCGGGGCCGATGATTGTAATCGTTGACGAGCGTGAGCTCGTAACTGAAGGCTATAATTCACTTTTCGATCGTGAGGGCGTCGCCTGTGCAGGCTTCGCGTCCGGTGAATTCGGCGAGTGGGTGACATCGGCCGCCGACACGGATTTGCGATCGGTCCGAGCCTTCCTCATCGGCGACTGCCGCGAAGGCGCCATCTCGCCACGCCAGATCCGCGACCGCACCGGCGCTCCGGTTATCGCGCTCAGCGAACAGCACTCGCTTGAAAATACGCTGCGGCTGTTCGAGAGCGGTGTCGACGACGTCATCCGCAAGCCGGTCCATATCCGGGAGATCCTGGCCCGCATCACCGCCATCCGCCGCCGCGCCCATGAGGACGTCAGCTATACCGAGATCGGCGCCATGCGCATCTTCATGGACGGCCGCGATCCCGAGATCGATGGCCAGCCGTTGCCTCTGCCGCGTCGCGAGCGCCGCATCCTCGAATATCTGGCGAGCAACCGCGGACGCCGCGTCACCAAGACCCAGGTCTTCAACGCCATCTACGGCATCTTCGACGAAGAGGTCGAGGAGAACGTCGTCGAGAGCCACATCTCCAAATTGCGCAAGAAGCTGCGCGAAAAGCTCGGCCAGGACCCGATAGATTCCAAGCGCTTCCTTGGCTACCGGCTGGTGTTCTGATGGCGGTCTGCGCCAGCCTCGCGCAAGACAGAAATTATATCCTCGCGACCACAGATGGGCCCAACGATGTTGGGCATTGAGGAGACGTTCGATGAGCCTTTACGGAATGATGCGGACCGGCGTTTCCGGCATGAACGCCCAGGCCAACCGCCTTTCGGCGACAGCCGACAACATCGCCAATTCCGACACCACCGGCTACAAGCGATCCTCGGCCGAGTTTTCGACGCTGATCATGCCGCAGGTCGGCGGCGCCTATAATTCCGGCGGCGTCAACACCACCATCCGCTCGGCCATCAGCGCTCAGGGCGTGCTGCAGTACACGACCTCGGTTTCCGACCTCGCGGTCAACGGCAACGGTTTCTTCGTCGTCCAGGACCCCAGCGGAACGCCTTTCCTCACCCGCGCCGGCGCATTCGTTCCCGACGCTCAGGGCAGGCTGGTCAACGCCGCCGGCTACCAGTTGATGGCATACAGCTACGCCAACGGCACGCCGGCAGCCACCGCCAACGGCTTCGAAGGGCTGGTTCCGGTCCAGATCTCCGACCAGGAAATGACGGCGACGCCCAGCACCACAGGCAATTTCAACGCCAATCTGCCGGCTGGCGCCACGCCGCCCGCCGGTCCGCTGCCTTCCACCAACAGCCCGACCGCCGAATACACGTCGAAGTCCTCGATGGTCACCTACGACAATCTCGGCAACAAGAAGCTGCTCGACGTCTATTTCACCAACACCGGCACCGGCGCCTGGTCGGTCTCTGTGTTCGACCAGTCCCAGGCGACGCCGGGCACATCCTTCCCCTATACGGGCGGCGCGCTGGCCACGGCCAACCTGACCTTCGACACCACCACCGGCAAGCTAACCGGCGCGGTCGACAGCATAACGATCCCCGTACCGGGCGGTGCGTCGCTCGACCTCGATTTGTCCAAGCTGACTCAGCTCGGCACCGGCTTCACGGTCTCCGAAGCCAAGGTCAACGGCAACGCGCCCAGCACGATCGAAAAGATCCAGATCGGCGAGGACGGAGTCATTTACGCCCAGTATCAGGACGGCTCGACCAAGCCGCTGTTCAAGATCCCACTGGCCGACGTCCAGAGCGCCGACAACCTCACCGCACTGCCTGGCAATGTCTATGCGCAGTCCACCGACTCCGGCACCGTGCGCATCGGCTTCGCCAATGAAGGCAAGCTCGGCAGCATCATCTCCGGCGCGTTGGAAAATTCCAACGTCGATATCGCCGAGGAATTGACCAACATGATCGCGGCGCAGCGCAGCTACACCGCTAACTCGAAAGTGTTCCAGACCGGTTCCGACCTCATGGATGTCCTTGTCAACCTGAAGAGATAAACGACGGGCGCCAGGGGAATGAACCCAAACCAGAGCAGCGCGGTGCGCGGATTTCGAATTCAAGGCCACACCGGCAAACCGGCCGGGGTGGTCTGGAATTGCAGGTTTCCGAACGCCGACGCCGCCGACAGGGCAGAGACGTCATCCCCTCCCCACTGGCCTCGTGAAAGACCCGCATGTCGCTGACTTCCGCATTGACCATAGCCCAACAGTCGCTTCAGACCACATCGAAGCAGACCAGCGTCCTTTCCCGCAATATTGCCGACGCCAGCAACCCCGACTATGCCCGCCGCACGGCGGTCGTCGTCAGCAGCGCGCCCGGCGCCCGCTCGGTCGAGATCCAGCGCGCCACCAACGCCCTGCTGTTTCGCCAGAACCTTAGCGCGCAATCGGCATGGAGCGGCCAGAGCACGCTTTACAGCGGAATTGACCGCCTCGCCGTTGCAGTCAACGGCGTCGACAACGCCTCCTCTGCCTCGACCGCGATCGGCAAGCTGCAGAACGCGCTGCAGCTTTACGCCGCTACGCCATCGAACCAGAACCTCGGCTCCAGCGTCATCGACGCGGCCCAGCAGGTGGTGCGCGCTCTGAACGACGGCACCAACGCGATCCAGGATTTCCGCACCCAGGCCGATGGCGAGATATCAACGGCGGTTAACGATCTCAACTCGCTGCTTAGTCAGTTCCAGGACGCCAACAAGGCGGTCATCTCCGCAACCCGTTCGGGTACCGACGCATCCGACGCGCTCGACCAGCGCGACGCTTTGCTGAAGAAGATCGCGGACTATGTGCCGGTGTCGACCTTCACGCGTGGCGACAACGACATGGTCATCACCACCAAGGATGGCACGACACTGTTCGAGACCATTCCGCGCTCGGTAAGTTTCACCCCGTCGGCGGGCTACACGGCCGGCACACCAGGCAACACCATCTACATCGACAATGTGCCGGTCAGCGCCGGGGCTGGCGGCAACACCAGCGCCGACGGCAAGCTCGCCGGGCTCATCACCTTGCGCGACGGCGTCGCGGCGACGATGCAGAGCCAGCTCGACGAAGTGGCGCGCGGCCTCATCACCGCCTTTGCCGAAACAGCACCTTCGCAGCCCGACCGAACCGGCCTGTTCACCTGGTCGGGTGCGCCCGCCATTCCGGCCGCCGGCACGCTGATCGACGGGCTTGCCGGCTCGATCAAGGTCAACGCCGCAATGGACTCGAGCGTCGGCGGCAATCCGGTGCTGCTGCGCGACGGCGGCGCCAATGGTGCGGCCTATATCGCCAACACTGCCGGCAACGCCTCCTATTCGCAGCTCTTGATCGGCTATGGCGACAAGCTCGACAAGCCGATGCCTTTCGACGCTGCGGCCGGCATCACCGTCACGTCCAGCGTGTCCGACTACGCCGCCAATGCCATTGGCTGGTTCGAAGGCCAGCGCCAGCAGGCCTCGAGCAACGCCGACGCCAAGGAAGCGCTGGCATCGCGCACCGCCGAGGCGCTGTCCAACGACACCGGCGTCAATGTCGACCAGGAGATGTCGCTGCTGCTCGACCTCGAACACACCTATCAGGCCTCGGCGCGCATGATGAAAACCGTCGACGACATGCTGTCGGCCCTGCTCGATGCCGTGGGATAAGCCATGAAAGCCACATCCGTCTCCTCAGCCGCTCTCTCCAACGCCGCGCGCTATCAGCAGATGCGCATGCAGGGCGAACTGGTCAAAGCCACCAAGGAATCGACGACCGGCACCGTCGCCGATGTCGGTCTGGCGCTCGGCGCGCGCACCTCGCAGGCGGTCACCTTCTCGCGCGACCTCGACCGGTTGAACGTCATCATCGATTCCAATTCGCTGGTCACCGCGCGGCTGTCCTCGACGCAGGCTGCGCTTGGCCAGCTTTCCGACACTGCGCAGAATTTGCTGACCGCACTGACCGCCGCCGGCAATTCCTCGAGCACCATCACGCAGCAAGCCGGCAAGGCCGCCGTGCAGCAGATGACCTCTATCCTCAATGCCAGCGTCAACGGCGAATATCTGTTTGCCGGCACCAACACCGACGTCAAGCCGATCGACGATTTCACCGCCGCCGGCTCGCCGGCCAAGGCGGCGTTCGACGCTTCCTTCTCGTCGTATTTCGGCTTCACGCAGACCGATCCGCTCGCCGCCAACATCACCGCCGCCCAGATGGACGGCTTCATCACCAGCAATGTCGTGCCGCAGTTCATGGGCGCCGGCTGGCAGGCCAACTGGTCGAACGCCACCGACCAGCAGATCGTCAGCCGCATTTCGCTGGGCGAAACCACCCAGACCTCGGCCAGCGCCAATGAAGACAGCATCCGCAAGCTCGCCATGGCTTCCGCCCTGGTCACCGGCCTGCTCTCCGGCAACATCAGCCAGGCGGCGAAGACCACCGTCGTCGGTCGCGCCCAGGCGATGGTCGGCGAGGCGCTGGGCGGACTCGGCCAGTTGCAGGCCGAGACCGGCCTTGCCGAGAAGCGTGTTTCCGACGCCAGCGACCGCATGAAGACGCAGGTCGACCTGTTCGAGCGCCATATCCTCGATCTGGAAGGCGTCGACCCCGCCGAGGCAGCCACCCGCGTCGCGGATCTGACGCAGCATATCGAGACGTCCTTTGCGCTGACCGCGCGCCTGCAGCAGATGAGCCTGCTGAACTACCTGACCTGACAATCTCAACCGCAACGGTAGAGCCAAACGATGTACCAATTCTCCTACGCCGACATCCAGACCGACTCCGTTGCCGATGCGAAAGATCGCGAGCGGCAGCTTTTGACCCGCTCGATCGAAATGCTGGCGGCGGCGGCGGCGGTCGGCCACACCTCGATGGAAGCGGTCGAAGCGCTGCACTTCACCAACCGGGTCTGGACCACCTTCGTCGAGGATCTCGGTTCCAGCGACAATGTCCTGCCCAAGGAACTGCGCGCCAACCTCATCTCCATCGGCCTGTGGCTGCTGCGCGAGGCCGAGGACATCCGCCAGGGCCGCACCGACAATTTCGAAGGGCTGATCGAAGTGTCCCAGATCATCCGGGACGGCATTCAATGACCAACACGCTGAAGATATCGCTGAAGCCGAACGAGAAGATCTACATCAACGGCGCCGTCATCCGCGTCGACCGCAAGGTCACCGTCGAGCTGATGAACGACGTACAGTTCCTGCTCGAGAACCATGTCATCCAGGCCGACGATGCCTCGACGCCGCTCAAGCAGCTCTATTTCATCCTGCAGGTGATGCTGATGAACCCGGCCGGCGCCATCGAGGCGCGCGCCATGTTCCGCCGCTCGCTGCCCTTGCTTTTGGCAAGCTTCGAGGATGAGCAGATCAGTGGCGCGCTGAAGCAGATCGACCGCATGGTCGGCGAAGACCATATCTATGAAGCGCTGAAGGCTATCCGCGCGCTTTATCCGCTCGAACGCCGCGCACTTGGCGGCAATGACGATGTTCTGGGTGCGAAGCGCCCGCTGGCCGTGGGGGCACGATTCTGATGAATGTGGACATGACGACGACGATCCCCACGGGCGCCAACCAGGGCACCCAGCAGACGTCGAAGACAGCGGTCGACTACCAGTCGTTCCTGAAGCTGTTGATTGCCGAGATGAAGAACCAGGATCCGACGAAACCGATGGATTCGACACAGTATGTCGCCCAGCTCGCCACCTTCTCGCAGGTAGAGCAATCGGTGCAGACCAACACCAAGCTCGACCAGATCATGCAGTCCTCGGCGCTGTCGCAGGCCGATTCCTTGATCGGCCGCTCGATCACCTCGGCCGACGGCAAGACGACCGGCGTCGTGGCCTCGGTCAAGCTTGCAAGCAACGGCGTGATCGCCGTGCTGCAGAACGGCACCGAAGTGCCGGTCGGCGCGGGCGTTTCGATAAAGCCGGCCAGCTAGACAGTTCCATAGAGGCGCGCTCACATGAACGAGGCCGACGCACTCGACATCGTCCAGTACGCGGTATGGACGGTGCTTGTTGCTTCCGCGCCGGTGGTGCTGGTCGCCATGGTGGTCGGCATCGGCATTGCCCTGATCCAGGCCCTGACCCAGATCCAGGAAATCACCCTGACCTTCGTGCCCAAGATCGTCGCCATCATGCTGGTCGTGGCGCTGACCGGTCCGTTCATCGGCAGCCAGATCTCGGCCTTCACCAACGTCATCTTCGAGCGCATTGAAAACGGGTTCTAGGCAGCGCTTGCAGGCGGCTGTGTTCCGGCTAGATTGCAGGCCATGACTCAGGCAGAACTCACCGGCAGGCCATGTGCGGAATAGCCGGCGTCTGGCGCAAACGAAACCCGATCGACGCCAACGACCTGTCGGATGTCGCCAGCATGATGCAGGCGCTGGTACATCGCGGCCCCGACGATCATGACAGCTGGCACAACAATCGGCTGGCCCTCGGCCACCGCCGACTGACCATCATCGATCCCTCGCCCGCCGCCCGTGAGCCGATGCTGACTTCTTCCGGCGATGGCGTTCTCGTCTACAATGGCGAGGTCTACAATTACCGCTCGCTGCGCGAAACGCTGCAGGCGCAAGGCGTCGTCTTTCGAACCATCTGCGATGCCGAAGTGGTTCTCGAAGCCTTGCATCACTGGGGTCCCGAAAAAGCCGTGCCGCTGTTCGACGGGATGTTTTCCTTCGCCTATTTCGACGCTCGCAGCAGTGCGCTGTGGCTTGCGCGTGACCGTCTTGGAATCAAGCCGATGTCGGTGGCCGACACGCCGGAGCGAATCCTGTTCGCTTCGGAGGACAAGGCGATCCTCGCCTGCGACGGTTTTCCGCGCGACATCGAAAGCCGCGAGATCACCTTGCGGCTTGCCTGGCAGAGCCGCGATTCCAGCTACAGCCTGTTCGACCGCATCGAGCGCCTGCCGCCCGCCGGCCTGTGGAAGATCACCGACCAGGGTATCGAGAAGCGCCGCTTTTGGCATGTGCTGGACGTGCTGGAGACCGCGCGCATTACCGGTGACGTATCCTCTGATGCTGAACACATGGCGACGCTCGAGGCGTTGCTCAAGGACAGCGTCGGACTTCACTGCATCGCCGATACCAGCGTTGCCACCGCCTGCAGCAGCGGTGTCGATTCCGGCCTGATAACGGCGCTGGCAAAGCGGTTCAGGCCGGAAGTCCACGGTTATGTCGTCGACCCGCAGCTCGGCAACAGCGAGGCCGAAGACGCCGAACGCACCGGCCGCCATGTCGGCGTGCCCTTGCGCCGGGTGCCGGTCGACAGGAACCGGTTTTTCGAACTTTGGCCAAGGGTAATCTGGCATCTTGAAAGCGATGGCTGGCACGCCAGCCATGTCGCACTGCTGGCGCTTGCCGAACGATGCCGGGCCGATGGCGTCAAGGTGCTGCTCACCGGCGAAGGCGCAGACGAATTGTTTGGCGGCTACCCCTTGCAGGCCTTGAGCATGAAGAAGTGGCGTTCCTGGTCGTGGCCCCGGCGCCTGGTCCATTCGAAGCGCTCGCTCGACCGGAGATTCGAGCAACAGCGTCATGCCCCCTACAAGGTCTCGGCTGGAAGCCACTCACAAATGGATCGCAGCATGGTCCTGCGTGCTTTGTCGCCGGAGCTGAATTTTCTGCAAACCGAGATCTTCGACCGCCTGGAGCCGGTTATGCCGCCCGCGGATCGCGCCTTTCTCGGTAGTTGCCTCTACGACCTCTATTCGCATCTGCAGGACATACTGCACCGGCACGACCGGCTGAGCATGGCGGCGTCCGTGGAACTGCGGGTCCCGTTCCTGGAAAACCGCCTGATCGACTTCGCCATCCATTTGCCGAGGCGGCAGAAATACCGCGACAAAACAGGAAAATGGCTTTTGCGAAAGGTCGCTGAAAAGCATATTCCGCGCCAGAACGTCCAGGCGCGCAAGATCGGCTTCGAGATGTCGTCGCAATTTTCGGCCGGCACGGAGACTTTGCTACGCGGCGGTTTCCTGCGCGATGCCTTGAAATGGCCCGCCGCGAATTTGGAGGACATGGTCCAGTTGGCGCGGCGCGAGCAACCGTCCAGGCTGCGGCTTGTCGGCATGGAGCTTTTCCTGCGCCTTCACGCCGGCGGCGAGACGACAGGCACGCTGACCGAAGCCTTGCATACCGCTGCCCGGGACAGAAGCTGACTTCGCGCGCGGCCGACAGCCCCGCGCAGTGGACCAATGAGAACATCGCTCTGGGTAGCGGACCATTCCCGGCTGACGTATTTTCGCCTTGCTATCCTGTTGTTGGACCATGATCTTTTTCGAAGACGCGTTCGCCCTTTTGGATGTCGTGCTCTATTTCAAACGGATGCCATGATTGTCGTCCCCGCGGACGAAACCAGCACGTTAAGGTGGGACAGGTCTGATGATCGATGACGAGCCGGACAGCGAACGCGTTTCGGCGCTGGCGCCGTTCCGGCACGGCATCTTCCGCGCCGTCTGGTCGGCCAGCCTGGTGTCGAATTTCGGTGGCCTGATCCAGGGCGTCGGCGCCGCCTGGATGATGACCACCATCGCCACGTCGCCCTATCAGGTGGCGCTGGTCCAGGCCTCGGCCACTCTGCCGATCATGCTGTTTGCACTCGTCGCCGGCGCCATCGCCGACAGCTTCAACCGGCGCAAGGTGATGCTGATCGCCCAAATCTTCATGCTGGTCGTCTCTGCACTTCTAACGCTGTTCACCTGGAACGGCTGGATGACGCCGTGGACGCTGCTTGCCTTCACCTTCCTAATCGACAGCGGCACGGCGCTCAACAACCCGTCCTGGCAGGCATCGGTCGGCGACATGGTGCCGCGCAACAAGCTGCCGGCCGCGGTTGCACTCAATTCACTGGGCTTCAACCTGACACGCAGCGTCGGCCCGGCGATCGGCGGCATCATCGTTGCCGCCGCTGGTGCGGCTGCTGCGTTCGCCGCCAATGCGCTGAGCTATATAGGTCTCATCATCGTGCTCTTCCGCTGGAAGCCGGAGCTGCCGGTCTCGACGCTGCCGCGCGAGACGCTGGGCGCCGCCATGGGCGCCGGCCTGCGCTATGTCGCCATGTCGCCCAACATCGGCAAGGTGCTGGTCAGGGGCTCCGCCTTCGGCTTCAGCGCCGGCGCGGTTTTGGCGCTGCTGCCGCTGGTGGCGCGCGACGTCGTCAAGGGCGATGCCTTGACCTACGGCATCATGCTCGGCGCCTTCGGCATCGGCGCCGTCGGCGGCGCGCTGATAAGCGTGCGTCTCAGACAATTGCTGTCCAGCGAGACGATGGTGCGGATGGCCTTCGCCGGCTTTGCCGTCTGCGCCTTCAATGCCGCCATCAGCCTCAATGCCTGGCAGACTGCGGCGGGTTTGCTCATCGGCGGCGCCTGCTGGGTGATCGCGCTGTCGCATTTCAACGTCACGGTGCAGATGTCGACGCCGCGCTGGGTCGTCGGCCGGGTGCTGTCGGTCTACCAGACGGCGACCTTCGGCGGCATTGCGCTGGGCAGCTGGATCTGGGGCGTCGTTGCCGATGCGCATGGCGCCGAAACCGCGCTGATTGCGGCGGCCATCGCGATGCTTGTTGGCGGCGCCATCGGCCTGTTCCTGCCGCTGCCGCAGCAGACGACTCTCAACCTCGACCCGCTCAACCGCTTCAAGGAGCCGCATCTCGGCCTCGACCTGAAGCCGCGCAGCGGCCCCATCGCCATCATGATAGAGTACATTATCCGCGACGAAGATGTACCCGAATTCCTCGCCACCATGGCCGAGCGCGGGCGCATCCGCCGCCGCGACGGCGCCCGCAACTGGACGCTGGCTCGGGACCTAGAAAATCCCGCAGTCTGGATCGAACACTACCACACGCCAACCTGGCTGGAATACATCCGCCACAACCGGCGCGCCACCCATGCCGACGCCGTCGTCGGCGAGCGGGTGCGGGCGCTGCACAGCGGCGACGAACCGCCGCGCGTGCGCCGCCTGATCGAGCGCCCGACGACCGCCGGCACCGCGCTGGTCTCGCCGAAGGGGCCGATCGATCACTGAGCTCGCCATAGCCGTAGCGCCGGTCAGCCGGCGCTCTGGATCATGTAGAGCTTGCGCGTGGTCTCGCGTATCAGCCACTCGCCCTTCCAGCCCTGCGGCAGGACGAGGAGATCGCCCGGACCGAGTTCCCGCACCTCGCCATCGATGCGGCTCAGTTCCACGCGCCCCGAAATGATGTGGCAGATCTCCGACGAGTCCGAACGATCGGCGGTGAAGCGGCCGGGCGTGCATTCCCAGATGCCGACATCGACAGTCCCGTCAGGCGATTGAAAGAACGAGCGCACGGCCTCGACCTGATCGCCTTCAATCGAGCTTGGCTTAGGAGAGAACGCGCCGATCTCGGCCTTGGCGAGATCGTGGAAGGTCGAAAGATCGATCAAGTCTAGCTCCATGGATAAGAGCAATTCCAGGAAAGGGGTCTGCCCCGGAATTGCGTGAGAACAAATGGCTTTAGTGGCCGGTGATGCTGTCGGCCAACGCGGCCAGCTTCGAGGTGCGCGCAAGCCCTGCCGCCTCGCGGCCATCGGCAATGCGATAAAGCTGGTACATCGAATGCACGCCCAGCCAGCGGAAGGGCTCCGGTTCCCATGGCCTGACCTTGCGGTTGACCCAGGGCAGCTTCGTCAGCTCGGTGTTTGCCCCGAGAACAAGGTCAGCCAGCGTGCGCCCCGAAAGGTTGGAGCTGGACACGCCGAGGCCGACATAGCCGCCGGCCCAGCCGATGCGGGTCGCGGGATCGAGGCCGACCGTGGTGCACCAGTCGCGCGGCACGCCGAGCACGCCGCACCAGGCTTGATCGATGCGGCATCCCTTGGTCTGCGGCAAGAGCGTCGTCAGGATCGTGTGCAGCTGGTCGATCGTGGCCTGCTGCGTCTGGCCGTTGACGTCGGTGCGCGAGCCGTAGCGATAAGGCACGCCGCGTCCGCCCATCGTGATGCGTCCCTCACGCGTGCGCTGGGCATAGCAATAGGCATGCGCCGCATTGCCGAGCAGTTCGTGCCCTTCCCAACCGATGTCGCGCCACAGGTCGGCAGGCAGCGGCTCAGTCACGATCTGCGCGCTGTTGAGCGCCAGCCAGGTCCGCTCCTCGCCGGGGATGCCTGATGTAAAACCCTCGGTCGCGCGGATGATCGTCTCCGCCTGCACCGTACCGCGGTCTGTCGTCACGCTGCCCTTGGCGATGCTTGTCACCGTCGTCTTCTCATAGATCGGCACGCCCAGCCGCTCGACGGCATCGGCAAGCCCGCGCACCAGCTTGGCCGGCTGCACCCGCGCCTGGCCATGGACGACGAAGCCGCCCATGACGTTACGGATGTTGATGCGCGTGCGCGTTGAGGCGGCGTCCAGCATCTCGACGCGGTTCGGGTCGACATCCCAGGAACGGATCGTCTCGCATTCTTCGCGCACGCGCTCCAACTGCGCTGCGTTGGTGGCCACCGTCAGATTGTCGACGCGGCGAATGTCGGCGTCGATGCCTTCCTCGGTCGCGACCCGGATCACTTCATCAACGCAGCCTGCCATCGCCGCCTGCATCGCCATCACGCCTTGGCGGCTCGATGTCTTGAGATATTTTTCGCGCGACCAGCTGAAGCCGCCCGACAGCCAGCCGCCATTGCGCCCCGAAGCGCCGAAGCCGGCAAATTCGCGCTCGACGATCACGACGCGCAGCGATGGCTTCGCCTTTTTCAGATAGTAGGCGGTCCACAGGCCGGTATAGCCGGCGCCGACAATGGCGACATCGGCCTCGATGTTTCCAGGCAAGGACGGGCGCGGAACGGGAACCGCCCCCAGATCCGCATACCAGAACGATATGTCGCCGTTGCGCTTGGCTTGCATGGAATGACTTTCAGATGGGATCAGGCCAGATGGGATCAGGCCAGATGGAATCAGGTGAGTGTGGTGTCGGCGCTTGCGTCGTCCGCGAGCAGCTTGGCATCGCTGCCGTCGAAGCAGAGCTCGACCTTGTCGCCGAGGCCAAAACTCTCGCCGGTCAGTGGTGAGCGCACGATCGCGGCCGAGCCGTCGGCGAGCTTAACTTCGTATTTCGATTCCGAGCCGAGATAGATGGCTTCCGCGATCGTCCCCGACAGGCGGTTGGCGCCATTGGCAGCACTTTGGCCGGCTCTTCGGATCGCGAGCTTTTCGGGACGCAGCAGCATCACCGGACTGGCTTCTCCCGACAGCTTACGCGGTACCGTCACCGTCTCGCCGGCGATGCTCAGCGCGGTGCTGTTGCCATCGCTGCGCGCCTTGCCGCGCAGCACGGTGGAATCGCCGATGAAGCGGCCGACGAACAGCGTTGCCGGCTCGTCATAGAGCTGGCGGCCGGTGCCGACCTGCTCGATGCGCCCGCGGTTGAACACGGCGATGCGGTCCGACAGCACCAGCGCCTCTTCCTGATCGTGCGTGACATAGACGAAGGTGGTGCCGAGTTCGCGATGGATGCGCTTGATCTCGAGCTGAAGCCATTCGCGCAGCTTCTTGTCGAGCGCGCCGAGCGGCTCGTCCATCAGGAGCAGCGGCGGGTCGAAGACGATGGCGCGTGCCAACGCCACGCGCTGCTGCTGGCCGCCCGACAATTCGCTGGGATAGCGATGCGCGAAATCGCCCATCTTGACCATGTCGAGCGCCCTTGCCACGCGTGTCTGCCTCGTCGCCTGGTCGACGCCGCGAAGCGTCAGCGGATAGGCGACGTTGCGGCCGACGCTCATATGCGGGAACAGCGCGTAATGCTGGAAGACGACGCCGATGTTGCGCTTGTGCGCCGGCACGCCGACGACGCTTTTTTCCCCGACCAGAAGCTTGCCGCTGGTGACATCGGTGAAACCGGCAATCACGTTGAGCGTCGTCGTCTTGCCCGAGCCGCTGGGGCCGAGCAGCGTCATGAACTCGCCGGGCTCGATGCGCAGCGACACGCCGTCCAGCGCCTTGAAGCCGCCATAGGCCTTGCTGATCGCTTCGAGATCGATCGCCGCGCCCTTGCTTGTCGGCTTCGGATTCATTGGCGTCCTTTCCGCTCGCGGCCAAGAAGGAGCATGCCGCCGCCGATCAGGATCGTGGTCGCGAAAAGCAGGATCGTGCCGACAGCCGCCACCGTCGGATCGGCGTCGCGCGTGATCGAGGCAAAAATCTGCACCGGCAATGTCTTGAGATAGGGGTTCGTGATGAACAGCGACACGACAATCTCGTCGAACGAGGTGGCGAAAGCGAACAGCAGGCCTGAGAGCACGCCCGGCGCGATCAGCGGCAGCGTCACCGTGCGAAACGTGGTCAGTGCGCCGGCGCCCAGGCTCGCGGCGGCTGTCTCCAGCCGGCGGTCGAACACTTCGAGACTGGCCGAGACCGCGATCAGCACGAAGGGCAGCGCAAGGATGGTGTGGGCCAGCACGAAGCCGAGCAGCGTGCCGACGAGCTGCGTGTCGAGATAGACGGCATAGATGCCGATCGCCAGCACCACGCCCGGCACCACCATCGGCGTCAGCATCAGCATACGCAAAAGGTTCGCCGGCCGCGCCTTCATGCGGTAGAGGCCGAAGGCGGCAAGCGTGCCGAGCACCGTTGCCAGGACGGCAACGATGGAGGCGACTTTCAGCGAGTTCAGGAAGCTGTTCGACCAGTCCGGATTGGTGGCGAAATTCTGGTACCACTGCCAGGAAAAGCCTTGCGGCGGAAACGCCAGCGATTTGTTTTCGTTGAACGACATCGGCACCACGACCAGCGTCGGCGCCACCAGCCATATCGCCACCAGCAGGCAGACGAGCCCGAGAAGAACGCGGGTGAGCGGCTTCATCTCCATTAGCGCCGCCCCGCTTCCCGATGCCTGGACCGCATCACGGGTGCTGCCAGCGCCAGCAGCACGAAGGTGGTGACCAGCAGAACGACGCCCATGGCGCCGCCCCTGCCCCATTGCAGCAGGCTCAGCACCTGCGTCTGCACCAGCGTCGACAGCATGGTCGAGCGCGGGCCGCCGAGCAAAGCAGGCGTGATGTAGAAGCCGAGCGACAGGATGAAGACGATGATCGCGCCGGCATAGACGCCGGGCAGCGACAGCGGCAGATAGACGGTGAAGAACGCGCGCGACGGCCGCGCACCGAGGCTTTGCGCCGCACGCATCAGCCTGAGGTCGATGCCTTGCATCACGGAATAGAGCGGCAGGATCATGAACGGCAACAGCACCTGCGCCATGCCGATGACCACGCCGGTCTGGGTGCGGATCAGCTTGACGCCGCCGAACCCGACCGAGCGCAGCAACGAATTGATGACGCCCGAATCCTGCAGCAGGATCACCCATGACAGCGTTCGCACCACACCACTCACCCAGAACGGGATCAGCACGCAAAGCACAAGCACCAGCCGGACGCGCGGCCCGACCGCGGTCATCAGATAGGCATAGGGATAGGCCGCGATGACGCAGACCAGCGTCACCCAGGCCGAAATGACGAAAGTCCGCTGCAGCACTGTCAGGTTGACCGGCGCGCCGAAGAACCAGGCATAGTTCTGCAGCCCCCACTCAGGTTCCGACAGGCTGCGCAGCACGATGGTGAGCAGCGGATACCCGATCACCGCGACGAGCAGGATGAGCGCCGGCGGCGGGGGGGCGGCCCGCCCCCCCGCCCCCCCCCCCCCCCGCCGGGGGGGGGGGGGGGGGGGGGGGGTGGGCGGGCCGCCCGCCGGGGGCGGGCCTGGGGGGGGGGGTGGGGGGAGGGGTGCGGCCGCGCGCACGGCCTGGCTCTCACTTGGCTGTTCAGTTGCCTGCCATCAGCGCCGACCACTTCTCCTGCGCCACCGGGAAGTTCTCGACCCAGAACTTGATGTTCTGCTTGTAACCCTGCTTCTGGCGCTCGGGCGTGTTGGTCAGGAAGGCGGCGACCGACGCATCGACCTTGGGCTGCGCGTCATTGTTGATCGGCGTATAGGAGGTCTGCTGCGCCAGGATCTCCTGCGCCCCCTTGCCGAGATAGGCATTGAGCAGCGCATAAGCCGCATCCGTATCCTTGACGCCGACCGGAATGGTCATCTGGTCCATCACCACCAGCCAGTCCTGCCAGGCCGGCGCATATTTGGCGCCGTTCTTCACCGCCGTCATGGCACGTCCGGTCCACATCATCAGCATGTCGGCTTCGCCAGATTCGGCAAGCTGCTGCGACTCAGCGCCGGTCTTCCAATAGATCGTGTCGGGACCGAGCTTGCGGATGACATCGATGGCCTTGTCGATGTCGGCCGCCGTCATCGCCTTCGGGTCGCCGCCAGACGCCTTCAACGCCTGCTCCAGCAGGCCGCCCGTCGGGTCGCCCGAACCGTCGAGCGCGCGCGTGCCGGGGAATTTTGCCGTGTCGAAGAAATCGGCCCAGTTCTTGGGCGGGTTATCCCCATACTTCTCCTTGTTGTACATCAGCACGACGCCGTAGTTCATGGCCGGCACCGAGCATTCGCCGACCTGGCCCTCGGGCACCTTGGAGACGTCAAGCTTGCTGAAATCAAGCTTCTGGAACAGCTTGCCGCAATAGACGTAAGGCGGCAGGTCGGCGGTGTCGACGACGTCCCAGGTGACGTTGCCGGATTCGACCTGCGCCTGCAGCTTGGCGATCTCTGTCGGCCCGTCATTGAGCAGCGTGGCGCCGGACTTTTCGACGAACTCCTTGAGCGCGGCGGCCTGGCCGTCCTGGTAGATGCCGCCATAAGAGACGAGCGTCAGCGTCTTGCCCTTGAGCGAGCCTTCCTTGACCTCACCCGCGACAGGCTTTTCCTGCGCGAACGCTGCGGTTGCCAGAACGCCGAGCGCCAGCACGGCGCCAAGGCCAAGATGTCTTGTTTTCAGCATGATTATTGTTCTCCCATTTGACCCGCATGGATTGAACCTACCTGGCTGCGAGCGGTTTCCAGGCCCTGTATTGATCGAGTTCGGCGCGCACCGAAGTCGGTGGCGCAATGATCCACATCACCTCGGCTCGGCCACTGCCGATGTTCTCTGAGCGATGTGCTGTCGATGTCGCGTATTCGATGCTGTCGCCCTCTTCCAGCACATGCCTGACATCGCCGAGCGAAACCTCGACGATGCCGCGCAGCACGACGAGCATCTCGTGCGCGTCGCCATGGGTGTAGAGCGCTGGGCCGGTCGAGCCGCCGATTTCGAACTCGCCGACATAGACTTCCATGTCGCTTAAAGGGGGACGCGAGAGCAGCATCTTGCGGCAGCCGTCGCTGGGCGGCAGGCTCGGCCGCTCGCTGCGCAGCAAGACCCCGCGCTGCCCGGCGGCACTATCCTCGAACAGCATCGCCACGCTTACACCCAGCGCCGAGGCCATCTGGTTGAGCGAGGCGGTGCTGGCGCCGGTCAGGCCGCGCTCGAGCTGGCTGATGAAGCTGGCGCTGGTCCCGGTCAGCTCGGCGAGTTCGCGCAGCGAAAGCCGCCGGCCGAGACGCAGGCTCTTCAGCCGCTGGCCCAGCATCTGATGGGCATGCGTCGCCGTCGAGGCGACGCCATTCTTGACCGGAGCCTGGTCGGTGCTCATCCCGTCTTTTTCTCCCACTGAACAATTTGTACAGTGACACTGTACACGTGGCAAGCGCCGAGTAGGGACATTTAAGATGCCGGCCGAGGCCTAGTCTTCGCCCGGTCGCGCCGCGCCTTGTCGAGTTCCTCGGCGTAGCGCCGCATCAGATGGCCCTCGGTCAAAAGCCCGACAACGGCCCGGTTGTCGAAATTCTCGACCACCGCCAGTTCCTCGGCGACGGCGCGCTGGATGGTTTCGGCGGTGGACCGGACGTTCATGGTCGGCACCAGCACCGCATGCCGGAATTTGGCCGGCGCCAGCACCGGCGTCTCACCATCGGACGGATCGCTGTGCAGTTCGGCGACGATCAGCACGCCGACATAATGCCGGCTGCTTGCGGCGCCATTCTGGCGCTGAGGCGCAGTCAGGCTTGCCGCCCCGCTTCAATTCCCCGCGAGCGTGTCGAGGTATATGAGCGATCGCTTACGCAATCGACGCAGCTGTGTTATTTTTGGCCGTCTCTATTTCCCTCAAGGAGGAGAAGATGAGTGCGCGGGGATTTTTTTCATTAGCTGTTGGCATGATTTTTTTGAGCTCGTCTGCGGTGAGCAATTCAAGCATGGATATGCCGGTTAGGTCTGTTGTGTCACACCCGATGTCTCTTTTTTTGGCGGGAGGCAATCCGGAAAACCAAAGCCGGCCGGCAAAGGAATTTATCCAGACTGCACAACAAGATGTTTGCTGTCCCGGCGGCTACCCTTGGTATCGCAATTCGACGAACACCTGCTACGGCAGCTATGAAGACTGCCACGATACCGATGGCGGCGGATGGTCCTGCAGACAGGTCAACGCCTGCTAGATTTTCTTGGGCCCACGCCTTCTTGACTGTGCCCGGTCCTCAGATCGGCTTCGGCTCGCCGGCCTCATAGAGCATGAGGTTGCGCTCGCCTATGCCGAGCGATGCCCAGCTCGCCCGCCAATCGGCGATGTGAGGCGAGCGGAAATGCGCGTCGAGCGCGGCCCTGTCGCTCCACACCTCGGTTACATGGATGAGCCCGACGTCGAGCACGTCCTGCGCGTAGGAGTATTCGATGCAGCCGGGCTCCGCACGGCTGCCCAGTATCATGCGCCGCATGGCCGGCCTTGCCTCGTCGAGCAGTTGCGCAGGCAGGCGAATGGTGCCGATGATCACCAGCATGATCTCTCTCCTCAAGGCCTCTGTCGTCCTGGCAAGTAACCAGTCCTCCCACCCTCGCGCAAGCTTGACCGGTTAGGCTCGAAGGGCTGTCGCGTGCTCGGCAGGCTTGTGATTGGGGACGATATGGCCGTCAGCGAAAGCTTAGCGACAGGAACAGTGGCCAAGAACGGCCGCGATGTCTTCTTCGCCATCGGCATCGTCATCATCCTGGCCGTGCTGTTCCTCCCGATCCCGGCCTTCCTCATCGACATCGGCCTCGCCTTCTCGATCGCACTGTCGGTGCTGATCCTGATGGTGGCGCTGTGGATCCAGCGGCCGCTCGATTTCTCGTCCTTCCCGACCGTGCTGCTGATCGCCACCATGCTACGGCTATCGCTCAACATCGCCACCACGCGCATGATCCTGTCGCACGGCAATGAGGGCACGCACGCCGCCGGCTATGTCATCGCCGGCTTCTCCAAACTTGTGATGGCCAGCGATTTCGTCATCGGCCTGATCGTCTTCATGATCCTGATTGTGGTCAACTTCATCGTCATCACCAAAGGCGCCACCCGTATTGCCGAAGTCGGCGCCCGCTTCACCCTCGACGCGATCCCCGGCAAGCAGATGTCGATCGACGCCGACCTGTCCGCCGGCATGATCGACGACAAGACAGCGCAACTGCGCCGCCGCGAGCTGGAAGAGGAATCCTCCTTCTTCGGCTCGATGGACGGCGCCTCGAAATTCGTCCGCGGCGACGCCATTGCCGGCCTCATCATCACCGCCATCAACATCGTCGGCGGCATCGCCATCGGTTACATCAGGCACGGCATGGGCATGGGCGAAGCCGCCGATGTCTTCATCAAACTGTCGGTCGGCGACGGCCTCGTCACCCAGATCCCGGCGCTTATCGTTTCGCTCGCCGCCGGCCTGCTTGTGTCCAAGGGCGGCACGCGCGGCTCGACCAACCAGGCGGTGTTCGGCCAGCTCGGTGCGCATCCGCGCGCGCTCTATGTCGCGGCCTCGCTGCTCGTCCTGCTCGGCCTGATGCCCGGCCTGCCGTTCTTCCCGTTCTTCACGCTAGCCGCCGGCATGGCCGGCCTTGGCTACGTCATCCCGATGCGCGCCAACCGCGAGGCTGCCGCCGCCGAAGCGATCAAGGATCTGGAGAAGGCGAACAAGGTCGAGGAAGAGAAGAACTCGGTCAAGGCTTCGCTGACCACCGCCGAGATCGAGCTTCTGATCGGCAAACAGCTGTCGACGCGGCTGCTGGTGTCGCATCAGGAACTGGTGTTCCGCATGGCCAAGATGCGCAAGAAATTTGCCACGCAATATGGCTTCGTCGTGCCGGAAGTGCGCGTCGCCGACGATTTCGGCATCCCGCCGAAAAGCTACCAGATCAAGGTCCACGGCACCGTCGTCGCCGAATACCAGATGCGCGTCGGCGAGATCATGGTGCTGCTCGGCAACCGGGATTTGCCCGACGTTCCCGGCGAGGAAATCCGCGAGCCGGCCTTCGGCATGCGCGCCTTCTCGGTGCTCGAAACCTTCGCCGAGGATCTGAAGCGCGAGAACTACACCTTTGCCGACAACATGTCGGTGCTGCTCACCCATTTGTCCGAGGTGATCCGCAACAACCTGCCGCAGCTTCTGTCCTACAAGGACATGAAGGCGCTGCTCGAGCGCCAGGATCCGGAATACCGCAAGCTCGCCGACGAGATCTGCACCTCGCACATCTCCTATCCCGGCCTGCAGGCGGTGCTGAAATTGCTGCTGGCCGAACGCGTATCGATCCGCAACCTGCATTTGATCATCGAGGCCATCGCCGAGATCGCGCCGCATGTGCGCCGCACCGAGCAGATCGTCGAGCATGTCCGCATCCGCATGGCCCAACAGATCTGCGGCGATCTCTCCGAGGGCGGCATGCTCAAGGTGCTGCGCCTCGGCAACCGCTGGGACCTCGCCTTCCACCAGAGCCTCAAGCGCGACGCCAAGGGCGAGGTGCGCGAATTCGACATCGACCCGCGCCAGCTGGAGGAATTCGGCCAGGACGCGACCAAGGCGATCCGCAAGCATCTCGAGGCCGGCGAGCGTTTTGTCCTCGTCACCGCGCCCGATGCGCGGCCTTATGTGCGCATGATCATCGAGCGCCTGTTCACGACGCTTCCCGTTCTCTCCCATGTCGAAATCGCCAAGGGCGTCGAGATCAAGGTGCTCGGGACGATCTCGTGAACATACTGTCGCAAGGCGTCGTCATCGCCGCCTTCCTCGCCTTCTGTCGCATCGGCGCCTGCTTCATGCTGATGCCGGGCCTGTCCAGCGCCCGCGTGCCGATCCAGGTTCGGCTGTTCGCGTCGATCGCCGCAACCGGTGGCCTGCTCGCCTTCCTGTGGGACAAGATCTTTCCCTTCGTCGATGCGCGTCCGCAGGTGCTGGCGCCGATGATCATCTCCGAACTTTTGGTCGGCGGGCTGATCGGCGCGATGACCAGGCTTTACATGGAGGCGCTGCGCTTCATGGGTTCGGCCATCGCCATGCTGATCGGCTATGGCGGCACAGGCGGACCGGCGATCGAGGAGCCGGAACCGCAGGCGGCGCTCGCCGCCATCATCTCGTTTTCGGCGCTGCTGCTGCTCTTCGTTTTCGATTTCGACCACGAGATCATCCGCGCTCTGGTCGCCTCCTACACGGTGGCGCCGGTCAACGTCTTCTTCAATCCGCAGGCCGCCCTGGTCGATCTCACCGACACGGTGTCGGACGCCTTCTTCCTGGTCATCCGGCTCGGCAGCCCGTTCATCGCCTATGCCATCCTGGTCAATTTGACGATCGGCTTCGTCAACAAGCTGACGCCGCAAATCCCGGTCTACTTCATCTCGCTGCCTTTCGTCATCGCCGGCGGCATCATCATCTTCTATTTCGCCATCGGGACCATGCTGTCGCTGTTCGTCGACGGCTTTGTCGACCTGACGCTGGCGAGGTGAGATGAGCACGCGCAAGGAACGGCTGAAGAAACTGGTCAAGGTGCAGGAGCAGCTGAAGGCCCTGCACGAGACGCGCCATGCGGCCTTCCTGGCGGCAGCGGCAACCGCCGAAACCGAGGCCAAGGAACTAGTCCAGCATTTCGACGCCGACCAGTCGATGGCGGTGCTGTTCCCTGACCTCTACCATCGCCGCATCGCGAATGCGCTGGTCCGGCAGGAAGCGAGCTTGGAAAGCGCCAGGCAGGAGGTCACGCTCATCGCCACTGCGACGGCGCGCACCAACATGGTCGAGCGCGCCTACAAGGACGTGCGCCGACAGGACGAACGCGAACGCTCCGACCGCGACCGGCTCGATCTGATCGCGCAGAGGCGAGGGCAGGAATAATCGGAAGTTAGAGCCGGGTCACCTGCGGACGGCGTTCGGTTTCGTTCCGTGCGGCGGGCTGTGTTGGGTGTACGGCGCCGTGTTCGGCCTCTGCGCCTACGCCACCTACGATCTGACCATGGCGACGCCGGCAGCGCCCACCGCAAACGACCAGATCGCATCGACCCAGCCGGAGTTGCCGCTGCTGATAGCAATGCCTAGCATCCGGCGAAGGATTTCGAGCCGGCAAGCCTGCCACAAGCTTGCTGCGGCATGGTCGCTCAGGAAACCCGGCAAAGAGGCGGACTTTCTTGGCGATTTCTCCACCCAGCGACATCGTTCTCGATGTTGCCCGAGCCGTCGACCCGACGGATATCGAGGCTGCCCGTGCCGCGCTGGCCAAGCGGGCCAACGGCGTTGGCGGCGCCTTTTTGGTCGACATGGCGGCTTCGGTGGATACCGGCTCGATCTTGTCGCGTGCCACGGCCGACAAGGCCGCGGCAGGCGCCGATCCCGCGGGAAAATTCAAGAAGTTCGAGGCCATGGTCTTGCAGACCTTCATCCAGAACATGCTGCCCAAGGACACAGAGGGCGTCTACGGCAAGGGGCTGGCCGGCGACATGTGGAAATCGCAGCTTGCCGAGCGTGTCGCCGACGTCATGGCCGAGCGCGGAGGGATCGGCATTGCCAAATCGCTGCTCGCCGACCACTACAAGGACGGCAAGCGCACCGTGCCGATCGGCCCGGTGTCAACCGGGCCGCACAAGACCGAGATCGACCAGCAGGCGCGGCTGTCCACCTCGCTGGTCGAGGAATTGCAGCGCAAGGCCGCACGGTCGATGACCGGCGACGAGACGACCATCAAAACCGAAATCAAGATCTAGACCAGGATTTTCAATGGCCGATTTTTCAAAATACTCTTCCAACCTGCCGGCGCGTACGTCCGAAGCGCCGATCCCGTTTGCACGGCCGGGCAACCTTGCCGCCATCATCGGCCGCATCGAGGAAGCGGTCGAGGAAGAGACGGCCGGTTTGAAGAACGACACCAGCTATGACCTCAAGGCCTCCAACGCCCGCAAGAGCCGCTACCTCTATGAGCTGACCCGCGCCATGAAGGGCGCCAACGAGATCGAATTCCTGGAACAGCATCGCGACAGTCTGGCGCGGCTGCGCCAGAAGCTCGCGAAAAACGAGGCTGCAATCCTCGCCCACCTCAACGCGGTCAACGAAGTCGCCACGCTGTTGAAGAACGCCATTCAGCGCGCCGAAGCCGACGGCACCTATTCGGCCGGTGAATTCGGTTGGGCGAGCTGATGATCTCGGCAACAGGCGGGAACAACCGGTGATCAAATTCATCGCCGCCGCGATCTGGATCTGCGCCGCCACGCTTGGCGCGGTGTTCTATTCGTTCCAGGCGGCCGGTGAGCGCGGCGTCGGCGAGACGCCGAAACCGATGCTGGGTGGCCTCGACTACGTCAAGACCGACATCATCTCGGTGCCGCTGATCCGCGATTCCAAGATCGACGGCTATTTCCTCACCAAGCTCGTCTACACGGTCGAGCCGGCCGAGATAAAGAAGATGTCGATCCCGGCCGAAGCGCTGATGACCGATCAGGTCTATTCCTATCTCTACTCCAATCCTCAGATCGACTTCACCAAGAAGGAAACCATCGATCTCGATGCCTTCCGCAAGGCCATACGCGACACCGTCAACGCCCGCGTCGGCGCCGACCTGGTGCATGAAGTGCTGATAGACCAAGTCAACTTCCTGACCAAGGATGAAATCCGCGACAACGCCATGCGCCGCCGCAAGGATCCGGCCACGCCGACCGAACCGGCCCCGGCGGAATCGGCCCAGGCCGAGGCGGCGAAGCCCGCTGCTGAACACTAACCTTCGTCGCAGGGTGAATGTTCTCTGCCGCATTCCTTCCGACTGAAACGAGATGACGCATCGCGCGTTGACGTTTACGTCAACTCGAAGCTATATGCGCCAAGCGACCAGGATCGCGGCACGCGCGAGACAGCGACTTCGGCGGAGGCCGGTCACTGAAGCGCGGCAAAACGCAACGAGACCAGGAGAACAGTCATGAGCGTTCAGGACATTGCCGAGAAGATGAGGTCGCGCGTGGCGAGCGCCGGGTTCGAACATTCCGTGAAGTTCGATACCGGCAGTGACGGCGTCATCGTCATCGACGGTGCAACCGTCTCGACCACCGACGCGCCGACCGACTGCACCATAAAGCTGTCGCTCGACGATCTGGATTCGCTGATCGCCGGCGACCTCAACCCGACCATGGCGTTCATGTCCGGCAAGATAAAGGTCGAAGGCGATATGTCGGTCGCCATGGCGCTCAGCCAACTGATCGGCTGAGCCCTTCGCAAAAACAAAACGCCGCCCTCGCTGAAATGCAAACGACCGGCGGCGTTTGTTTTTGGACAATCAGGCGGCCAGCGACAGCCTCTGTGCCTTGAGCTTGCGACCTGCAGCCTTCAGCGTGCCACGCGCGCCGTCGAGCGCACCATCGATCAGTTCCAGCGCCAGCAGGCGGTGCCGCTCGTACGGACCAGGCATGGCGAGCGCGCCGGTCTTCTCCGCCGAGAAGCCGAAGCGGCCATAGTAAGGCGCATCGCCGACCAGCAGCACCGCGGCATGGCCGAGACGCGCGGCCTCGGCCAAAGCATGGTGCATCAGCGCCGAGCCGATGCCGGCGTTCTTCAGCGCAGGATCGACGGCGAGCGGTCCGAGCAGAAGTGCTCCCGGGCCGCCCTCGCCAAGACGCACGTCCCACAGCCGCACCGTGCCGGCAACCGCGCCGGCGGCATCCCGCACGACAAAAGCGAGGCCTTCGGAAGGCCGGCGGCCGCGCCGCAGCTTCTCCGACGATTTCTTGCGCCGCATCGGCCCCATGGCGCGATCGAGCAACGCTTCACGCGATGCAATGTCTGCCGCAGTTTCGGCGACGATGGGAATGGCGCGGGCACTCTCCCCCCTCGAGGGGGAGATGTCGCCGAAGGCGACAGAGGGGGTCGGCACGACCTGACGCGACACCGCGTCGTGGACGAGGGATGCCGGCGCTTCACGCGAGACGACCCCCTCTGGCCTGCCTGCCATCTCCCCCTCAAGGGGGGAGATTCCCACGGCACCATCAATGTAATTTACAATGTCCATTTCCGCGATCCTTCACGAGCGGAGCTTGTTCCACAGGCGAACCCGAGCGGACGCAAACGTCCGCCTGAGGTGATCTGAAGGCCGAAGCCGTCAGATCACGTAGGATCGGAGAGGCTCGAAGCCGTTGAAGGCGACCGCCGAGTAGGTGGTCGTGTAGGCGCCGGTGCCTTCGATCAGCACATCGTCGCCGATGGTCAGCGACAGAGGCAGCGGATACGGCGTCTTCTCGTACATCACGTCGGCCGAATCGCAGGTCGGGCCGGCGAGCACGCAAGGTGCTGTCTCCGAGCCGTCATGGCGGGTGACGATCGGATAGCGGATCGCCTCGTCCATCGTCTCGGCCAGACCGCCGAACTTGCCGATGTCGAGGAACACCCAGCGCACATTGTCGTTTTCGGCCTTCTTGGAGATCAGCACGACTTCCGACTTGATGACGCCGGCATTGCCGACCATGCCGCGGCCCGGCTCGATGATGGTCTCAGGGATCGCATTGCCGAAATGCTTGCGCAGCGCCGAGAAGATGGCCTGGCCATAGGCCTGGGCCGCCGGCACGTCACGCAGATAGCGCGTCGGGAAACCGCCGCCCATATTGACCATCTTGAGGACGATGCCTTCGTCGGCGAGCGTGGCGAACACCTTCTTGGCGTCGGCCAGCGCACGGTCCCACGCCGTCAGGTCGGTCTGCTGCGAGCCGACATGGAACGACACGCCATAGGCGTCGAGGCCGAGCGTCCTGGCATGGCGCAGCACGTCGACGGCCATCGCCGGCACGCAGCCGAACTTGCGCGACAGCGGCCACTCGGCGCCTTCGCCGTCGGTCAAAACGCGGCAGAACACGCGCGCGCCGGGAGCGACGCGGGCGATCTTGTCGACCTCCTCGACGCAGTCGACGGCAAACAGCCGAATGCCGAGCTGGTAGGCGCGTGCAATGTCACGCTCCTTCTTGATGGTGTTGCCGAAGGAGATGCGGTCCGCCGGCGCACCGGCGTCCATCGCCATCTCGACCTCGGCAACGGAAGCGGTGTCGAAGGACGAGCCCATCGCAGCAAGCAGGCGCAGGATCTCCGGCGCAGGGTTTGCTTTCACCGCATAGTAGATCCTGGAATCGGGCAGCGCCTTCTCGAAGGCACGGAAATTGTCGCGCACGACATCGAGGTCGACGACGAGGCAGGGGCCGGACGGACGTCGGGTGGCGAGGAAGTCGAGGATGCGCTGGGTGGCCATCGGGGTCTCTCCATTAACGCCTTGCGGCGCGCAATAAGGCTGCGGGACGCGGGCTTTCGGCCTCGCGAACACGCGGTCAAACAAAGGCGGGACGGAAATCCATGGAACCAGCCGGTGGAGACCCCGGAACCATGAAACGCCGTCTCGCGGCGGTGAACCTTGGCCTTGCCCGGCCTCGGTTCGCTTTGTCTGCCTTGGCTTGGATGGGAGACCCGTCCGCACTGCCGGCAATGAAGGTGTGCCTCTTCAGTAACCCCGGTCTTTGGACGACCGGCAGAACACCAGAAAGGCCCGCACCGTCGTTGCTTCAAGGTGTCCTCGGGCTGGCGGTTGGCCGCTAGACCGACTGGAGGGGTTAGCTCCAGTTACCTTACCGATTTCCCTCACCATTCGAGGATCGGCGGACACCCACAGGCACGTGCGACTTTGGGCAAGCGCGATATAAGATCGAAAGATTTCACAATCAATAAAAATCGTATCCCAGGTTGTAAAATTTCCGGCATCGAACAATGCTGGCCTACTGTATACGGATATCGAACGATGCCAGGCACACACGGCCCGCTCAACGCCTTTCTCGACCTGCGCCGCATGCCGGTCGCCAATGCGGAACTGGGGCCGCTGGCGGGGCTCAAACTGGCGGTAAAGGACATTTACGACGTCGCCGGCTATCGCACCGGTTGCGGCAATCCGGTGAAGTTCGCCGAGTCCCACGCCGCGTCGAGCACCGCACCGGCCGTACAGGTGATTCTCGATGCCGGCGCGCGCTTCATCGGCAAGACGCAGACCGACGAGTTCGCCTTCTCGCTGATGGGCCAGAACGCGCATTTTCCGTTTCCGGTGAACCCGGCTGCCCCCGACCGCGTCACCGGCGGCTCGTCCTCCGGATCGGCCGCGGCGGTGGCCGGCAAGCTTGCCGACATCGCCACCGGCTCGGACACCGGCGGCTCGATCCGCGCCCCGGCGAGCTTTTGCGGATTGATCGGGCTGCGCACCACGCATGGCCGCATCTCGCTCGAAGGCACGATGAAGCTGGCGCCGAGCTTCGATACGTTCGGCTGGTTCGCCGACGACATCGAAACCTATGAGACGATCGGCAAGCTGTTGCTTGGCCGCGACCCGCATCAGCATCCGCTCAACCGGCCGCTGTCGATCCGCTGGCTGGACGCCTTCGTCGCCGGCCCGGCCGAGGCAGCCGAATATGCCAGGATGAGAGCGCTGGCCGCCAGTCTTGTCGGTGAGCCGGCGCCGGTAGAGTACAGCTTCGCCTCCTTCCCCGACGAGCTCTACTGGTGCTTTCGCCGCCTCCAGGCCGCCGAGGCCTGGCAGCAACATGGCGCCTGGATCATTTCGGGCGAGCGCAATCTCGGGCCGGGCGTCGAGGAGCGCTTTGGTTTTGGCAGGACAATCGACGAAAAGACCGCGCGGGCCGAGGCGGTGCGCCGCCTGACCTTCCGCTCCGAGCTGGCTGCCTTGCTCGGCCAAGACGGGTTTCTTGTCCTGCCCACCGTTCCAGGCCCCGCACCTCTGGTCAAAAGCGAGCCGCAGCAGCTCCAGGCCTACCGCGAAAGGGCCTTGCATCTTTTGTGCCTTTCGGGTCTTTCAGGCTTTCCGCAAATCACCCTGCCGCTGGGCTCGGTCGACGGTGCCCCTTTCGGCCTCTCGCTGCTCGGCCCTCCCGGCAGCGACATTGCCCTGATACGGCTCGGCCGGCGAATTCTCGATGCGGCACGAAAGGCCTGATGATGGATACACTGACCCGCATGCGCGCCTTCATCGACGTCGTCGAGGCCGAAGGCTTTTCGGCGGCCGCGCGCAAGATCGGTCGCTCCAAGGCGCTGCTGTCGAAATATGTGCGCGAACTCGAGGACGAACTCGGCGCGCTGCTGCTCAACCGCACCACGCGGCAGTTCTCGTTGACTGAGGCCGGCCATACCTATTACAGCCGCGCTTCGGAAATCGTGCGCGAGGTCGACAGCCTAGCCGACGCCGTGCGCGAATCCTCCGGCGACGTGCGCGGCAGGATCAAGCTCTCCGCGGCGCGCACCTTCGCCGACGCGCCGATAGGCCAGTCGCTCATCGACTTCGCCAAACAGCATCCCGACATCGTGCTCGACATCCATCTCGACGACCGTTTTGTCGATCTGGTCGAGGAAGGTTTCGATCTTGCCGTGCGCATCTCGCGCCTGGAGAACTCATCGCTGATCGCCCGCCGCCTGGGGCCGTTTTCGATCAAGCTTTGCGCCTCGCCGGAGCTGATCGCCAAGCACGGCAAGCCGACGCGCCCGCAGGATCTCGCCAACTTGCCCTGCATCGTCGACACCAATGGCCGCTCGCTCGCCAACTGGCGCTTCAGGGGCGATGGCGAGGAGTCAGTCAGTGTCAACGTATCGGGTCCCATCGAGGTCAACAGCCCGATGGCCGCGCGAGCCGCCGCCGTGTCCGGTCTGGGCTTCACCATCCTGCCGGATTTCATCGCCGCGCCCGACCTCGCATCCGGGCTTCTGGTGTCGTTGCTCGACGACCGCATCCAGTCGGGCAGCGGCATTTTCGCCGTCTACCCGCACCGTCGCTATCTGCCGGCCAAGGTCCGTGTCTTCGTCGATTTCCTGGTGCAATGGTTCAAGAACCGCGAGAGCGCTTGAGCCGGTCCTGCCGTGCCGCGGTCCCAATTTCGCCCCGTTTCTGGTAACCTCTCGAAATCTCTCCGAGGCCGATGGAACAGCGACCGAGAATGCATCTGAAACGGCACGCAATCATGCTGGCTTCGGCCCTGGCGACGACTTTTGCCTCCGTCGGAGCGGCTGGCGCGCATCCTCATGTCTTCGCCGAGGCCCGCCTCGACGTGATCCTCTCTCCGGATCACCAAAGTGTGAAAGCGCTGCGTCACCTCTGGCGTTTCGATGATCTGTTTTCGAGTACGGTGATGATGGAGTTCGACAAGAACTCCGACCTGAAGCTTGACGACAAGGAGCTGAAGGATGTCGCCGACACCGTTCATGCCTCGCTGGCCGAGTTCAATTATTTCCAGCTCGTCACCGTCGACGGCAAGGACGTGCCGATGACGCCGCCACCGCATCTTATGGCCAATTTCGAAAACGACCAGCTGATCATCCTGTTCGAATCCGAACCCAAGGTGCCGATCAAGCTCGCCGGCAAGATCGATTTCGGCGTCTACGATCCAACCTTCTACACAGCGATCGACTTCACCGAGGATAGCAACATCACGGTGGAAGGCCTGCCCTCGAGCTGCACCAAGAGCGTCATCCGGCCTGATCCAGACGAGGCGATCAAGGAAAACCAGAAGACCCTGACGGACGCGTTCTTCAACGACCCGACAGGCACCGACATGAGCAAGATCTTCGCCACCAAGCTCGAACTGAATTGCCCGCCAGAAGGATAGATCCGGTGATGAAACCGTCCCTGCGTTTGGCATTCGGCCTCGTGGCCGCTGCCCTGCTGATGACGCACTTTCTCGGGCAGGCCCATGCCCAGAGCTCACTCGGCATCGGTGTCAATGACGGCATGGCGCCCACCACCGGCCCGTTCGCCCACATCCTGATGTGGATCAATCTGCGCCAGCAGGAATTCTACCGCGCATTGGCCACGGCGATGAAAGCAATGCGCGAGGACGGCAGCAAGATGTGGCTGCTGATCGGCCTGTCCTTCGCCTATGGCATTTTCCACGCCGCCGGCCCCGGCCACGGCAAGGCGGTGATCTCGTCCTACATGGTGGCCAATGAAGTGGCGCTCAGGCGCGGTATCCTGCTGTCCTTCGTCTCGGCGCTGCTGCAGGGCCTGACCGCGATCCTGGTGATGCTGCTTGCCTATTTCGTCCTGCGCGGCACCGCCATCTCGATGACCGACGCAGCCTGGTTCATGGAGATCATGAGCTATGTCTTCGTCACTTTGTTCGGCGCCTGGCTGCTGTGGCGCAAGCTTGGGCCCACGGTCCAGCGCTGGTTCGGCAGGGCGCCCGCCTACAGCCTGTCGGCAGCCCACGCCGGCCATGGCGGCCATTCGCATGCCGGTCACAGCCACGCGGCGCAGGCGCATGCCTTGCATGTGCATCACGACCATTCGCATGATCATCACGATCACGCCGCGCACGACCACGACACGCACGATCATTCCGATCACGACCACGCTCATCACAATCACGCCGCTCACGATCAACCGGCCGGCGAGGTCTGCGACACGTGCGGCCATTCGCATGCGCCTGATCCGGCGCTGCTGTCGGGCGACCGCTTCGACTGGCGCACGGCCTGGTCGGCTGTAGCCGCCGTCGGCATCCGCCCCTGCTCCGGCGCGCTGATTGTGCTCAGCTTCGCGCTGCTCAACGGCCTGTGGCTCGGCGGCCTGCTGTCGGTGCTGGCGATGTCTATCGGCACCGCCATCACAGTCTCGGCGTTGGCGACGATCGCTGTGACAGCCAAGAACTGGGCGGTCTATTTCGCCGGCGATGGCCGCATGGGCAACCGTATCCACACATTCGTCGAAATCGGCGGCGCCGCGTTCGTCTTCCTGTTCGGGCTGTTGCTGTTGTCGGCGAGCCTGTCCGGAACTGTATGACCTCGGCGGGTCAGGCCTGACCCGCGATCTTTCCGCCCAACTCATCCTCGATATGAGCGCGGATGATTTCATCGAAACTGTTTTCGGCGCTGAAGCCGAGGTCCCTTGCACGGCGCGCCTCGAAGCGCGTCGGCCAACCCTTGACGATCGCCCAGATGGTCTCATCCGGCTGTTCGCGGATCAGCTTCACGACGTCGGCGCCTGCAATGCGCTCCAGCGCCTCGATCTGCTCGCCGACGGTGACGGCAACGCCGGGCATTGTGAGGTTGCGGCGCGGCCCGACAGCGGCACCGTCGAGCCCGGCGGCATGGATCAGGAAGTTCACCGCCGAACGCGGGCTGGCATGGGTGTGCAGCACCGAGCGCGGCACCGGCAGGATCGCCTCGTGGCCGCTCAGCGGCTCGCGGATGATGCCGGAGAAGAAACCTGACGCCGCCTTGTTCGGCTTGCCGGGCCGCACGCAGATGGTCGGCAGCCTTATGCCGATGCCGTCGAAGAAGCCGCGCCTGGAATAGTCGGCCAGCAGCGCCTCGCTCATCTGCTTCTGGGTGCCGTAGGAGGTCAGCGGCGTCGGATGAAAGTCGTCCGGGATCACATCGGGGAACGGCGCGCCAAACACCGCGATCGACGAGGTGAAGACGAGGCGCGGCGAAAAGCCCGCCAGCCGGACCGCATCGAACAGAGCCCGTGTGCCGTCGAGATTGACGCGGTAGCCGAGATCGAAATTGGCTTCCGCCTCACCCGACACGATGCCGGCGAGATGGAACATGACGTCGGGGCGTGACGCCACCAGGCTCTCGGCAGCACCGGCGTCGGCAAGGTCGCCGGTATGCGTGGCGATGCTGACGCCGTCCATCGCCGGCGCCTGCGGCGGCACGATGTCGTGCAGGTCGAGCCCGGTGATCTTGCGGCCGTTGAGCGTGCCGTCCTTGGCCAGCCGGTCGACAAGTTTGCGGCCGACCATGCCGGCGGCGCCAGTAATCAGGATGCGCATTTCAAAGCCTCTTATTTGCCCTTGTTCTGGCTGCGACCCCGCAACCAGAACACCAGAAAGAATGCCAGCACGAAGGCGATGCCGACGATGCCGGCAAGTACGGTCGAGATATTGCCGACAGCCAGCATCACCGTCGGCAGATAGAACGCCGCGATGCCGAACAGCAGCATGATCCAGGCTGCGGCAATCAGCGCGTTTCGCGTGTCGCGATCCATCATGCCGTCCCGCCACAGCGGGAACTCGTCAACTCGGATGCCAATGCCATGAAATTCCCTGTCAGTGATAATGGCCGTGATGCGGTGGCGCACCATGGTCGTGGTCATGATCGTGCTCGTCACGGCTGTCGGCGCACTGGCCGAATTCCGGTTCAACCGTGGCGTGGCTGATGCCGTGTTCGGCGGCGAGCCGCTTCTTGATGGCGCTGACCGCCTGGTGCGGATCGACGCCATCGTTGAGGCAGGCATGCAGCGTCGCCATGTTGCTGGACCCGTCGAGCGACCAGACATGCATGTGATGCACTTCGCGCACGCCGTTGACGGTGCCGGCAATGTCCTTGGCGATGAGGTCGCGGTCGAGGCTTGCCGGTACGCCTTCGAGAAGGACGTGGGCGGCTTCGCGCATCAACGACCATGCGGTGGACAGGATCAGCACCGAGACCAGCACCGACAGAATCGGGTCGATCGGCGTCCAGCCGGTGGCCAGGATGACCAGCGCCGCCACGATCGCCGCCGCCGAACCGAGCAGGTCGCCCAGCACATGCAGGATGGCGCCGCGCATGTTGAGGCTGTCGTGGTCGCCGCCATGCAGCACGAAGAACGAGGCGAAGTTTACCAGAAGGCCGGCGATCGCCACCACCAGCATCGGCCCGCCCAGCACCGGCGCCGGCGTCATCAGCCGGCCCCAGGCTTCGTAGACGATCCACAAAGCAATGGCGAAGATGGCGATGCCGTTGGTGTAGGCGACCAGCGTCTTGACCCGGCCGAAACCATAGGTCAGGCGCACTGTCGCCGGCCGTCCGCCAAGATGGAAGGCGTACCAGGCAAGGCCAAGCGCGATCGAGTCGGCGAGCATGTGGCCGGCGTCGGCCAGCAGCGCCAGTGATCCCGTCAAAAGGCCGCCAAGCACTTCGGCCACCATGAAGCCGGCGGTCAGGCAGGCTGCGATCAGCACACGCTTCTTGTCGGTCGAGCCATGCACGTGGCCGGCGCCATGCCCAGCATGCGAACCATGATCATGGCTGTGCGCCATCGGAAAAAACTCCTGTTACGCGCCGAACTCGGCGCGGAAATCCTCGAGCCGCCGCTTCTGCCGGCCTTCGCCATCGAAATTGGCGGGATCGAGCCATGCCTCATAGGCTTTGCGCAGCGCCGGCCATTCCTTGTCGATGATCGAGTACCATGCGGTATCGCGGTTTTCACCCTTGACCACAAGATGCTGGCGGAAAATGCCCTCGAACTTGAAGCCGAACCGTTCCGCCGCGCGCTTTGACGGCTCGTTGCGGTTGTTGCATTTCCACTCGTAGCGGCGATAGCCGAGCCCGTCGAAAATATACTTCATGAACAGGAACTGCGCCTCGGTCGCTGCCGGCTTGCGCGAGATCAGCGGCCCCCAATAGATGTTGCCGATCTCGATGACGCCATAGGTGGGATCGATGCGCATCAGCGTCTGTCGCCCGGCGACCTTGCCGCTGGCCTTGTCGATGACGGTGAAGAACAGCGGATCCTCGCTCGCCTCGACCTTGTCCAGCCATGGCTGGAAATCGGCGCGGGTTTGCGGCGGGTAGTCGGGCAGCCAGGCAAAGCGTCCATCGATGTCGGGCACGGACGACGCCTCGTACAACCCATCGCCGTGCTTTTCGGCGCTCAGCGGTTCGAGCCGGACATAGCGGCCGTCAATGGGCTTGCGCTCGGGCCGCGGACGCGCTTGCCAATCTTTGAGATTTTCCGACACGCAAAACTCCAATCCGTTTGACTTTTGTGAGCAGACGCTCACAAAAACGCGACCTAACAGCAAGAACCACACGGACGGGAAAAATGCTCCACACGATTTCGGCCTTCGACCGTCTCGGCGAGGAAAACGCCTTTGCCGTGTTGGCGCGCGCGACTGCACTGGCTCAACAGGGCCGCGACATCGTCAACCTCGGCATCGGCCAGCCCGACTTCAAAACGCCGCAGCACATTGTCGAGGCCGCGATCAAGGCGCTGCGCGACGGCCACCATGGCTACACCCCGGCCAATGGCCTGCTGGCGACGCGCGAAGCGGTGGTGCGGCGCACGCTGACCACTACCGGCGTCGAAGTCTCGCCCGAGAATGTAATGATCCTGCCCGGCGGCAAGCCGACCATGTTCGCGGCCATCTTGATGTTCGGCGAACCCGGCGCCGAGATCCTCTATCCAGACCCAGGCTTTCCGATCTACCGCTCGATGATCGAGTTCACCGGCGCCGCGCCCATTCCGGTGCCGATCCGCGAGGAGAACGGCTTTGCCTTCTCGGCAGAAGAGACGCTGGCGCTGATCACGTCGAAGACCAGACTGCTAATCCTCAACTCACCGGCCAACCCGACCGGCGGCGTCACGCCGCGCGCCGAGATCGAGAAGCTGGTAAAGGGACTGCAAGCGCATCCGCAGGTCGCTATCCTCTCCGACGAAATCTACGACGTCATGACCTATGACGGCGAGACGCATTTTTCGCTGCTCAATTTTCCGGAAATTCGCGACCGGCTGATCGTGCTCAACGGCTGGTCGAAGACATGGGCGATGACCGGCTGGCGCATGGGCTGGTCGATCTGGCCGAATGGCGACAAGGGCGGGCATCTCTACGACAAGGTCCGCAAGCTGGCGGTCAATTGCTGGTCCTGCGTCAACGCGCCGAGCCAGTTCGCCGGCATCGCCGCCATCGACGGCCCGCAGGACGATGTCGACAAGATGATGTGCGCCTTCGACAACCGCAGGAAGATGGTGGTCGAGGGGCTGAACGCGCTGCCCGGCGTCTCCTGCATCACGCCCAAGGGCGCATTCTATGCCTTCCCGAATGTTTCGAAGACCGGCTGGAAGGCCAAGAAGCTCGCCTCGGCACTGCTCGAGGAGGCCGGCGTGGCGCTGATCGGCGGCCCCGATTTCGGCATTCTCGGCGAAGGCTACATCAGGCTCTCCTACGCCAATTCCGAAGAGAACATCTTGCGCGCGCTGGAGCGGATCGAGTCGTTTTTGAAGAGGTAGGCCTTCGGCTCTTCACCCACGCCCCACGAACGGCATCTTGGTCGCCATCACCGTCATGAACAGCACATTGGCATCGAGCGGCAGGCTGGCCATGTGGACGACGGCGTCGGCGACGCGCTGGACGTCCATCACCGCTTCGGCGGCGATGGTGCCATTGGCCTGCGGCACGCCGACCGTCATGGCATGCGCCATATCGGTCAGCGCGTTGCCTATGTCGATCTGGCCGCAGGCGATGTCATAGGGCCGGCCGTCGAGCGCCAGCGTCTTGGTCAGCCCCGATATGGCGTGCTTGGTCGCGGTGTAGGGCACCGAGCCCGGCCGTGGCGCATAGGCCGACACCGAGCCATTGTTGATGATGCGGCCGCCCATTGGCTTTTGCTTGCGCATGACGCCGAAGGCGGCGCGGGCGCACAGGAACGATCCGGTGAGATTGACGCCGACAATATCGTTCCAGACCTCGACCGGGATCTCGTCGATCGGCGTCGACTTGTAGCTCATGCCGGCATTGTTGAAGAGCAGGTCGACGCGGCCGAAGGCTGCGGCCACCGTCTCGAACAGATCATCGACTTCGCCGGCCTTGCTGATGTCGCAGGCAACCGCCAGCGCCTTGGCGTCCGTTTTCCCGGCCTCGGTAATGGCGGCATCGAGCACCGCTTTGCGGCGGCCGCAAAACACCGTGTTCCAGCCGGCCTTGAGCAGCGCCGTGGCGACGCTCTTGCCGATGCCGGTGCCGGCGCCGGTGACGATGGCGGTTTTCTCTGTGAGGACTGTCATGATTTTGCTCCTGCGCGCCGCGCATCCCCGGCACAGATCGGGGTGCATCCGAATGCACCGACCCATCGCAAATGAGGGCGATCATGGCAAGCCGGACACTAATGCATGTCGCTCAAAAGTGGCCCCGGTTCTGAGAGAACGACATGCATCCGGACAAAAACATGAAGCGCCACGCGCTTTATGTGATCGGTCCGACAAAAAGGGCGGTCATTGGCGACCGCCCCCTGATCTGAACCGGGCTTGGGAGGAGGAAAAGCCGATCCGACTAACTAAAATCATGCGCTTCCTCGGTAAACGAGCAGTTAACGCTTTTCCCGCCGCGGCTGCGTTGTCTACCAGCGCGGGTTCGGCGCCGTGCCTGACGGAACCGGCACCTTGGCCGCCGACACCGTCGCCTCGACATGATCGACGAGCGCATCCGGCAGGCCGAGCCGGCCGGCGAGCAGGTCGAGATAGCCGCGTTCGGCGCGCGTATCGGGGTCGATCGTCAGTCGCGACGCCGTGTAGAGCTCGAGCCTCTGCTCATCGGTCTTGGCGCCTGCGACCAGCGTATCGAGGTCGAGCGGGCTATCCAGCTCGGCCATCAGAAACTTTTCCGCTTCCGTGCCGATGCCGGCCAGACTGAGCTTGCCGGCGATCTTTTGGCGTTCCGCGTCATCGACATGGCCATCGGCCTTGGCCGCCGAGATCATCGCCCGCACCAGGGTCAGCGTGAACTCGTCCTCCCCCTGTGGCGCCTGTGAAGGATGAAAGCCGGTGTCGGCGGGCGGCGGCAGCAATTCCGGCTGGCCGGCCGCCGGCGCCTGCTCGGGTGCATTGCCGGCCTTGTAATTCTGGTAGGCCTTGTAGGCGAGACCGCCGATCGCAGCCAGTCCGCCGAGCTTCACGGCCGTGCCGGTGACCTGCCGTCCCGTGCCGGTTCCAAGCAGCACCGCGGCCAGCGCACCGGCGGCCAGCGGATTGTCCTTGGCCATCTGCACAGCCTGCCCGGCCTTGTCGCGAACGGTGCCGGTTGTGCCGGGAACTTGCGAGCCGAGCAGATCGTCGAGAAGCTTCTTGGGGTCGAACATGGTGCCTCCAGAAAAGGGCCCGCACCAACGTGGACGGGCAGGTTTTGGACGTTGCAGACGTAGGTCCCGCACACTGACATTACAATGACGGAGGCGCGCTTTGCTATCGGCGCCGGCAATGCCGCAAATCAGTGATCCGTGTGTCGATACCGGCCTCGGCTTGCGCTAATGTCGCCGCCGCATTGCCGAGGGAGGAACCTTGCTGTGACCGATCAACCTGGCCGGGAACCGGCGCGCGATCCGCAGGATCTGGAACGTTTGTTGATCGACCGGCAGTGGGCCGGAGACATTGACGGCATGGTGGCGTTGTTCCAACCCGATGCCGTCATCGACACCGGAGCAGCCGAATTGACGCGTGGCCACGAGGCGATCCGCGCTTTGTTCGAAGCCTTTGCCGCGAGCGGGCGAAAATTCCAGCGCGGCGAGCAGCGCCCGGCGGCCATCAACGGCGACCTCGCGTTGACGTCGACCAGGCTTGCCGACGGATCGATAACCTCAGAGATCGCGCGCCGGCAGGCCGACGGCACATGGCTGTGGGTGATCGACCGCTATTCTGTCGTGTGGTGATCCAGTCAGGGCGTCGGCGGCACTTAACTGCCGATATGTCCCCTGCCCTGCGCCTGCGCAAGTTCGACCTGGCGCTGGCGCTCGGCATAGCGGGTGCGATCCTCATCCGAGCGTGCCTCGTAGCAATGCGGGCATGTCACGCCGGTGGAAAAATGCGGCGACAGCCGGTCCTCCCGCGTCAGCGGATGCCGGCAGGCGCGGCAGAGTTCGGCCTCGCCTTCGGTCAACCCATGCGACACCGAGACCCGATCGTCGAAGACGAAACACTCGCCCTGCCAAAGGCTGTCTTCGGCCGGCACCTCTTCAAGATATCTGAGGATGCCGCCCTTGAGATGGAACACATCCTCGAAGCCGAGCGACTTCACATAGGCCGTCGCCTTTTCGCAGCGGATGCCGCCGGTGCAGAACATCGCAACCTTGCGGCCGTCGAGTTGGTCGCGGTGTTTTTCCACCCAGGCCGGGAATTCGCGAAAGCTCGACGTGCGTGGATCCACCGCACCCTCGAACGTGCCTATCGACACTTCGTACGCGTTGCGTGTGTCGATGACGATGGTGCCGGGGTCCGAGATCAGCGCGTTCCAGTCGGCCGGCGCGACATAGGTCCCCGCACCCGTCGCCGGGTCGAGGTCTTCGACGCCCATGGTGACGATCTCGCGCTTCAGCCGCACCTTCATGCGATGAAACGGCATTTCGGCGGCAGTGCTGTATTTGACCTCGAGATCGGCAAGACCCTCGATGGCCTCAAGATAAGCGATCAGGTCGGCTATGTCGGTTTCGCTGCCGGCGACCGTGCCGTTAATACCTTCCTGCGCCAGAAGCAATGTGCCCTTGATGCCCCGCCCGCAGCAGAAGGCGGCAAGTGGCGTGCGCAAGACCCGCAGCACCTCGAAGTCGCCCAGCCTCGCAAATTTGTAGAGTGCGGCAACGCGCACGGGTTCACGGTTGGTCATCGCCAAGCCACTAAACCGTGGTCAAAGCGGATTCAAGGCAGAGCTAAAGACACTTCGTCGGTATTCGCCCGCAGGCTCGTTGGCCGACATGTGACATCGCGGCAGGCCGGGTTTCGTGGACTCGGAATCGGCCTTCTGCTAATCGGTTGAAATCACCTAGGGAGAGACAAGCCAATGCTCAGCAAGACCGAAACGCTCCTGTCGCTGCTCAATGGCCAGCCGGTCATTCCGGTGCTGAAGATCGCCAATGTCGCGGACGCCGTCCCGCTCGCCCGGGCGCTGGCCGCCGGCGGCCTGCCGGCAATCGAGATCACGTTGAGAACCGCCGATGCGCTGGAAGCGATCCGCCGCGTCGCCGGTGAGGTCGAGGGCGCCATTGTCGGCGCCGGCACAATTCTCGATGCCAAGCAGTTCGACGAGGCAGCGGCCGCTGGCTCGAAATTCATCGTCAGCCCCGGCATCACGCGAGAGTTGCTGGCGGCGGCCAAGGACAGCGACGTTCCCTTGCTGCCCGGCGCCATCACGCCCGGCGAGATCATGGCTGCCCGCGAGGCCGGCCTGCGGTTCCTGAAATTCTTCCCGGCCGAACAATCCGGCGGCATCGCCTCGCTCAAGGCCTTTGCCTCGCCGCTGGCCGACGTGAAATTCTGCCCGACCGGCGGCATCTCGGCCAAGAACGCCGCCGACTATCTCAGCCTGCCCAATGTCGTCTGCGTCGGCGGCTCGTGGGTGGCGCCGGACGAGTTGGTCAAGGCCGGCAAGTGGGATGAGATCGAGGCGCTCGCGAAGGCCGCGAGCAAGCTCGGAAAATAACCTCCGCTACTTTGTCTTTGCGCAATTCCCAAGGGAAGCGCTCTTTTCCCGGGAAAATCACAGTGTTCCCGGAATTGCACTCGGCACAAAAACCCGCCAGCTGCGCCGACCGGGTTTGCTACGCATTGAAATTTTTGGTTCCCGCTCATGGGCTCGAACCACGATTCACGCCTTCAAAGGGCGCTGTCCTACCATTAGACGAAGCGGGAATGCAGGCTGGTGGTTAGCATTCCGGGACGCTAGAAGCCAGTGCTGGAGATTCGCCAACAGCAAAAAGCCGCGCGGGTTGCCCAGCGCGGCTTCGATGTTTACCCCGTCGAGCTCTTACTTCGTCTGGAAGCGGGCGACCGAAAGGAATTTTACGGCATTGCCGGTGAAGCGGTTGGCATCGGCCATCTGGTTGTCCGCCTGGAAGCCTGCGGTGTAGACCTCGCTCGGCGGCGTATGCACGATGTTGTAGGCATAGCGCGGCGCTGTCGTCGGGCTGGAAACGGTGGCGATGTTGTCGCCGCTGCTCAGCGCCCAGCGCGCCGCCTGCGGTTCGGCTGCCACCACCACTGCCTTCGGTCCTGGCTTCAGGTCGCGGGCCGAAGCCCTTGCTTCCTTGCGTGTCGTCTTGACGCCGGCGCCGATCACCGAGGCTGGATCGGTACCGGCGGGACGGGCAGCAATAGCACCGCGCGGCGATGCGGCATCGACACCTGACGGATCGTTGAACGCCGAGCGAGGCTCGAGCGACGCAACCTGATAGTCGTCGGTAGCACCGGCTGTATCGGCGGCACTGGCCTGTTCGAGAACCGCCTTGACCTCGTCCGGACGCTGCGACGGTAGCACCGAGAACGCGTCGGTTGCGGTCTGCTTGTGGGCAGCCGTATCGGCCAGCGCCAGCAGAACGCCCTTGTCCTGCGGCGCAAGCTCAGCCGGCTGCGAAGAGCGGTCGGGACGCCAGGTCGGCAACGGGACGTTGACCGCGACCTGCGCCGGAGCGGCAGCTTGATCGACCCCCTGGTCGGCATTGCTCGCATCGGCCGTGCCGAACGGCACATTGGCCGGCGCCTGCGCCGTCGCCACCGTCTGTTCGGTGGTGGCATCGGCCACGCCGAACGGCACGGTCTCAGGTTGTTGCGCGCCGACATCGGCCTTCGGCCGCGGTGCGAAAGCGGGCCGCGGCACTTCCTTGGCGGGCAGCGCGGCGATGATCGTCTCCGGCGTGTCCTGCGGCTCCGAATCGTCAGCGCTGTCGTCGGCAAGCTGTGGAATGTTGGCGCGCTTGGCGTTCTGCGGCGACACGATCGCGATGCCAGGCAGATTGCTGTTGTTGTTGCTCGTGGCAGCCAGCACCGGCTTCACGCTTCTCGGCGGCGGCGCGGCGGTAGCGACATCGGCGCTGTCGTCGGCTTCGTCTTCGCCGCCACCGCCAAAGAAAGCGGACAGGAAGCCACCGGATTTCTTGGTGCTGCCGCCTGCGCTGGCCATCATGATGGCAGGAGAACCGGCGCCCTTGCGCGCCTTGTAGGAGGCGAGCGCCTGGTCATAACCCGGCAACGGCCTGCCGTCGCTCGGCACATGCAGCGTCTTGCCATTGGGGAACAGGCTGACCAGTTCCTGGCGGCTGATGCCTGGCCAATGCCGCACATTGCCGACGTCCATGTGGACGAAGGGCGAACCCGACGACGGATAGTAGCCGACGCCGCCGCCCTGCATCTTCAGGCCGATGTTGCGCAGCTTTTTCAGCGGCACACCCGGAATGTAGAAGTCCATCGCCTTGCCCAGCATATGCTGGCTTTCCTTGGCGACACCGCGGCTGCGGCTGCGCAGCATCGAATTGGTCGACGGCGAGCGATAGCCGCAAACGACCTGGATGTAGTCGGTGGCGCCGGCCTGCCGGTAAGCTTCCCACACCAGATCGAGCAGGCGCGGATCCATCTTGGTCGGTTCGTTGCGACGCCAGTCGCGCAGGATGATGTTGATCTTCCTGAGGCCTGCCGGATCGTAGCGGCCATTGCGCTTGTAGACGATCTCGGCCTTTTCGTGCGTGTGGAGGTGATAGAGCTTGAGCGAGCGCGTTTCAGCGCTGGCGCCGGCAGCAGTTGCGGCGAGGAAAGCGAACGCAACGATCAACGCTGCCAGCCATCTCGGCCAGACGCCCATGTGATCGCGCCGCCCGTTTCTGTGTCGTTCGACTTTGTTCAAATCAAAAGGCCTTGCAGGCTGCCGTTTGTCCCCGGATTTGTCCAAACGGATGCGTGGTTCTCACATCCGAGTATCGATCCTAATGGTTAATCATCGCTTATTGAAGCCGAAATGCGGTAACACCGTGGCGATATCCCGTCAAAAATAATACACAGGATTTCTTGGTAAACTGCTGGTTTAGATCAAGATTCAGCCTTTTCCCGCTACACGATCTGTTACCGCTGGCCTTAATGCGTGAACAACGCTGTCCGCATCAGCCATATTCCCGCCCCAACCCTTATGCAGCGCCGGATGGGCATGGCAAGCTGGTCCCGGCCTTGCGTTGGCAAGCTGTGGAATTCGGCGTTCAGGAGGCAAGGCGGTCGAGGCGGCCGGTTTCCGGGTCGATGCCGTATTCCTTGAGCTTGCGGTAGAGCGTCGAGCGGCCGATGCCGAGACGCCGTGCGACCTCGCTCATCTGGCCGTTGTAATGGTCGATGGCGAGCTTGATCATTTCGAGTTCGACATCGGCCAGCGCACGCACATTGCCACGCTCGTCCAGCGCCCTCAATGTGCCGAAACGCTGAAGCAACCTGGCCGGAGGGGCGAGCTCGGCAGCTGCCGTACCGGCGTCATCAGTCTGCGCGCCATCGCCTTGCGATCCGGTGCTCAAGGCCATGCCGGGGTCCGACAAGGACGCATCGGCGTCGAGATTGACGGTGCCGTCGACCTGCGCCCGGATCTGCGGAAATTCGTCAGTCGTGAGCACATCGCCTTCGGCAAGCACCGAGGCCCTGAACACGGCGTTTTCCAGCTGCCTGATGTTTCCCGGCCAATCATAGGCCTGCAGCATGGCCAGTGCGGCATCCGAGATGCCGTGCAGGCGATTGCCCGCCGGCGCCACCTTGTCCATGAAATGCTTGACCAGATAGGGGATGTCGTCGCGGCGGTCGCGCAGCGGCGGCACGACGATCGGGTAAACGTTGAGCCGGTAGAACAGGTCCTCGCGAAACTTGCCGTCCTTGACCTGCTGCAGAAGGTTGCGGTGCGTGGCCGAGATCAGCCTGATGTCGACCCTGACGGTGGAACGGCCGCCGACCGGATCGACCTCGCCATCCTGCACGGCGCGCAACAGCTTGACCTGCACGTCGAGCGGCAGGTCGCCGATCTCATCCAGGAACAGCGTGCCCGAATGCGCCTCGACGAACTTGCCGGTGTGCTTTTCGGTGGCGCCGGTGAACGAGCCTTTTTCGTGACCGAACAGGATCGATTCGACCAGATTGTCGGGGATGGCGCCGCAATTGACGGTGACGAACGGTTTTGTGCGGCGTTCGCCGCTGCCCTGGATGGCGCGCGCCACCAATTCCTTGCCGACGCCTGATTCGCCCTCGATCAGGATCGGGATGTTGGAGGCCGCAGCCTTCTGGCCGAGGCGGATCACCCGGTCCATCGCCGGGCTGTGCGTGATCATGTCCTTGAAGGTCAGGTGGCCGCCGCGACGCCGCGACGTGCGCTTGACCTCGTCCTCGACCGCCTCGACCTTGAGCGCGTTGCCGATCGCGGTCTGCAGCCGGTCGGGAGACGCCGGCTTGACGACAAAATCGAAGGCGCCGTGGCGCATCGCCGAAACCACCGTTTCGATGCCGCCCTGCGCAGTCTGCACGATGACGGGAACAGTGATGCCGCGCTCGCGCATCGCCTTCAGCACGCCGATGCCGTCGAGGCCCGGCATGACAAGGTCGAGGATGACTGCCGAAATATCCCTCGCATTGGGTCCGTCAAGCGCGCTCAGACCGGCCTCGCCGCCATCGGCAACGATGGCGCTGTGGCCGAATTTCGTCACCGCCGCCTCGAGCAGCCGGCGCTGCACGGGATCGTCATCGACTATAAGAATGGAACCTGTCATGACTGATTTGAGTTGCCCGCCTTGGGAAATTCCCATGGATCATCTTGGCACAGGGTTCTAAACAAGGTTTCAAAAAACCCGGTGAACGAATTCCTTAGGATTTGACCGGCTTGTCCTTTCCCCTTGATTCCAGAAGGTAATTGTTGATGAGCAGGATTCTCGGTCGGCAGCTTACGGCGGTAGCGTCCGGTCAGGGCGCGGCGGAACTCGGCGACCTACCGGAATGGAATCTCGCCGACCTCTATTCCGGCATGGAAGCACCCGAACTGAAGCGCGACCTTGCCAAGGCGGCGGCCGATGCCGTCGCCTTCGAGAACCGCTGGAAGGGCACGCTGGCTGCGGAGGCCGAGCGCGGCAGCGCCGGCAGGCTTGGCGAGGCGCTGACAGCCTATGAGGCGCTGGAGGAACTGATCGGCCGCATCGTCTCCTATGCCGGCCTGATCTATGCCGGCAACACCGCCGATCCGCAGCGCGCAAAGCTCTATGGCGACATCCAGGAAAAGATGACCGACGCCAGCGCGCATCTTCTGTTCTTCGCGCTGGAGCTGAACCTGATCGACGACAAGGCGCTCGAATCCGCCCTCGCCGCCGACGCCGGCTTTGCCCACTACCGGCCTTGGGTGCTCGACCTCAGAATGGACAAGCCCTACCAGCTCGAGGATCGGGTCGAGCAGCTGTTCCATGAGAAGTCGATCACCGGGCGCGGTGCCTGGAACCGGCTGTTCGACGAGACGATGACCGATCTGCGCTTCGACATAGACGGCGAGGAACTGACGCTGGAGCCGGCGCTGAACCGCCTGCAGGACGCCGATGGGGAGGTCCGCCGCCGCGCCTCCGAAGCGCTGGCCGCAACCTTCCGCAAGAGCCTGCGCACCTTCACGCTGATCACCAACACGCTGGCCAAGGACAAGGAGATTTCCGACCGCTGGCGCGGCTTCGAGGACATCGCCGATTCACGCCATCTCGCCAACCGCGTCGAGCGCAGCGTGGTCGATGCGCTGGCGTCGGCCGTGCGCGAAGCCTATCCGCGCCTGTCGCATCGCTACTACGCGATGAAGGCGCGCTGGCTCGGCATGGAGGTGATGAACCACTGGGACCGCAACGCCCCCTTGCCCGAGACGCCGCAGGCCGTGATCCCTTGGGACGACGCCAGGAACACCGTGCTGTCGGCCTATCAGCGCTTTTCCCCCGATATGGCGGAGATCGCCCGCGTCTTCTTCGACCGCAACTGGATCGACGCGCCGGTCAGGCCCGGCAAATCGCCCGGCGCCTTCGCCCATCCGACCGTGCCTTCGGCGCACCCTTACGTGCTGCTCAACTACATGGGCAAGCCGCGCGATGTGATGACGCTGGCGCATGAACTCGGCCACGGCGTGCATCAGGTGCTGGCCGGCGGCCAGGGCGCCCTGATGGCTTCGACGCCGCTGACTTTGGCCGAGACGGCCTCGGTATTCGGCGAGATGCTGACCTTCCGTTCGCTGCTCGACCAGACCACCGACAAGCGCGAGCGCAAGGCGATGCTCGCCCAGAAGGTCGAGGACATGATCAACACGGTCGTGCGCCAGATCGCCTTCTACGAGTTCGAGCGCAAGGTGCATGCAGAGCGCAAGAACGGCGAACTGACCTCCGACAAGCTCGGCCAGTTCTGGCTCGAGGTGCAGGCAGAAAGCCTGGGGCCGGCGATCAAGCTGCGCGAGGGCTATGAGGTCTTCTGGACCTACATCCCGCACTTCGTCCACTCCCCCTTCTACGTCTACGCCTATGCCTTTGGCGACTGCCTGGTGAACTCGCTGTACGCGGTCTACCAGAACGCCGAGCATGGCTTCCAGGACAAGTATTTCGAGATGTTGCGCGCCGGCGGCACCAAGCATCACTCGGAGCTTCTCGCGCCCTTCGGCCTCGACGCCACCGACCCCGCCTTCTGGCAGATCGGGCTTGGCGTGATCGGCGGCCTGATCGACGAGCTGGAAGCGCTCGACAGTTAATGCGCGCACCCATTGGACCGATGGCGCAGAGTGACAGGTTCAGCAGCGGTCTCGACTTTGCGGAATCGCAGAACAGTTTAGCCGGAATGCATGTGACGGCAGCGCTGTTCTTGTTCTAAATATCTGTTCTTGAATAACTCTCCGGCGAAATTTTCCGTTAGCTTTCCCGAAGCCGTATGATAGCTTTTCGACCGAAGCTCAGCCGGGCGCGCGGGTTAAGGCCGGACAGTATCCCGGCCCATGGCAGCGGTCTGACGAATGCGACAGCGACGGTTGGCAATGGGCGGAAAGCCGAACGCCGACACTCGACGACAGACCGGCTGTTCCATGAACCGCCGAACCACATTGGATGATCCGATCTGCCAAGGTCATGACTTGAGACGGCGGCGGACGGATCCGACTGGAGAGAGACGATGACCTTCTTCTACATTGTCCTGGCGTTCCTTGTAGGTTTGTTGGTTGGCTGGTTTATCTGGGGCCGGCTGCGCGGTGAGCTTGACAGCTTGCGCGGCGATCTCGACCGCACTCGCAGCGAGCGTGACAGACTGCGCGCCGACGCCGATCGCCTGACTGGCGAACTCGACGCCTGCGGCAAGACCCGCGCCGATCTCGAACGCCGGCTGCGTGAAACATCGGCTCCATCCGCCAAGCCTTCCAGTTCGGCGCCGGCCGCGCTGGTGTCGACAGCGGCAACGGCCAAGTCCGCCGCGGCCGCGAAACCGGCCCCCGCCAAACCCGCCGCGGCCAAATCCGCGGCCGCAAAACCAGCGGCCAGCAAACCTGCCGCCGCCAAGGCCGCGCCCAAAGCCGCGGCTTCAAAGGCCGCCGCCGTCCCGAAGAAGGCCGCCCCGGCAGCTGGGAAGGCCGATAATCTGCGCCGCCTGATCGGTATCGGCCCGGTCAACGACAAACTGCTCAAGGGCCTTGGCGTCACGACCTACGCGCAGATCGCCGGCTGGACCGCGGCCGACGTCAAGCGCATCGAGGACACGCTGAATTTCGACGGCCGCATCGCTCGCGAAAAGTGGGTCGAGCAGGCCAAGCTGCTTGCCGCCGGCGACGAAAAGGAGTTCGCACGCCAATTCCCGAGCGCCGGGACCGCCAACAACAGCTGATCTGTCATCGGCAACATAACCAGAAGGCGGCGCTCTCGGGCGCCGTCTTTGTTTTTGCATTCGCCACTGTCTTTGCGCCCTGCGACGCCGCTCCCTCGATTGCACGCCGCCCGGCCCCCATATAGAGCGGTTCTGGCGTCATCGACCGCAGTACCCGAGCCCCATGCCCCTGCCCTCTGCCATTTTCCGCAACGATGAAAGCGGCCGTCGGTTGGTCTTCGACCACCCGGCCGACATCATCATTGCCTATGATGCCAAGGATTTTCTGCCGGCGCTGGCGGCTGCGCAGGCGGCGAGCGATGCCGGCAAATGGCTGGCGGGCTATTTCTCCTACGAAGCGGGCTATCTGCTCGAACCGAAACTCGTGCCGCTGCTGCCTGAAGGCCGGCGCGCGCCATTGGTTTGTCTGGGTGTCTTCGATGCTCCGGCCGAAGAGGCCGTGCCGCGCAACGATGCGCCGGCCACCAATGGCCCCATCTTCGACGCCAGGGCCAGTTGGTCCGCTCAGGACTACGCCAAACGCTTCGCGCGCCTTCACGACCACATCCGCAAGGGCGACTGCTACCAAGGCAACCTGACCTTTCCGGTCCGTGCCCAATGGTCGGGCGATCCGGTTGCTGCCTTCGACGCACTGACAGGGCGCCAACCGGTCAAGTATGGTGCGCTGATTTCGCTCGGCGATCCCATCGTCTTGTCGCGTTCGCCCGAGCTGTTCTTCGAGATCAATGCCTTAGGCATGATCGAAACCCATCCGATGAAGGGTACCGCACCGCGCGGCGCGACCAAGGCCGAGGACGCGCGGTTGAAGTCCTTCTTGCGCAGCGACGAAAAGAACCAGGCCGAGAACCGGATGATCGTCGATCTCCTGCGCAACGACATCTCCCTGATCAGCGAGATCGGCACGCTGGAAGTGCCGGAACTGTTCCGCATCGAGAGCTACCCGACCGTCCATCAGATGGTGAGCCGTGTGCGGGCGAAGCTTCTGCCTGATCTCGGCATCCGCCAAATCTTTGGCGCGCTGTTTCCCTGTGGCTCGATCACCGGCGCGCCGAAAATCCGCGCGATGGAAATCCTGCGCGAGCTGGAAGACACACCGCGCGACGTCTATTGCGGCGCCATCGGCTGGATCGCGCCTGGCGGCATGATGCGCTTTTCGGTGGCGATCCGCACTATATCGCTCTTTTCCAGTGGCGAGGCCGTTTACAATGTCGGCGGCGGCGTCGTCTTCGATTCGACGGCGCAAGAGGAGTATCAGGAGTGTCTGCTGAAGGCGCGCTTCGCGACGGGGACACCGCCGATTTCGAGCTGATCGAGACCATGCGCTGGGAGCCCGGCCAGGGCTTTCTGCGCTTCGAACGCCATCTCGCGCGCCTTTACGGCTCGGCGGAAGAACTCGGCTTTGCCTGCGATCCGCAGCGGATCGGCGAGGTGCTGGCGAATACTGTCGGGGCGCAGCAAAAGGCGCTGCGCACCCGGCTCGTCCTGCAGCGCAATGGCGAAGTGACCGCCTCGGTCCAGCCCTATGAGCCGTTCGCCGCCGACAAGGTCTGGCGGCTGCAGCTGGCACGGGTGCGGCTCTCCTCCACCGACACGCTGCTGCGCCACAAGACCGGCCGGCGGCAAGTCTACACTCACGCCCGCTCCGAATATCTGATCACCCAGGCCGACGAAGTGTTGCTCGCAAATGAGCGCAGTGAAATCTGCGAAGGCACCATCACCAACGTCTTCGCCGATTTCGGTGATGGCATGCTGATGACACCCAGGCTCGACTGCGGCCTGCTGCCTGGCGTATTGCGCGCCGAGCTGCTGGACGAAGGGCGCGCCCAGGAGGCGATCTACAGCTATGACGAGTTGAAATCCGCCAAAACACTGTTCGTCGGCAATTCTCTGCGCGGCTTGATCCCGGCAACATTGGCCTGATACGAAGCGGCTGCGAGAATAACCGCCGGCATTGGACACTTTCTAGCGAAGCATGAATTCTCGTCAGCCCACGCACACGCCCTATGATGGCTCCTCAAAGCTCTTCACCATCGGGCTGAAGCCGCTCGAGCTCGACAAGTGGATCGAGGTCGACCGGTATCTCTTCGACCATCTCGCCGAAAAGCGCCGGCTCTATGCCGAAATTCCCGACAAGGTGTTTGTCGAGGAAGACGGCACGCGCGACACCCAGCGCGAAGTGCGCGGCCTCATCGAAGCACATCTGCTGTCGACATTTCCCGGGATGTACCGGCGCACCAATGCCGGGGTTGAGGTCATTGGCGCCAAAGCCGACTCTGACGCCACCTTCCCCGATGCCCCGCTGGTCGCAGCGTCGCTGCTCGTCCAGGAAGACCTGATCCTGATGCGCCGTGACGACACCGGCTGGCGGCTCGCCGCCGGCTCGCTGTGTTTCCCGTCATCCTGGTCGCTGGTCGAGAAATTCGGCCGGCCGCTGCAGCAGATCCACGCACCGGTGCCGGGCTTCGGTCCGGGCACCAGGCCGGCCGAGCTCATCAACCGCATGTTCGACGGCCTGCAGGGCCAGGCCGTCGAACGCTTCAACTGGTCGATCCAGGCCGGCGACGCGCTCTATCATCCGCTCTCCAATGTCGAGCGCATCGACCGTGCCACCAACCGCCCCTCGCGATTTCCCGACGGCGACGTCAACGCCCACGCCTTCATCCGCGTCGAGCGCCAGACGCTGCGCAAACTGCCTCTGTCGCGCGACATCCTGTTCACCATCCGCATCCATCTCGACCCGCTGAAAGTGCTGGCGCGGCATCCCGACCGGGTAACGCTTGCCGCCTCTTTCGCGGCGCAATTGCAGGCGCTGGATGAGGCTCAACTCGACTATAAGGGGATGACATCAGACCGTGACCGGCTGGTGCAACGCCTGCAAACCATGGCTCAGGAGTGACGATGATCCGACATGTTCTGAAGCTAGCCGTCCTGCTCGGTGCATTGCTGGCGTTACCGGCAACAGCGCATGCGGAACCGGTGACCTATGCGGGGAAGCTCGGCAACATCGACATCGTCGTCGAGTTTACCGGTAATCCGGCGACGGCTGGAGAGGTACTGGCGGGCCGCTATTTCTACCGCTCCAAGGGCGTCGATATTCCTCTGCAGGCGAAGTCGAGCAAGGGCGCCACCTTTCAATTGGCCGAGGAAGAAGCCTGCGATGCCAAGAAGTGCGGCGACGGCCAGGCTCCACCCATCGGCGCCGTCTGGCGGTTGAGTTCCGCCGACAAGGGCAAGACGCTGGAAGGCACCTGGACGGCCAAAAAGACCCTGCCGCTGAAGCTGACAAGGATCGCCAGCCGTGCCCAGACGGAGACGCCGGCGACGACGCCACGCGATCTCTATGATTTCACCGACATCACATTCTCGGGCAACGATGCGCCGATCACCATGGCGGCATCGCCCTACGACTATCTCAAGCTGGATTTCGCGCCCAAGGCAGACGCCAAGGAAGGTTGGCCGGATGCAGCCTACAACTATGTCACCGATCCGCGCACCAAATTCGCCAGGCCGCGCATCGTCGATCTCGCCGGCAGTGCGCCGATCGAAGCCGCCAATGCCTTGCTGCAGAACCGCCATTGGCATGACAGCCTCAGCGCCTTGACGTGCGCGGCGCTGCAATATGCCGGTTTCCACGACGGGCCGCCGATGGAGGGCATGGATGACGATTCGCTTGGCGGCTATGAAGACACGACGTCCAAAGTGACGTCATTGACGCCGAAGCTGATGAGCTGGTCGGAATCCGGCAGCCTCTATTGCGGTGGTGCGCATCCGAACAACTATTCCGACGCCTATGTCATGGACGTACGCCGTGGCGCCTTGCTTACCCTTCACGACATGTTTTCCGATACGGTCGAGGGCAAGCCAGGCCCCTCGCTGGCCACCTTCGTCAAGGAGAAGCGCAAGAAGCCAAGCGACCAGACCGAGGTGGATTACGAGGCCGAATGCGGCATCGACGATTTGATCAGCGACTATCTCGGCGCCAGCCTGAAACGCGATGGCGACAGGCAGGTTCTGGTCTTCGGGCTGCAAGGTTTGCCCAACGTCATCCAGGCTTGCGGCGACGATCTCGTTGAAATCCCGGTCTCCGAAGCACAAGCGCTGTTCACACCGGAATTCGCGAAACTGCTCGAACCGTAGGCGCATCTGCGCCGTCGGGAACTAACCTTATCCCTGCTTTTCGCTTTATTGTGACAATGATCTATGGTTTGTCGCGCGGCGGTCGAACGGCCGTTTTGGCGCGTTGCTTTAAGGAGTGCTCGATAAAATGGCGAATGAAAACTGGCCCGTTTACGGTGAAATCACCGGCCCTGTCGTGATGATCGGCTTTGGTTCGATCGGACGGGGAACGCTGCCTCTGATCGAGCGCCATTTCAAATTCGACAAGTCGCGCATGACGGTCATCGACCCGCTCGACACCGACCGCAAGCTGCTCGACGAGCGCGGCATCGCCTTCGTGCAGGAGCACGTGACCGAGAAAAACTACAAGAAACTGCTGACGCCGCTTTTGACCAATGGTGGCGGCCAGGGCTTTTGCATCAATCTGTCGGTCGATACCGGCTCGGTCGACCTGATGCGGCTCTGCCGCAAGCTCGGCGTGCTCTACATCGACACCGTCGTCGAGCCGTGGCTCGGCTTCTATTTCGACGCCAAGGCCGACAATGCCAGCCGCACCAACTACGCGCTGCGCGAAGCCTTGATCAAGGAGAAGCACGACAAGCCCGGCGGCGCTACCGCGGTTTCGACCTGTGGCGCCAATCCGGGCATGGTCTCGTGGTTCGTCAAGCAGGCGCTGCTGAACCTTGCCGGCGACCTCGGCCTCGAGTTTTCCGAACCCGCGCAGGACGACCGTGACGGCTGGGCGAAGCTGATGAAGAAGGCCGGCGTCAAGGGCATCCACATCGCCGAGCGCGACACCCAGCGCACCAAGAAGCCGAAGCCGATGAACGTGTTCTGGAACACCTGGTCGGTCGAAGGTTTCATCTCGGAAGGGCTGCAGCCGGCCGAGCTCGGCTGGGGCACGCATGAGAGATGGATGCCGAAGAACGGCAAGGAGCACAAGCATGGCTCCAAGGCCGCGATCTATCTCGAACAGCCCGGCGCCAACACCCGCGTGCGCTCCTGGTGCCCGACGCCGGGCGCGCAATACGGTTTCCTGGTGACGCATAATGAGGCGATCTCGATCGCCGACTTCTTCACCGTGCGCGGTAAGAAGGGCAAGGTCCAATACCGCCCGACCTGCCACTATGCCTATCACCCCTGCAACGACGCCGTGTTGTCACTCCACGAAATGTTCGGCGCTGCCGGCAAGCCGCAGCCGGTCCACCATGTGCTCGACGAAAACGAGCTGGTCGACGGCGTCGACGAGCTTGGCGTGCTGCTCTACGGCCATGCCAAGAACGCCTACTGGTACGGTTCGCAGCTGTCGCTGGCCGAAGCCCGCAAGCTGGCGCCCTACCAGAACGCTACCGGCATGCAGGTCACCTCGGCCGTGCTCGCCGGCATGGTCTGGGCGCTGGAAAACCCGGAAGCCGGCATCGTCGAGGCCGACGAGATGGACTACAAGCGCTGCCTGGAAGTGCAGTCCCAGTATCTCGGACCGGTCAAGGGCTACTACACCGACTGGACGCCGCTCGATAACCGTCCGGGCCTGTTTCCCGAAGACCTCGACAAAAGCGACCCGTGGCAATTCCGCAACATCCTCGTTCGATAGCGGTTCCATACCCCTGCCTCACTGCCTTGCAATCGCCCGGAAATCGGGCGATTGAAGGGATGCGGACGAGAGCAGTGTGCATCCATTTGGACGCACGAGGGACGGCTCTGGAAACTTGAGGCCACGCACATCGTGTTCCCCAAAACGTCGTTTGACGATTGGGCCGATGCGTCAGGAGAGGATTTGATATGACGATTGCGCGCAAAATTCTTTCTGCGGGAGCGGCGGGCGTTCTTGCGACGATGCTTGCCGCCTGCACCACCGGCGGCTCCGACGGGCCACCGATCTCATCGCAGGCGCGAGGCGTCGAAGGCTCATGGCTGAACGCCGAAGGCAAGGCGGTCTCGACATTGAACGGCGGCGTCTTCACCACCGTTTCGGCGGAGACCGGTGAGAAATTCGCTGACGGCAGCTACACCAAGACCGGCGCCACCTCGGTCGAGATCAACGGAACCTCGCTGATCCGGCAGCAGCCAATCGCTTTCAACTGCCTGCTGGTGTCCATAAACCAGCTGAATTGCACCAGCTCCGCCGGGCAGAACTTCGTGCTGACCAGGCGCGGCTGAACCTTTCCCATGCGGCTTTGCGGATGGCGGCGCCGCGATGCCGCCGCCTCTTTTATGCCGGCAAACCGATGCCGGTTATCCGCCCTGATTCTTCTTGCATCGCCACAACCGCGATGTGAACATACCCGAAATGCTGGCTGTTATCCTGCAGTCGGGCAAGAGCGTTAAACGCCTTTGATCATATCCGGGAGACGAAGATGAAGAAGCTCGCCGCCATTGCCGCCCTCTCTGCCTCGACACTCGGCCTGTCGGCCGCACCATCCTTTGCCGACTACACGTTGAACATCCTGCATTTCAACGATTGGCACAGCCGCATCGAAGGCAACAACAAATACGAGTCGACCTGCTCGGCCGAGGAAGAGACCAAGGGTGAGTGCATCGGCGGCGCCGGCCGGCTGGTCACCGCGATCGCACAGGAGCGCAAGAAGCTCGAAGGCCAGAACGTGCTGCTGCTCAATGCCGGCGACAGCTTTCAGGGATCGCTGTTCTACATCACCTACAAGGGCACGGCGGAGGAGGAATTCCTCAATCAGATCAAGCCCGACGCGGTGACGCTCGGCAACCACGAATTCGACGATGGCGAGAGCGCGCTGGTGCCTTATCTCGACAAGGCGAAGTTCCCGATCGTCAGCGCCAATGTCGTGCCCAACGACAAGTCCGGCGCCGCAGGCAAGATCAAGCCGTCGATTGTGCTTGAGGTCGGCGGCCAGAAGATCGGCATTGTCGGCGCCGTGACCAACGACACGCCGGAACTCGCCTCTCCCGGCCCCAACATTACCATCGAGGACGACGTCAAGTCGATCACCGCCGAGGTCGAGAAGCTGAAGGCGCAAGGCGTCAACAAGATCATTGCCGTCACCCATATCGGCTACAGGCGCGAGCGCGATGTCATCGCCAAGATCCCGGGCATCGATGTGGTGGTCGGCGGCCACAGCCATTCGCTTCTGTCCAACACCGACCCGAAGGCTGAAGGCCCCTACCCGACGATGGTCGACAACCCCGACGGCTCCAAGGTGCCTGTGGTGCAGGCCGCGTCCTATTCGAAATATCTCGGCGAATTCAAGGTCGTGTTCGACGACAATGGCAACGTCAAGGAAGCCAGCGGCGACCCGATCTTCCTCGACAAGTCGATCACTCCCGATCCGGCCGTTCTTGCCCGCATCAAGGAGCTTGGCGCGCCGATCGAGGCGCTGAAGAACAAGGAAGTGGCCGAGACCACCGAGGCCATCGACGGCAGCCGCGAAAGCTGCCGCACCAAGGAATGCGCGATGGGCAACCTCGTCTCCGACGCCATCCTCGACCGCGTCAAGGGACAGGGCGTCGAGATCGTCGTCTCGAATGGCGGCGGCCTGCGTGCTTCGATCGCCAAGGGCACCGTCACCATGGGCGAGGTGCTGACGGTGCTGCCGTTCCAGAACACGCTGGCGACCTTCCAGATTTCAGGCAAGGATCTGGTTGCCGGGCTGGAAAACGGCGTCAGCCAGGTCGAGGACGGCGGCGGCCGCTTCCCGCAGGTGGCAGGTCTCAAATACTCCTTCGACAAGTCGGTCGCGCCCAATGCCGGCCGAGTCAAGTCGGTCGAGGTGATGCAGAACGGTGCCTGGGCGCCGATCAATCCGGACAAGGACTATCTGGTCGCCACCAACAATTACGTCCGCCAGGGCGGCGACGGCTACAAGGTCTTCGCCGAGAAGGCCAAGAACGCCTATGATTACGGCCCGGGCCTCGAACAGGTGGTCGCCGACTATCTCGCCGCGCACCGGCCCTATACGCCCAAGCTCGACGGCCGCATCACCGAGGTTGCCGCAACCGTAGCGGCTGCCCCGGCCGCCGAGCCGGCAAAACCAGCCGAACCGGCACCTGCTCCAGCGGAACCGGCAAAACCGGCCGAGGCTGCACCGGCGGAGCCGGCGATGCCCGCATTGCCGGCAGGCTCCGGCGACATCACCACCACGCCGCCGACTGTCCCGGCGGAAACCGCCCCGGCAACGCCGGCTCCGGCCGAACCGGCAAAACCGGCCGAAGCCGCACCTGCTCCGGCAAAGCCGGCTGACGCCGCCCCGGCCGAAGCCAGCCATGTCATCGTCGCCGGCGATACCTATTGGGATCTCGCCAAAAAGGCCTACGGCGACGGCGCCAAGTGGAAGGTGATCTCCGAGGCCAACAAAGGCTACGAACCACGCCGGCTTCCTGTCGGCGCGACCTTGACCATTCCGGCGAAGTAACCTCGCTTCGCACTTGCGACCAGCAAAACGCGTCCGGGTAACCGGACGGGTTTTTGGCTTTCAAGGTAAGGTGCGGCCAGACGCAGCATTGAAAACTCGCGCCGCATCGCTAGTTTCGCCCGACATCGTCGGTTTTCGCGGTGTCGGGAGACCTTCATGACGCTTTCCACGCCTGTCGACCCCAAAGCCGCGAAACCGCTCGACCCGCTACCGGCCGGACATCCGCCGGTAAAGGCAGGCAAGATCGGCGTCATGTTGGTCAATCTCGGCACGCCGGACGGCACCGATTTCAAGCCGATGTGGCGCTATCTCCGCGAATTCCTGTCCGATCCGCGGGTCATCGAGCTCAACAAGGCGATCTGGTATCCGATCCTCTACGGCTTGGTGCTGACCACGAGACCGAACAAGTCCGGCGCCAATTACGCCAGGATATGGAACCGCGAGAGGAACGAGTCGCCGCTGCGCACCTACACCCGGGCGCAGGGCGAAAAGCTGGCCGCAGCGCTCATCGACCTACCCGATGTCGTGGTCGACTGGGCGATGCGCTACGGCAACCCCTCGACCGCGAGCGTCGCGCAAAGGCTGGTCGAGCAAGGCTGCGACCGCATCCTGTCGTTCCCACTCTACCCGCAATACTCCGCGACCACCACCGCGACCGCCAACGACCAGCTGTTTCGCGCCTTGATGAAGATGCGCCGCGCGCCTGCCGTGCGCAGTGTTCCGCCCTACTATGACGAGCCGGTCTACATCGAGGCGCTCGCCCATTCGATCGAACGGCATCTGGCAACGCTAGACTTCGAGCCCGAGGTGGTCATCACCTCCTATCACGGCATCCCGAAGCCCTATTTCGAGAAGGGCGATCCCTATCACTGCCACTGCCAGAAGACGACACGGCTGTTGCGTGAACGACTGGGGTGGGATGAAAAGAAGCTGATCATCACCTTCCAGTCGCGCTTCGGCGCCCAGGAATGGCTGCAGCCCTACACCGACAAGACGGTCGAGAAACTGGCGAAGGACGGCGTGAAATCGATCGCCATCGTCAACCCAGGCTTTTCCGTCGACTGCATCGAGACGCTGGACGAAATCGGCCGCGAGGCGGCCGAGACCTTCCATCACGCCGGCGGCGAGAAATTCGCCCACATCCCGTGCCTCAACGACAGTGCAGAAGGCATGGCGGTGATCGAGGCGATGGTGCGGCGCGAGCTGTCGGGCTGGGTCTGAGGCCGCCACGTTGCGGCGATCGATCGCCGCAGTTGCGCTATTCCATGCACTAATAATCAACGATCACCTGATTGTAACATTATTGAAACACACCTAAGTGTTTGGTGAAGTCGGTTGCATGGAATCAACGCCATGGCCGGCATCTGAGGGAGATTCAAATGGACTTCAGTGGTTTCGGTATTGCGATTGGTGCGCTTGCCTTTCTGGTATTGGTGCTTCTTATCAAAGGCATCCGGACAATCCCGCAAGGCTATAATTATACGGTGGAGCGCTTTGGTCGTTACACCAAAACACTAAGCCCCGGCCTCAACCTCATCGTGCCGTTCGTCGACCGAATCGGCGCCAAGATGAACATGATGGAGCAGGTGCTCGACGTTCCGAGCCAGGAAATCATCACGCGCGACAACGCCATTGTCGGCGTCGACGGCATCGCCTTCTACCAGATCCTCAATGCGGCGCAGGCCGCCTACCAGGTCGCCGGCCTGGAGAACGCCATTCTCAATTTGACGATGACCAACATCCGTACCGTCATGGGCTCGATGGACCTCGACGAATTGCTGTCGAACCGCGACGCCATCAACGAGCGCCTGCTGCGCGTCGTCGACGAAGCGGCGCATCCGTGGGGCATCAAGATCACCCGCGTCGAGATCAAGGATATCAATCCGCCGGCCAACCTCATCGAATCGATGGGTCGTCAGATGACGGCTGAACGTAACAAGCGTGCGCAGATCCTCGCCGCCGAAGGCCTCAAGCAGTCGCAGATCCTCGAGGCCGAAGGCCGCAAGGAAGCCGCCTTCCGCGACGCCGAGGCACGCGAACGCTCGGCCGAGGCCGAAGCGCGAGCCACCCAGGTTGTATCGGAAGCCATCTCCAAGGGCGACGTGCAGGCACTCAACTACTTCGTGGCGCTCAAATACACCGAAGCGATGGGCAAGATCGGTACCGCCAACAACAGCAAGGTCGTGCTGATGCCGATGGAAGCCTCGGCGCTGATCGGCACGCTCGGCGGCATAAGCGAGATCGCCAGGGAGGTGTTCCGCAGCGAAGGCACCGCCGGCGCCGCCAGGCAGGCCGCCCGCCCTCCGGTGGTTCGCCCAGGCGAGAATTGAGGCTAGCTGAGAACTGAGATCATAGGAGCGCACTCCCATGTTCGACCGCATCATTTCCGAACTTGGTCCGTGGAACTGGATGGTTCTGGGCTTCGTCCTCCTGGTGATGGAGGTCATCGCGCCAGGAATATTCATGCTGTGGATCGGCATCGCCGCATTGGTGATCGGTGTGATTTCCCTGCTCGTCTGGGACGCAAGCTTCTGGGCCTGGGAAGTCCAGGTCCTCGCCTTCCTGGCCCTGTCGCTGGTCTCGGCCTTTGCCGGAAAGAAGCTGGTTGGTGGGCGTAATACTCCTAGCGACCAGCCGCTGCTCAACCGGCGCGGCGCGCAGTTGGTCGGCAGGATGGCAACGCTGGCCGAGCCGATCAAGGACGGTCGCGGCCGCATCAAACTCGGCGACACACTGTGGCGCGTCTCCGGTCCCGACCTGCCGGCCGGCACGCAGGTGCGCGTCGTCAGTTCGGCCGACACCGATCTGGAACTGACCGTCGAGGCAGTATGACATTTCGAAAGCGCATGGCGCTTTCGATCCGGAAAATCAGGCCGCGTCGCCTGGGCTTCCCGAACGCGACGCGTCCTTTGATTTTTTCAGGCGGCGCCGATGCGCAGCAGGTCGTGCAGATGAACCAGTCCCACGAGCCGCCTGCCTTCGACCACCATCAGGCTCGTAATGGCCGAATTGTTGATAATCTGCAGCGCCGTCGCCACCAGCGTGTCCGGTGTGGCCGTCTTCGGCTTTTTCGTCATCACCTGATCGACGCTCATTTCCATGAGATTGCTGCCGATGTGACGCCTGATGTCGCCATCGGTGATGATGCCCACCAACGCGCCATCCGCCGTCGCGATCGCCACGCAGCCGAAGCCCTTGTTCGACAATTCGAGGATCGCCTCGCGCATGCCCGTGCCGGAAGCCACCAGCGGCAGCCTTTCGCCGACATGCATGATCTCGTGGATCTGCGTGAGGTTGGCGCCGAGCTGGCCGCCGGGGTGGAACGTGCGGAAATGGTCGGGCGTGAAGCCGCGCGCTTCGAGCAGCGCTATGGCCAGCGCATCGCCGACCACCAGTTGCAGCAGGGTCGACGTCGTCGGCGCCAGACCGTGCGGGCAGGCTTCCGGCGCGGACGGCAGGAGCACCACCACGTCGGCCGCGCGCGCCAGCGCCGAGGCCGCGCCCGCAGTAATCGCAATCAGCGGGATCGAGAAGCGCCTGGAATAGGCGACGATGCCCATCAATTCTTTGCTCTCGCCGGACCATGACATGGCGATGATGGCATCGTCTCTGGCGATCATGCCAAGGTCGCCATGATTGGCCTCCGCCGGATGGACGAAGAAGGCTGGCGTGCCGGTCGAAGCCAGACTAGCCGCGATCTTAGTGCCGATATGGCCGCTTTTGCCGACGCCGGTGACTATGACGCGGCCATTGATGCGCGACACCATGTCGACGGCGCGGGCGAAAGGTTCGGCCAGTTCGTTCTCCAGCGCGGCGGCCAATGCCGCCACGCCGGCCTGTTCCGTGGCTACCGTTCTCAGCGCCGAGGCGACCGAAGCCTCCAAAGGCTTCTTTTCTGGGGATCCCGCATGCATGGCTGATGCGATTAGCGCTTTGCCGTTCGCCTGTCCAACAGAATTGCCGTCCAGCCATGTCGTACAGGCACACCTTCAACCCTCCGTTAACCATCCCCGTTTACGGTTCGGTAAGTATGGCGCGCTTGCGCCGCGCAAGCAGTGGTGACGATGTCGCGGGCCCAGCCTCAAGAGAAAAAAGGTCGAACGGGCAGAGCCTTTTGCGCTCTGCTTCTGGCGACGAGCGTGCTCGCTTTGCTGCGGCCAACTGCGCTTCATGCCCAGGAGACCGAGCTGCGCGGCGAAGTTTCGGAATCGGCGATCCTGTCCGACCAGCAGCGCCGGGCCAGGCAATTGACCAAGGCCAACACGCAGGTCAAGCCCGCCCCTGCCGACACCGCCCCCACGGGAAACACGCCAACCGCTTATGTGCCGGCCAGCGATGGCGCCTTGCCTGACGACACCGACCCGTCACAGGCCGGCGCAAACAGCATTTTCGACCCGCCGGCGACCATCGACGATTCGTTCACCGACAAGCCGCCAACCGTCCAGCCACGCCGTCCGTCGACGGCAAAGCAACGCGCCGCCGCGGATGCAGACAAGGCCAAGGACAAAACCAAGGCTGCCGACAAGAAGAAGCCTGGCAAAGCCACGGACCAGACCACCACCGGAACGACCCCGGACGGCACTGCGGCAGGCGACGCCGATCAGGACACAGCTAACCGCCGTGTCCTCACCGTCGACGGCGTCGACCGACGAAAGCTCGACCCCGGCGCCGAGCGCACCGACGCCATCGAGGGCCAGAAGAAGAAGCTCGAGGACGACCCGTACGCGGCAACCGGCATCAAGGTCGGCTCGTTCCTGCTGCGGCCGACGCTCGAGCAGGGCGTTGCCGTCACGTCGAACGCCGATTCCAGCGCTGGCGGCAAGTCGGCGGTGCTGTCCGAAACGGCGCTGCGTTTCTCCGCCGCCTCCGATTGGCGCGAGAATTCGGCGGTCATCGACGGCTACGGCAATTTCCGCAACACCATTTCGGGCCAGAAGATCAATGAGGCACGCGGCCGTATCCAAGGCACGTACAATGTCGACCTCGACAATGAACTGCGCGCCATCGCCAAGCTCGGCTACGAGATTGCGCCGGAATCGGCCTCCGCGCCCGACGCCATTGCCGGCGTCAAATCGCAGCCGATCCGCCAGACGGTCGACGGCAGCCTCGGCGTCGAGAAGGACGTTGGCAAGATGCGCTTTGCGCTGACCGGCGCAGTCTCCCGCGACATCTATGGCGATGCCGAACTTACCGATGGCACCTCGCTGTCGCAGAAGGACCAGGACAACACGCTCTATACCGCAACGTTGCGGACCGGCTATGAAATTTCCCCGGCTCTGACGCCCTTTGCCGAGATTGAGCTCGGCCGCCGGGTATATGACCAACGGGTCGACAACAAGGGCTTCGAGCGCTCTTCGACCCGGCTTGGCGCACGCGCCGGTATCGAAGTCGACATGGGCGAGAAGCTCAAAGGTGAGTTCTCGGCCGGCTGGCTGCGGGAAGCGATCGACGACAAGAACCTGGAGGCGATTTCGGGAGCCACCATCAATGCCGACCTCAAATGGTCGCCCGAGCGCGGCACCATCATCGGCCTCACCGGGCGAACCACGGTCGAAGGCACAACGAATGCCGGTGAGAGCGGCGACATCCTCTATTCCGGCCGCCTCACCGGCGAGCGGCAGATCCGCGCCGACCTGACCGGCAACGCAGCCCTTGGGCTCGACTGGCGCAATTACACCGGCTCCGACGGCCATGACATGACGCTGAGTGCAGAGGCCGGGCTGACCTGGTGGCTGAACCGCTATGTCGGCCTCACCAGCCGCGCCCGCACCGAAAAGCTGACCAGCAATCTGCCCGGGCGCAACTACACCGCCAACAGCATCTATTTGGGGCTGAAGCTGCAGCGGTAGCTAAAAAGCAGCGCCGCGACGCTCGGACGGCTTCATCTCATCGAGCAGCGTGCGGATGACGCCGGCCATGTTCTCGTTCATGTCGCTGCGCCACAGCGCGAAGGCGACATTGGCCTCGACGAAGCCTTCCGGCGAGCCGCAATCGAAGGTGCGGCCCTGAAAGTGGTAGCCAAAGAAGGGCTGCTGCTTTTCCAGCTTCAGCATCGCGTCGGTGAGCTGGATCTCGTTGCCGGCGCCCTTTTCCTGGCTTTCGAGGATCTTGAAAATCTCGGGCTGCAGGATGTAGCGGCCGTTGATGTAGAGATTGGACGGCGCGGTGCCGGTCTTCGGCTTTTCGACCATCTCGGTGATGCGGAAGCCGTGATGCGTGTCCTCGCCGCGGCCGACAATGCCATATTTGTGGGTCTCGGCCGGATCGCATTCCTGCACGGCGATGATGTTGTTGCCCGTCTCCTCGTAGAGCTCGACCATGGCCTTCGTGCAGCTCTTCTCCGACTGCATGATCATGTCGGGCAGCAACAGCGCGAAGGGTTCGTCGCCGACCAGTTCGCGGGCGCACCAGACGGCGTGGCCGAGCCCCATCGGCACCTGCTGGCGGGTGAACGAGGTCTGCCCCGGCGCCGGCTGCAGCCGCTGCAAGCGGGCCAGCTGATCGTCCTTGCCGCGCTGTGCCAGCGTATCATAGAGCTCGAACTGGATATCGAAATGGTCTTCTATGACCGCCTTGTTGCGGCCGGTGACGAAGATGAAATGTTCGATGCCGGCCTCGCGCGCCTCATCGACGACATACTGGATGACCGGCCGGTCGACGACGGTCAGCATCTCCTTGGGAATGGCCTTGGTGGCCGGGAGAAACCGTGTGCCGAGACCGGCGACCGGGAAAACTGCCTTGCGAACTCGCTTCATGCGTCAATTATCCGTTTGAGGGCGTGCCCGGCAATCCCGCCTCGCGACATTTTCGCGCCGGAATTGTGGATTATCGGGCCATTGAGGGAAACATCAACCGGTAAAGCATCCAGGTGTCTTTTCGTTCCAGGCGCCGCCTATGGTAAACCAATTGCTAACCCGGTTCGGCGATGAATGGTCTTTCCTGAGATAGAGAAAGGGGAAAATATGTCCGTTCGCAGTGCCGCAAAACTCTTTACCAGCGTGCTGACGGCGGCCAGCCTCTCGCTCGCCTTGCTGATGCCGGCCGGACCGGCCTTCGCCGATGCCGGGTTTCGGCAATGGGTCGCCGGCTTCCGCGCCACCGCCGTGGCGGGCGGCGTTTCCGGCGCGGTCTACGACCGGGCGTTCCGGGGCATCAATGAACCCGACCCGGTGGTGCTGGAAAAGGCACGCACCCAGCCCGAATTCACCGCACCTGCCTGGGACTATTTCGACAACCGCGTCCACGACCAGTCCGTTGCCGTCGGCCAGCAGATGGCCAGGAAATGGAAGCCGTGGCTGGAACGGATCGAGGCGAGGTTCGGCGTCGACCGCTACATCCTGCTCGCCATCTGGTCGATGGAATCGAATTATGGCGAGATCCTCAAGCGCGACGACATCATGCGCAATGTCATCCGCTCGCTGGCAACCCTCGCCTATGGCGACCCGAAGCGTTCGAAATTCGCCCGCACCCAATTGGTCGCCGCGCTGAAAATCCTGCAGACCGGCGACATCGACGAAAGCCACCTGATGGGCTCCTGGGCCGGCGCCATGGGCCAGACCCAGTTCATCCCGACCAGCTACCAGCATTATGCCGTCGACATGGACGGCAACGGCAAGCGCGACATCTGGAATTCGATCCCCGATGCGTTGGCGACATCAGCCAATCTGCTGAAGAAGAATGGCTGGCAGGGCGGCAAGACCTGGGGCTACGAGGTCACCATTCCGGCGGGCAAACTGCCGGCCGGCTCGAAGACATTGGCGCAGTGGCAGGCGCTCGGCGTCGCCAGGGCCAATGGCAAGCCGTTCAAGAACGCAACCGACAAGGCGACGCTGAAAGTGCCGGACGGCCGCGGCGGACCGGCCTTCCTGATGATCAAGAACTTCTCCGTCATCAAGGCCTACAACAACGCCGACAAATATGCCCTGGCCGTCGGCCTTCTTGCCGACGAAATCGCCGGTTCTAATGGTCTGGTGCAGGACTGGAAGCGGCCTTTCACCAAACTGTCCTTCGAGGAAAGGCAGGAGTTGCAGAAGCGGCTTTCGCAGCACGGACTTTACGACGGCAAGTTCGACGGCAAGATCGGTGACGGCACGAAAACCGCCATCATGACCTATCAGGCAACGGTCGGCTTGACCCAGGACGGGTATCCGAGCATGGAAGTGCTCAAATGGCTCAGAAAGAAATAGAGCCATCGGCAGCGCCGCGCATTGCGGCGCTCAAGGGATGCCGTAGCATTGATGTGTGCATGATCCGCTGCGAGGGCCATGCACCAAGGGATGGAGAGGGTGCTTGGTTTCGGCAGCGCGTATCCGTGTGATCGTTTTCCGCTTGCCGATCCTCGTTCTGGCCATCGTTGTCCTGGCGACGGGACTCGCCGGCAGTTTCCACACACCGGCTTTGGCGCAGGAACAACCGCAGAACCGCGGCTGGTCGCTGCGCGACCTTCTGTTCCCGCGCCGCAGCGAACGCATCGAGCCGCCGCTCGACGTCCGCAAGGCAAAGCCGAAGGTCAAGAAGAAGCCCCGTGCACCCGTTGAACCTTCCGCTCCGATTGTCGAGAAGACACCGGATGCCCGCGTCGTTCTGGTGATCGGCGATTTCATGGCCAACGGCCTGGCCGAAGGCCTCGAAACAGCCTTTGCCGACAATGCCAACGTCAGGATCGTCGAGCGCGCCAACGGTTCTTCGGGTTTCGTGCGCGATGATGTCTACAATTGGCCCGAACAGGTCAAATCGCTGGTCGAGACCGAAAAACCCTCCGTGGTCGTCGTCATGCTCGGCTCCAACGACCGCCAGCAGATGCGCGTCAACGATGTGCGCGAGCAGCCGCGCTCCGAGAACTGGACCAAGGAATACGAACGCCGGACCGAAGCCTTGGGAAAGGCACTGGCGGCGACCAAGGTGCCTTATCTGTGGGTCGGCATGCCAGCCTTCAAGACGCCGAAGATGACCTCCGACATGCTCGCATTCAACGACATCTACCACTCGGCTGCCGAGAAGAACGGCGGCGAATTCGTCGATGTCTGGGATGGGTTCGTCGACGAGAACGGCGCCTTTGTCTCGACCGGCCCCGACATTAACGGCCAGGCCGTGCGGCTGCGCTCCGACGACGGCATCAACGTCTCGAAAGCCGGCAAGCGAAAGCTCGCCTTCTACACCGAAAAGCCGCTGGCCAAGATCCTCGGCCTGGCAGCGCCGGGAAGCGTGGTGACGGCTGCCGCACCGGCCGGCGCCCCGGTCGAGGCGCCGTCGCTGCCCGCCGCCCCGATCGTGGTCGACCGCACCGTTCCAATGCTGCTCAACGATCCGGCGCTCGACGGCGGTACCGAACTTCTCGGTGCGGCGGCGGCGCCGAAAGCCAATCCGGATCTGCCCGGCGAAAAACTAATCCTCGAAGGCAAGGCGCCCGAGGCCTCGCCCGGCCGCGCCGACGACTTCTCGTGGCCGCCCAAGGCCGCTGCCGCGACGGATACGACGACGGCGATCAACCGTTAACGGGGGAGTACCGTCGACCCCATCAGCGCTTCATCGATCGAGCGCGCGGCCTGGCGGCCTTCGCGGATCGCCCACACAACCAGCGACTGGCCGCGGCGCACATCACCTGCGGCGTAGAGCTTGTCGACGCTGGTCTTGTAGTCGCGATCGTTGGCTTCGACATTGCGGGAACGGCGGCTGTCGGTGGTGATTTTCATCTCACCGTCCAGCTCTTTCGCGACGCCGGCGGCAGCCGGTCCGGCAAAGCCGATGGCGATGAAGGCGAGGTCTGCACGGATGACGAATTCGGTGCCGGCGATCGGCTTGCGCTTCTCGTCGACTTCGCAGCATTTGACGCCGGTCAGTTGGCCGTCCTCGCCGATGAATTCGAGCGTCGCCACCTGGAATTCGCGCTCCGCACCTTCGGCCTGTGAGGACGAGGTGCGCATCTTGGTCGCCCAGTAAGGCCAGACCGAAAGCTTGTCTTCCTTCTCCGGCGGCTGCGGGCGGATGTCGAGCTGGGTGACGCGCACCGCGCCCTGGCGGAAGGCGGTGCCGACGCAGTCGGACGCGGTATCGCCGCCGCCGACGACGACGACATGCTGGCCGCCGGCGATGATCGGATGCGACGGCCAGGCCACCGACTGGATCGGCTCGCCGCCGACGCGACGGTTCTGCTGCACCAGATAGGGCATGGCGTCATAGACGCCGCCGAGATCGTCGCCCGGAATGTTGGCCGGACGCGGCGATTCCGAACCGCCGCAATAGAGCACCGCATCGTATCCGGCGAGCAACTCTGCCACCGGCTTGTCGACGCCGACATTGACGCCGCAATGGAAGGTCACGCCCTCGCCCTGCATCTGCTCGATGCGGCGGTCGATATAGTGCTTCTCGATCTTGAAGTCGGGAATGCCGTAGCGCATCAGCCCGCCGGGACGGCTCTCACGCTCATAAACGCTGACCTCGTGGCCGGCGCGGCCAAGCTGCTGCGCCGCCGCCATCCCTGCCGGGCCGGAGCCGATGACAGCGACCCGCTTGCCCGTCTTCTTCTCTGGCGGATAAGGCCGGATATGGCCGGTTTCATAAGCCTTGTCGGCGATTGCCTGTTCGACAGTCTTGATGGCAACCGGAATGTCCTCGAGGTTCAGCGTGCAGGCTTCCTCGCAGGGCGCGGGGCAGATGCGGCCGGTGAACTCGGGGAAATTGTTGGTCGAATGCAGGTTGCGGATCGCATTGTCCCAGTCGCCATTGTAGACGAGGTCGTTCCAGTCCGGGATCTGGTTGTGGATCGGGCAACCGGTCGGCCCGTGGCAGAACGGGATGCCGCAATCCATGCAGCGCGCCGCCTGTTTCTCGACCTCCTTGTCCGACATCGGCAGCGTGAATTCCCGGAAATGCCGGATGCGGTCGGAGGCCGGCTGGTACTTGTGCACCTGCCGGTCGATTTCGAGAAAGCCTGTTACCTTGCCCATAGTCCAGTTCCTGCTGTCCAGATGGTGCGGTTTTCGCACCCGTTAACCCCTTGAGGCAGCCGTGGCAACCTTGCATCCGAGGTCAAACTGTCGCTGAAAGTTCCGCCGGGAAGCCTGCGCCTCCCGGCAAGTCGAAAAACCTATTCCGCCGCCACGCCCATGCGCATGCGTTCCATCTCGATCAGCGCGCGGCGGTATTCGACCGGCATGATCTTGCGGAATTTCGGCCGGAAGGTCGTCCAGTCGTCGAGTATCTCGCGGCCGCGTACCGAACCGGTGAAATGGACGTGGTTCGAGATAAGCTGGTAAAGCCGTTCCTCGTCATGGGTGGTCATGTCACCCGAGACGTCGACGCGACCCTTGTGGTCGAGGTCACCGCCATGATGCAGCAGCCTTTCCATCAGATCGTCTTCTTCCGGAACCGGCTCCAGCTCGACCATCGCCATGTTGCAGCGCGCGGCGAAATCGCCGGCCTCATCCAGAACATAGGCCACGCCGCCCGACATGCCGGCAGCGAAGTTGCGACCGGTCTGGCCGATGACGACGACGATGCCGCCGGTCATGTATTCGCAGCCATGATCGCCGACGCCTTCAACGACGGCGGCGACGCCCGAATTGCGCACCGCGAAGCGCTCGCCGGCGACACCTGCGAAATAGGCCTCGCCCTCGGTCGCGCCATAGAGGACGGTGTTGCCGACGATGATCGATTCCGCCGCGACGATCGTGGACTCCTCCGGCGGCCGGATGACGATGCGTCCGCCCGACAGGCCCTTGCCGACATAGTCGTTGGCCGCACCGACGAGATCGAACGAGATGCCGCGCGCCAGGAAGGCGCCGAACGACTGGCCGGCGGTGCCGGTCAGCTTCACCTGGATCGTGTCCTCGCGCAGGCCCTTGTGCCTGAAGCGCTTGGCGACTTCGCCCGACAGCATGGCGCCCGTGGAGCGATCGACATTGCGGATGTCGACCTCGATCTTGACCGGCTGCTTGCTTTCGAGCGCGGGCTTCGCCAGTTCGATCAGCTTGCGATCGAGTACATCGTCGATCGGGTGTTTCTGCCGTTCGGTCCAGTGCACCGCCTCATGCGGCGCGCCCGGCTTGAAGAACATCTTGCCGAAATCGAGCCCACGCGCCTTCCAATGCTGGATCATCTCGCGCTTTTCCAGCAGGTCGCTGTCGCCGATGATCTGGTCGATATGGGTGTAGCCCATCTCGGCCAGCAGCCCCCTCACCTCTTCCGCAACATAGAAGAAGAAGTTGATGACATGCTCGGGCGTGCCCTTGAAACGCTTGCGCAGAACCGGGTCCTGCGTCGCGACGCCGACCGGGCAGGTGTTCAAGTGGCACTTGCGCATCATGATGCAGCCGGCCGCGATCAGCGGCGCGGTCGAGAAGCCGAACTCGTCGGCACCGAGCAGCGCACCGATGATGACGTCGCGCCCCGTGCGCAAGCCACCATCGACCTGCAGCGCAACGCGCGAGCGCAGCCCGTTCAGCACCAGCGTCTGGTGCGTCTCGGCTAGGCCCATTTCCCACGGGCTGCCGGCATGCTTGAGCGAGGTCAGCGGCGACGCGCCGGTGCCGCCATCATAGCCGGAGATGGTGATGTGGTCGGCGCGCGCCTTGGCGACGCCCGCCGCGACCGTGCCGACACCGACTTCCGACACCAGCTTTACCGAGACATCGGCCGCCGGGTTGACGTTCTTCAGATCGTAGATCAGCTGCGCCAGATCCTCGATCGAATAGATGTCGTGATGCGGCGGCGGCGAGATCAGGCCGACGCCAGGCGTCGAGTGCCGGACCTTGGCGATGGTGGCGTCGACCTTGTGGCCGGGCAGCTGGCCGCCCTCACCGGGCTTGGCGCCCTGCGCGACCTTGATCTGCATGACATCGGAATTGACGAGATACTCGGCGGTGACGCCAAACCGCCCCGAGGCGACCTGCTTGATCGCCGAACGTTCGGGGTTCTTGCTGCCGCCGGGCAGCGGCAGATAGCGGTCGGCCTCTTCGCCGCCCTCGCCGGTGTTCGACTTGCCGCCGATCTGGTTCATGGCGCGCGCCAGCGTCGTGTGTGCCTCGCGCGAGATCGAGCCGAACGACATCGCCCCGGTCGAGAAGCGCTTGACGATATCGGCCGCCGACATCACGTTCTCTATCGCCACCTTCTTGCGGCCGGTCTCTTCCGCAAGCTTGATCCTGAACAGGCCGCGTATGGTCTGGGCACGGGCCGTCTCGCTGTTGATCTGCGCGGAATACTCCTTGAACGTCTCCCACGAGCCCTGACGCACGGCGTGCTGCAAGGTGGCGACGGCGTCGGGCGACCACATATGGGCTTCGCCGCGCATGCGGTACATGTACTCGCCGCCGACCTCGAGGCTGTTGCGCAGCACCGGATCGTTGCCGAAACCGTCGGTGTGGCGGCTGAGCGTCTCGGCCGCGACCTCGTCCAGGCCGACACCTTCGATCAGCGTCGCTGTGCCGGTGAAGTACTTCTCGACGAAATCCGACTTCAGCCCGATGGCGTCGAATATCTGCGCGCCGCAATAGGACTGATAGGTGGAGATGCCCATCTTCGACATCACCTTGAGGATGCCCTTGCCGATCGACTTGATGTAGCGCGAGACCACCTCGTAGGCGTCAACCTCAGCCGGCAGTTCGCCACGCTTGTGCATGTCGAGCAGCGTATCGAAGGCAAGGTAGGGGTTGATCGCCTCGGCGCCGTAGCCGGCGAGACAGCAGAAATGATGCACTTCGCGTGGCTCGCCGGATTCCACGACCAGGCCGACCGCGGTGCGCAGACCCTTGCGGATCAGATGGTGGTGCACGGCAGCCGTCGCCAGCAGTGCCGGAATGGCGATACGGTCGGGACCGACCTGGCGGTCGGACAGGATGATGATGTTATAGCCGCCGGCGACAGCGGCTTCCGCCCGCTCGCACAGACGTTCGACCGCGCCCTGCATGCCGGCAGCGCCCTCGCTCGACCCGTAGGTGACGTCGATGGTCTTGGTGTCGAAACGGTCCTCGGTGTGGCCGATCGAGCGGATCTTTTCCAGATCGCCATTGGTCAGGATCGGCTGGCGCACTTCGAGCCGCTTGCGGCGCGAATTGCCGACCAGGTCGAAGATGTTCGGCCGCGGCCCGATGAACGACACCAGGCTCATCACCAGCTCCTCGCGGATCGGGTCGATCGGCGGGTTGGTGACCTGGGCGAAATTCTGTTTGAAATAGGTGTAGAGCAGCTTCGACTTGTCCGACATCGCCGAGATCGGCGTGTCGGTGCCCATCGAACCCACGGCTTCCTGGCCGGTGGTCGCCATCGGCGACATCAACAGCTTGGTGTCTTCCTGCGTGTAGCCGAAAGCCTGCTGGCGATCGAGCAGGCTGACATCCTTGCGCAGCGCGCGCGGCTCGACCGGCTTCAGATCCTCGAGGATCAGCTGCGTGTTGTTGAGCCAAGTCTTGTAGGGATGCCTGGTGGCGATCTCCGACTTGATCTCCTCGTCGGAAATGATGCGGCCCTTGGCGAGGTCGATCAAAAGCATGCGGCCGGGCTGCAGCCGCCACTTCTTGACGATCCTCTCCTCCGGCACCGGCAGCACGCCGGCCTCTGACGCCATGATGACGCGGTCGTCGTCGGTGACGATGTAGCGCGCCGGCCGCAGCCCGTTGCGGTCGAGCGTGGCGCCGATCTGGCGGCCGTCGGTGAAGGCGACCGCGGCCGGCCCGTCCCACGGCTCCATAAGCGCTGCATGGTATTCGTAGAAAGCCTTGCGATCGGCATCCATCAGCTTGTTGCCGGCCCAGGCTTCCGGGATCAGCATCATCATGGCGTGGCTGAGGCTGTAGCCGCCCTGGAACAGGAATTCGAGCGCATTGTCGAAGCACGCCGTGTCGGACTGGCCGTCATAGGAGATCGGCCACAGCTTGGAGATGTTGTTGCCGAACAGTTCGGAATCGACCGAGGCCTGGCGCGCCGCCATCCAGTTGTTGTTGCCGCGCACCGTGTTGATCTCGCCATTATGCGCGACCATGCGGTAGGGGTGCGCGAGCTTCCATGACGGGAAGGTGTTGGTCGAGAAGCGCTGGTGGACGAGGATCAGCGCGGTCTCGAAACGCGGATCCGACAAATCCTTGTAATAGGCGCCGACCTGGTAGGCCAGGAACATGCCCTTGTAGACGATGGTACGCGCCGATAGCGACACACAGTAGGCGCCAATATCCTTGTTGTTGTTCTCGGCGTAGATGCGGCCGGAAATCACCTTGCGCAGCAGGTACAGCCTGGCCTCGTATTCCTCGTCATCTGGAATGTCCGATGTGCGGCCGATGAAGACCTGGCGATGGAACGGTTCGGAGGCCGCAATATCGGGCGCCTTCGACAGCGATGAATTGTCGACCGGCACGTCGCGAAAGCCGAGCAGCGGCAGCCCTTCTGACTGCGCCGATTCGGCGATGATCTCTTCGATATGGGCGCGCAGTGCCGCATCCTGCGGCATGAACCAGTGGCCGACGCCGTATTGGCCTGCCGCCGGCAGTTCGACGCCCTGGGCCGCCATCTCTTCGCGGAAGAAATGATCGGGAATCTGCACCAGCACGCCGGCGCCGTCGCCCATCAGCGGATCGGCGCCGACAGCGCCGCGATGCGTCAGGTTTTCGAGCACGAAGAGCCCGTCCTTGACGATCTGGTGCGACTTCACGTTCTTCATGTTGACGATGAAGCCGACGCCGCACGCGTCATGCTCGTTGCGCGGATCGTAGAGACCCTGCGCGGCCATGCCATTGGTGGTCTGGCCTTCTTTGGTCAGAACGGTATTTTTAACGGCTGCCGCTTTCGTCTGCGCGGCCTGGCCGATAATCGCAGATGGCGTCAGTTCCGTCATCGTCCTGTCCTCCGTTCCGGCCCCTTGCACGTCTAGCATTTGGGGCGCTGGTCTACCTTGGGAAGCGACTGGCTTCCGCTCTCATCTTGCGGCACGTCTTTTCGAAATCCTTGGCGGACCGTGCGGTGCACCGCCGGTTCGTATCCGGTATCGTACAGGCCACAGCCGAGCCGTCTACCCGTCGCTCGCGGCAACGGCCGGAGTGGCCCAAATGATACGCCAATCCAGCCTGACTTGTGCGACAAAATAAGACAGCACTACTGTCCTAAATTTTTATGTCAGAAATCCTGGGCGTACACAAGACCGATTCACCAAATTCTTGGACGTTTGGCGACAGAAAATTACGTCGGGCGCTGCCGAAACGAAATTTCGGTCCCGGCACTCCTTCGTGATCGCCTTTGGCTTTACCGCTTTTTCAGCCCTTGGCCCTTGCGCGTCAAACCCCGAAACGGCCATGGTCGCGCTCTTGTCGCAACCAGACTTTCTCAACCAGACAGGGACTTTCCTGATGTTCTTTGCATCCGACAACTGGGCGGGCGTCCATTCCAACATTGCCGCCGGGCTGTCAGCCAACGCCGGCGGCTTTTCGACCGCCTATGGCGATGGCGATCTCGACCGCGCCGTCTACCAGCGTTTCAGCGAGATCTTCGAACGCGAGGTCGCGGTGTTCTTCGTCGCTACCGGCACGGCGGCCAACTCGCTGTCCCTGGCCGCTTACAACAAGCCCGGCGGCATTTCCTTTGCGCACCGCGAATCGCACATCATCGAGGACGAATGCGGCGCGCCGGAATATTTCAGCGGCGGCTCGCGTCTCCATGCTGTCGACGGCGCCCTGGGCAAGATCGACCCGCACAATCTTGAACGGGCCGTCGCCCGTTTCGCACCCGAAATCGTCCATTGGGGACGCCCGACGGCCGTCTCGATCACCCAATCGACCGAAGTCGGCACAGTGTACGGGCTCGACGACATTTCCACCATTTCGGAGATCGCCAAACGCTTTTCCCTGCCGCTGCATATGGACGGCGCCCGTTTTGCCAACGCATTGGTCGCGCTTGAGACGACGCCGGCCGAAATGACCTGGAAGCGCGGCGTCGATATCGTCTCGTTCGGCGGCACCAAGAACGGCTGCTGGTGCGCCGAAGCGGTGGTGCTGTTCGATCTAGACCGCGCCAAGGAGCTGTCCTTCCTGCGCAAGCGCGCCGCACAGCTGTTCTCCAAGTCGCGCTTCATCGCAGCGCAGTTCGACGCCTACTTCACGGACGGCCTGTGGCTGGACACGGCCCGTCATGCCAATGCCATGGCCGCGCGCCTGGCGGCTGCGATCGAGGATTCGGCAACGGCTAAGCTCGCTTGGTTGCCGCAGGCCAACGAGGTGTTCGCGGTGATGAAAAAGGCGGAAGCCGAAAGGCTGCAATCCGTCGGCGCCGCCTTTTACGACTGGCACCGGCCGCACGGCTTCGACGGCCATGTCGGCGAGGACGAGTTGCTCTATCGCTTCGTCACCAGCTTTGCCACGACTTCAGATGAGGTCGATCGCTTCGGCCAGATGATCGCCTGAACCCGCGAGACCGCGCCAATGACAAAGCCACCTCTCGGCTCAACCATGCGGCTGGTTCGCCCGGCGCCAAACGTGCTCGGCTTCTACGATGGCCGCGTTGACGGCGTTCGCGCCTGGTCGGACGAGCCGAACTGGCTGGACGACGGCGCCTATGCCCTCGGCATCTGCACCTATGCGATCGTCGACGGCTCGCAGGCGCTTGTCTACGACACGCATATTTCGCTGCCTCACGCGCGCTTCATCAGGCAGACGCTCGAAGACATGGGCGCAACATCGATCCGGGTCGTGCTCAGCCACTGGCATGACGATCATATTGCCGGCAATGAGGTGTTTCAGGATTGCGAGATTATCGCCAACACGCTCACCGCCTCGGCGCTCGCGAACAACCGGGCTGAGATCGAAAGCGGTGTTCCACCGATCAAGCCTCTCGTGCTGCCGAACAGGACCTTCGAAGGCAGTCTTGACCTCGCCGTTGGATCAATCGCCGTCGAACTGCGTCAGGTCGAAATCCACAGCCATGACGGCACGGTGCTGTTCATGGCTGGGATCGGCCTGCTGCTGGCAGGCGACACGCTGGAGGATCCGATCACCTTTGTCAGCGAGGCGGATCGGCTGGCGCAACATCTGGTCGATCTCGAACGCATGAGCGGGTGGCCGATAGACCGCATCTTGCCCAATCACGGCTCGCTCGAAGCGATTGAGCGAGGCGGCTACGACAAAGGCCTCATCGCCGCCACGCAAGCCTACGTTCAAAAACTGCTTCGCTGCCGGCATGAGCCTGATCTTGCGAAGCAGGATCTGAAAACCTTCGGCGCCGACATGTTCGCCACGGGCGCGGTCGAGTACTTCGCGCTGTACGAGCCCGTCCACCGGCAAAACGTCGAGGCCGTTCTCGCAACCGGCACCGGTCGCTAAGCAAGGAAAGGCCGCGCCAAAAGCTCGAGGCCAAGCAAGATCAGGAAAATAAGAAACCAGCGCCGGAAGGTCGCCGGGCTGATCCGCTGCCGGAGCAACTGTCCGAGCCACATGCCGAGCAAGGCCGGCGCAACCGCCAGCGACGACATGGCGACATGCCCGACCTGGAACGCGCCGTGCGAGGCAAGGCCGGCAGCGAGCGCGATCGTCGACACGGTGAAGGACAGGCCGAGCGCCTGGATCAGATCGTCACGGCTCAAGCCCAGCGCCTGAATGTAAGGTACAGCGGGCACGACGAACACGACGGTGCCGCCGGTGACGAGGCCGGTAAGGAAACCGACGATGGGCGACGACCATCGCTCGGCTGACGCGGGAACCGTCAACTGCCGCGCCAGCAGCGTATAGACGGCATAGACGATCAGCGCCGCCCCGAGGCCGGCCGTCGTCCATTTGACATTGTCGCTGGCCAGCAGCCATGAGCCGGCCAGCGTGCCGGCGACGATGCCGACCATCATCAGCCACAGCCGCCTGAGGATCCAGCCGAAGCTCGGGCCGGCAAACAGCTGCCAGATATTGGTGACGAAGGACGGCACGATCAGCAGCGAAGCCGCGGCGACCGGCGGCATGATTGTGCCCAGCAGCCCCATCGCCAACGTCGGCAGTCCCATACCGGTAACGCCCTTGACGATGCCGGCCAGCAGGAAGGTCACCGCAATGGTTGCCGTTAGGGCCAGGGAAAAATCAGCCGAGAGATCAGACATCGCCCTTCATGGGAAGACGGCGCCCGCCGCAAAAGAGCCAGAACTCTTCGGTTGGGGTGACAGAGGCTGCGGCGAAAAAAAGCGGCGCCTCGCGGCGCCGCTTTCGTCTCGGGAGGAAACGCTTTTAACCTTGGGCGTTGTGACGCCGCCGTCTTGATCACGCGGCGTTCTTGGCCTCGATCTGCTTGGCGTTGGCCGAAGAGGCGGTAATCGCGATCTTGCGCGGCTTCAGCTCCTCGGGGATGTTGCGCTTAAGGTCGACGAAAAGCAGGCCGTTCTTCAGCGAGGCGCCGACGACCTCGACATGGTCGGCAAGCTGGAAGCGGCGCTCGAACGAACGCGAGGCAATGCCGCGGTAGAGCAGCTCGGAGCCTTCGCCATTGCCCTCTTCCTTGCGCTCACCCTTGACGGTCAGCACGTTGCGGTGGGCTTCGATCGAAATCTCTTCGTCCGAGAAGCCGGCAACCGCCATCGAGATGCGATAGGCGTCCTCGCCGGTGCGCTCGATGTTGTAGGGCGGATAGGTCTGCGCGCCATCGGGCTGGGCCAGCGAGTCGAGCATGGTGAACAGGCGGTCGAAGCCGACGGTCGAGCGATAGAGCGGGGAAAAATCAACGTGACGCATGAGGTGTTCTCCTGTTGAGCAACATGTTTGCGTGTGGCCGGTGCGAAACCCTGGAAAGGCGTTTCGGGTGGACCAGCAGCCCCGACATCGGCGGCTGCATCCGACATTTGGGGAGCGCAAAAGCGCATTTCAAGGATTTTTGAAGAGCGCCAATCGAGGCGTCGATGAACGGCAGATGAACCGCCGCTTCGGCGCCCGTTCAGCCGGCCGGCGCTAGAGTGCCCCACGATAAAGAACCAGGCGGCGCCGGATAAAAGCGCCGCGACGAGGCCGACCGGGTGTAACGTCCCTTCCTCCCGGATCGACAGAGGCCGGAAGCACGCCGCCGCAGGCTGCTTCCGGCCTTGCTCGTTGTTCGTCCGCCCCCTTGGCGCCCTCCCTTTGCTTTTCATCCATTGGCGTCTATCACCATGCCGACGCCCCTGCCGGGTGAGACACCACGAACACGCAAGCGCCTAATGACGGATCTCTTCCATCCCACGCCAGGCAATCCGCCGCCGCAAAATGTCGGCGGCGGCTTTTTCACCACGCGCGACGGCAAGAAGATCCGCTACGGCCTGTTTGCCGCGGTCACCCGGCCGCTGAAAGGCACCGTCGTGCTGCTGCCCGGCCGCAACGAGTGCATCGAGAAATATTTCGAAACCATCCGCAACCTGACCGACCGCGGCCTCGGCGTCGCCACCCTCGACTGGCGCGGCCAGGGCGATTCCGACCGGCTGATCGCCGACCCGCAACGCGGCTATGTCCGCTCCTTCTACGATTACACCGGCGACCTCGAACAGTTCTTCGAGGATATCGTGCTGCCCGACTGCCGCGGCCCGTATTACATCCTCGCCCATTCCATGGGCGCCGTGATCGCGCTGCTCGCGGCGCCGTCGATGGTCAACCGGGTGCGTCGCATGGTGCTGATTGCGCCTTTCCTGACGGTGCCCGACTCGCCCGTGTCGGCAAAAACGGCGCGCCGCGTCTGCTCGGTATTGTGCTTTCTCGGCCTCGGCCGACTCTACGCCGCCTGGGGTCCGCGTCCCAGGGAAACCCTGCCCTTCGCCCTCAACAAGGTGACATCGGACCCCGAGCGCTATCAGCGCAACACGAAAATCTACGAGCACTATCCGCAACTGGCGCTCGGCGGGCCGACGATCCGCTGGCTGCAGGCGGCAATCAAGGCAGGCGAAGCCATCAGCGAGCCCGACTTCATGGCCAGGATCCAGGTGCCGCTGCTGATGATCGCCGCCGGCGCCGATCAGGTCGTCTCGACCAAGGCCGTGGAAGCCTATGCCAGGCGTCTGCGTCTGGGCTCGCTGCTGATGATCGATGGCTCGAAACACGAGATCCTGCAGGAGGCCGATGTCTATCGCGAGCAGTTGCTCGCCGCCTTCGACGCCTTCATACCCGGCAACGACGACCCGACAGCCTGATGCCGCCGGCGCTGCATGTTGCGGCGCCTTGAGCTTGCGCCTGCTGACAGCCTTCTGTCAGGAGCAGCGCCGGCAGCACACAAAGAGCTAAAGATTCTGACAGCCGGTGCCGCCCCGGAATGTTCATCTCTCCGCGTACTGAACGCCAAGGAGATGACGTCATGACCGAGAAAACCTGCGCTGCCTGCGATTGCCAGCTGGACGCCAACCCGATCCGCGTCAAGGTCGGCGGCAAGACCGTCGAGGTCTGCTGCGAGGAATGCGCGATTGCGCTGAACGAAGCCGGCGCCTCAGTGGCCGGCGCATCAGTGGCCGGCAACGGGGAAGCCTGAGCGATGCGCCCCGATCATGCAGCGGCGGCGCAATGCCTCGCACATCAGCCGACAACTCAAACCGCGACGTTCCGGCGGTCCTTGCGGACACAAGGCATCGCGGCGGCCAACTGGATCGGCCGTCAACTGGAAAGGCGCCGAAGCCGCCTTGCCTTGCTCGAAATGACCGACGAACAGCTCAAGGACATCGGTCTGTCGCGCAGCGACGCTCACTGCGAATACATGCGCCGTTTGTGGGACTGAGCCATGGCCGTTACGAAGGGCCCGACAGGTGAAGTCGCCTGACAGGTTTGGACAAGCCAATCGCCTAAATGTGCCGGAGCAGCTTTCGGTGCAAGGGTAGAATGCAACGGCCATGTCTCAGCTCACCATGTCGCAGTTCACGGTACAGACGCTTCTGGACACCGGCACCGTCAGGGTGAGGGATGTCCTCTGCAGCGGCGAATGCCGGCACAAGAGCGAAGAAGAGTGCACCGCTGCCACGCATCTTGTGTTTCCCTATCGCGGCGTCTTCGTGCGCCATGTCGGCCGCAACGATGCGGTCGCCGAAGCCAACCAGTTGTTGTTCTTCAACAACGCCGAAGGCTACCGGATCAGCCATCCCGTCGAGGGTGGCGATTCCTGCCTCGATCTCGTTGTCGAGGAGGCGCAAATGCAGGAGCTGACGCCGAAGGAGCAGTTGCGCTTGGGCAGCGCCGTGGCGTTTCGTCGTCAGCGCCGCCGCATCGACCCGCGGGCTCAGGCGCTGGTGGCGGTGCTGCGCCACAGCCTGAGCCGCAACATTGCCGAAACGCTGGAGGCCGAAACCCTGGCGCTGACGCTGGTGCGGCGCTCCCTCGGCGAGCGCACCTCGCATGCCGCCGGCGCAAGCGCTGGCCGGCAGAAGCTGGTCGACCGCGCCAAGCTCGTCCTGTCCTCGGATCTTTCGCGGCGCTGGACGCTGGCCGAGATCGCCGCTGAAGTCGGGGTATCACCGGTTTATCTCACGCAGGTTTTCCAGCAGGTCGAGGCGATGCCGCTCTATCGCTACCATCTGCGCCTGCGGCTGGCGCGCGCGCTCGACCTGCTTGGCCGCTACGACAATCTGACCACGCTCGGCCTGGACCTCGGCTTCTCCAGCCACAGTCATTTCAGCTCAGCGTTCAGGCAGGTCTACGGGCGAACGCCGGCGGAATTCCAGCGCTCGATCAAGCCGCGCTGATCGGGTCGACTATCAGCCGCGCAAGGCTGCCATTGCAGCCGCGTGAAGCTCCGGCGTTGCGGCGGCCAGGATGTCGCCGCCCTTTTCCGCCGGACCGCCCTCGAATGTGGTGACGACGCCGCCGGCCTTTTCAATGATCGGGATCAGCGCCACGATGTCGTAGGGTTTCAATCCGGGATCGGCGACGATGTCGACGCTGCCGGACGCGATCATGGCAAAGGCGTAGCAATCGGCTCCGTAGCGGGCGAGCTGGATCTGTTTCTCGAACGCGTCGTAGCGGGTGCGCGCCTCGCCCTTGAAAAGCGCCGGCGTGGTGGTGAACAAGGTCGCCTCGTCAAGCTTCGTCCTCTTGCGGGTCGACAGCTTCCGCGGCCCGCCGGGGCCTTCGTAGTGGGAGCCGGAAGCGTTGGCGTAGAACAGCTCGCCGGTGAAGGGCTGCGCCATCATGCCGGCGACGGCGTCACCGTCGACCGTCAATCCGACCAGCGTTCCCCACACCGGCAGGCCTGAGATGAAGGCGCGGGTACCATCGATCGGATCGATCACCCAGACATGCCTTGAGGAGATGTTTTCGCTGCCATGTTCTTCGCCAAGGATACCGTGATCGGGATACTCAGCCGAGATCAGCGCCCGGATGGCGCGCTCGGCCTCGCGGTCGGCCTCGGTGACCGGGTCGAAACTGCCTTTTTCCTTGTTGGCCACGGCGCCCTGTGCGCGGAAACGCGGCAAGGTTTCAGCCGCCGCCGCTTGCGCGATCCGGCGCATGAAATCGATGCTGATGTCCACGCGATTCTCCCGCATTACAGAGTGCCAACCCGGTCTGCCGGCACTTTCCCGCCAAAACAAGCCGGTTTATCGATTTATCAGAGACATCAGCGTTGCCGAAATGTCACACATCGGGACCATCGAAACGCATTTTCACATCAGAGTGAATTAAAAAAGCGTGGGATCGATTGACATTTGTGCATCGCACAATAAATTTGTTCTCGGACAGGTTTTCCTGTCCATGCCCTCCTTGGGCGTTTCCTCCCTAGACTTCGACCGTGTCGTGCAAACGATGCGGTCTTTTTTTACGCTGCGGGATGGCCAGCGCGGGATTGCATGAACAGCCGCCGCTCCGGCGTCATTCGGCGGCCAGTGGCAGGTCGACGAAGTGGTGGTCGGGCATCGCCATCAGGTCGGCCGAAAAGCGCGCCATATCGTCGGCCAGCGCATCGAAGCCGGCCGATTTCTGGAACGTCCGCTCATTCATGTAGAGGCCGCGATTGACCTCGATCTGCAGCGCATGCAGGTGGCGCGCCGGCCGGCCGTAATGCTCGGTGATGAAACCGCCTGCATAGGGTTTGTTGTGGGCGACGGTGTAGCCCATGCCGATGAGCAGGCCGATCGCCGTTTCGGTCAGGGCCGCCGTGGCCGAGATGCCGAAACGGTCGCCGACGATGAAATCCGGCCGCAGGCCGCTGTCGCCCACCCTGATGCTCGCCGGCATCGAATGGCAGTCGATCAGCACGGCATAGCCGAACCTGGCATGGGTTCTGGTCAAAAGCCGCTTCAGCGTCTCGTGATAGGGTTTGTAGACCGCCTCTATGCGCTGGACGGCCTCCGCCAGCGGCAGACGGCCGGAATAGATGTCGAGCCCCTCACCCACCAGCTTGGGCACGGTGCCGAGCCCGCCGGCAACGCGCGCCGAGCGGATGTTGCAGAAGGACGGCACCGGCTCGGCGAACATGCGCGGGTCGAGTTCCCAGGGCTCGCGGTTGACGTCGAGGTAGGCGCGCGGAAAATTCGCCGCCAGTATCGGCGCGCCCAGCGCCACCGCGCCGCCGAACAGCTCGTCGACATAGCAGTCCTCGGAGCGGCGGATGGCGTTCCGGTCGAGCCGCGCCATGGCCAGGAAGCGGTCTGGATAATAGCGGCCGCTATGCGGTGAGTTGAAGACGAAGGGAACGCGCTGCTCGGCGCCCGATCGGATTTCGAAGGGTGGAACGACCGAAAAATCTTCGGCTGCCGTCGTCAATTTGAACGAACCCGGAAACAGCAATGCATCATGATGGGAAACTGCCACCTCATCGGCCGCATGTCCAGCATTTCGGCATGTCAGGAACCCCGTCAAATCAGGATTAATGCAGCCAACGTTCACTTGATGTTTACCGTCAGCTCCTCATATACAGGATGGTTAACGGGCTTGCCGGACGGCAGGCTCGGCTGGGGTGATTCGGACGGGACAAGATGGCACGCATTCTGCTGGCGGAAGACGACGACGACATGCGCCGGTTCCTGGTCAAGGCACTGGAGCGGGCCGGCTATCACGTCAGCGATTTCGACAATGGCGCCAGCGCCTACGAGCGGCTGCGCGAAGAACCTTTCTCCCTGCTGCTGACCGATATCGTCATGCCGGAGATGGACGGCATCGAACTCGCCCGCCGCGCCACCGAGATCGATCCCGACCTCAAGGTGATGTTCATCACCGGTTTCGCGGCCGTCGCGCTCAACCCCGATTCCAAGGCGCCGAAAGACGCCAAGGTGCTGTCCAAGCCCTTCCACCTGCGCGATCTCGTCAATGAGGTCGAAAAAATGCTTCAGGCCGCCTGAAGCGCGCACAGTGTGATCTCGCCGCTTCGTCGGCGGCGCGGCAAAACGAGCCTTTCTTTCCCTTTTCCGGCTATTGACGCGCTGGACCAAAAATGGTGTATGCGCGGCTTCGGATGGGCGTGTAGCTCAGCGGGAGAGCACTGCATTGACATTGCAGGGGTCACAGGTTCAATCCCTGTCACGCCCACCATCCTTTCGATAACTTAGCCAAGCCCGTTTTTGGCGCACCCCTTCGACGACTTAGCCGGTAAGGCGGCCACCGCTTATGGCAGCCGCCTCGTGTTTGTGGACATTCTAATGCATGGCGCTCAAAAGTGGCCCCGGTTTTGAGACTACGACATGCATAAAAACAAAGACCTAAAGCGCGTCGTCTGAGTCCGTTCAAACGCGACGCGCTTTAGACGTGGCGCGGACTTAGCGTCCTTGAAGGCGCAGGCTCGATGCCGTCCTCCATAAGAATATCCTTCTTGCGAGCGAACGCGACGAAGACGCCTCGTGCTGTCTCGGGTTCCACATCACCAATCAGAGCGGCTTTGCAAGCGCGAATAGCAGCTCTCTGCTCCGGGCTGTTGCCACACCATTCGGCTGCGAATTGATAAGCATCCGCGACCGTGTTGAGTTGGCGGGGAAAGCCCAATCCCACCCACACCCGGACTGGCTTTTCAAAAGGTTTCGATAGCATCATGACCTCCTTTCCTAATGCATGTCACCCAGAAGTATGCCGCGGTTCTGGGACAACGACATGCATCAAAACAAAGACTTAAAGCGTGTCGCATGAATCCGTTTCGCGACGCGCTTTAGGCAGTCACTCCTCCGCCTTCGCCACCTCTGCCCATCATCCACGGCATTGTCGTGGATACTTCCTCAAGGATTCTGGCTGCTTTCGCAAAACCGCTGAACGCGTCTCTGGCTGCGGAAAGCGGATAATCGCTATCGAAAGCTCGCTGGCAGGCCCGCAATGCGGTTTGGTGAATGGGGCCGCGCCTGTCCTTCGGCCATTCATAGAGGAACTCCAGAGCGTCCTCGAGACACGTGATTTCCTGAACAAGGTTGTCGCCGCTTTTCACGAAAACGGCGCTGTCGAACATCCGATCGTTCATATGATCCTCCAAATCGAACGAACCATTGAGTTTCATGGTTTGCGCGGTCCAGGCCAACTGCGGGCGCGCGACAGAGGCGCGCCAGTACGTCCTGCAGTGATCATCTTCGTTTCTCCGCAATCACAGCCTCCCGGCCGAAAACCGGGAGGCGGACCCGCAGTTCAAAGTGTGACAGATCGACAGGATTACGCGGCTTTACGCGCGCGGTCCGTGTCTTGCGTGATCTGAGTGGCGGCCGTCGGCGTGTCGCCCACGCCGATGCTGATGCGGCGCGGCTTCAGCTCTTCGGGAATCTCGCGGACAATGTCGATCGAGAGGAGGCCATTCTCCAGTTTGGCTGCCTTGATCTTCATGTGGTCGGCAAGCTTGAACGTCTGCCTGAAACTGCGGTAGGCGATGCCCTGGTGCAGCAGCTGGCGTCCGCTCTGATCATCAGCTTTCTGGCCTACCACGACCAGTTCGGGTCCATGCTGGGTAAGCTCGACCTCATCCTGGCTGAAGCCTGCGATGGCCATCGAGATACGGTAATCGTTCTCGTCGACCTTCTCGATGTTATAGGGCGGCCAGTCTGGACGCGTGCCGCTGTCGAGCATGTCGAAAAGCCGGTCGAAACCGACGGTGGTCCGATAGAGGGTATCAAAGGTTCTCATAGCCACATCCTCCTTGAAGCAACATGGGTACAAGGACGCCGCCCTGTGCGGCGCCGCCATTTTTTGCCGAGCCTTATGGCCTTGGCGGAAATCGAATTAGGAGGCGCCCCAAATGAGTTCAAGAGCATCTCGAATTTTTTTTAGTAGCATCCTTCGCATCGACGGAAAGCGAAATCTGAGTTTCTACGGGACCTTCCCTTCGAACAGTCGAACAGCCCCTTGAAGTACAGATCCGGCGGGAAGTTTTCGCGCGATCTGCGCGACCGCATCGTCTACTGCCCCGCCGTCCCGTTTCGTGTTCAAATGCCGGCCAGCAAGGAACCGGGTAGCGGCCTTCCGATCCGTATCCGCCCTGTCGGGGGCGAAACGTCCCGGCCCGTGCCGGGACGTTTCTGGCTCGCGGATCACTGTGGCCGCGGATCGGGCCTGTCGGGCTTGTCATGAGGGGTGTTGTTGCCTTCACGGCACGGTGTGCCGATGCCGCAGCATTTGCCGTTGTAGGTGACACCGGGCTTGGTCTTCTCGCATTCCCTCGGCGGTGCCGTCTGACACCCTGCCAGCACCGAAACCGCGATGGCGGCGAGAACTGCGTTTCTTGAAGTGATAAACATTGACGTTCTCCTTGATGGACCGTGTTTGCTACACACCGCTTGGTCGCGGGCGGCAGCGAAATGGTTCAAGGAAAATTGGAATCAGGCCGCGCCGAGGCGGACACCACCCTTCCCAATATGGTTGAGAAACCACGCATATGTCTGTTCCAATCCACCGCGAAGTGCGTAGCGCGGGCGCCATCCCGTTGCAAACAGCCGCGAAACATCCATCAACTTGCGCGGCGTGCCGTCTGGCTTGGTCGTATCGAAGGCGATATTAGCCTCGACGCCGGCGACCGATGCGACGGTCTGGGCAAGCTCGGCAATGGTGACATCCTCGCCCGAACCGACATTGACGTGGCCGTCGCCGGCATAATTCTTCAACAGCCAGACCAAGGCATCGGCGGCGTCGTCGACATGCAGGAATTCACGCCGTGGCGTGCCCGAGCCCCAGACATTGAGGCTGTTGCCGCCGCTCAGCGCCAGCGCATGCGCCTTTCGCATCAGGGCCGGCACGACATGGCTGCTCTGCAGGTCGAAATTGTCACCCGGTCCGTAGAGGCTGGCCGGCATCGCCGAGATGTAGTCGACGCCATGCTGGCGCCGATAGGCCTGGCACAGTTTGAGCCCGGCGATCTTGGCGATCGCATACCATTCATTGGTGGGTTCGAGCGGACCGGTCAGCAGCGCGTCTTCCCTGATCGGCTGCGGCGCGAGCTTTGGATAGATGCAGGACGAGCCGAGAAACAAAAGCTTGCCGACCTCGCTGCGAAAGGCGCCGTCAATGACATTGCCCTGCATAACCAGGTTTTGCTGCAGGAAATCGACAGGGAACCGGTCATTGGCCAGGATACCGCCGACTTTGGCGGCCGCCATCACCACCGCATCCGGCCTGTGCTCGGCCATCCAGCGCCGCACCCCTGCCTGGTCGAGCAGGTCGAGCCTGTCGCGCGATACGGTGAGTATCTCGCAGTCCTCGCTCGCCAGCCGGCGCACGACGGCCGAACCGACCATGCCGCGATGCCCGGCGACGAAGACACGCTTGCCTTTCAGATCAAATGTCGCGTCCATGAACCTGCCTCACGCAGAACGGCTGTTCTGCCGCGTGCCGCCGGCGGTGCGCGCCAGATCGGCCTGCACCATTTCCGCCACCAGATCCCTGAAGCCGGTCGTGTGCGACCACCCCAGCCTGGCTTTGGCCTTGGCGGGGTCGCCGAGCAGCAGGTCGACCTCGGTCGGCCGGAAATAGCGCGGATCGATGCGCACCAGGACAGTGCCCGAACCGGCATCGACACCGACTTCATCGACACCCTCGCCTTGCCAGCGGATGGTGCGGCCGGTCTCGGCAAACGCCAGCTCGACGAATTCGCGCACCGAATGCGCCTCGCCGGTCGCCAGCACGAAATCGTCGGCTTCGCTGTGCTGCAGAATGCGCCACATGCCCTCCACATAGTCGCGCGCATGGCCCCAATCACGCTTGGCGTCGAGATTGCCGAGATAGAGCGTGTCCTGCAGGCCATGATGGATCGAGGCGACGGCCCGCGTAATCTTGCGGGTGACGAAGGTCTCGCCGCGTGTCGGGCTTTCGTGGTTGAACAGGATGCCGTTGGCGGCGAACATGCCGTAAGCCTCGCGGTAGTTGACCGTGATCCAGTAGGCGTAAAGCTTGGCCGCGGCATAGGGCGAGCGCGGATGGAAGGGCGTCGCCTCGCTTTGCGGGACCTCGCGCGCCTTGCCGTAAAGCTCCGACGTCGATGCCTGATAGAAGCGCACCGACTTCTCCAGGCGCAGGATGCGGATCGCCTCGAGCAGCCTGAGTGTTCCCAGCGCATCGGCATTGCCGGTGTATTCCGGCGTCTCGAAACTCACCTGGACATGACTCTGGGCGCCGAGATTGTAGATCTCGCCGGGCTGTGTCTCCTGCACCAGGCGAATAAGGTTGGTCGCGTCGGTCAGGTCGCCATAATGCAGGAAGAAACGCGCACCGCGCTCGTGCGGATCGACATAGATGTCGTCAACGCGCTCGGTGTTGAACGAGGACGAGCGGCGTTTGACGCCATGGACAATATAGCCCTTCTGCAGAAGCAATTCTGCGAGATAGGCCCCGTCCTGCCCGGTAACCCCGGTGATGAGCGCCACTTTTTCCGTCATTGCCGCTCCGTCCGCATCCAATCCCGGCAACCGAATACAGATTTGGCGCGAGAACGCAAATCCCCCATACGGGGGACAGGTTTCAGCCAGCGATTGTGTCGTTCTCAGGCACCTGCAACCGCGCAGAAATGCTTCATCCTGGCCAGCGCAAGCTCGGGATCGGCGAGCAACCCTGCCTGGTCGGCAAGGCGGAAGATGTCGGCATAGTGCAGGATGCCGCGCGCCGACTGCATGCCGCCGACCATGGCGAAATGGTCCTGATGGCCGTTGAGCCAGGCCATGAAGACGATGCCGGCCTTGTAATACTCCGTCGGCGCCTCGAAGATCTTGCGCGACAACGGCACTGTCGGCGCCATCAGCGCGTCAAATCCGGCGCGGTCGCCGTCAGCCAGTTTCGCGAGCGCCGCACTGGCGACTGGCGCGATGGCGTCGAATATGCCGAGCAAGGCGTGCGAGTGCCGCTTCCCGTCGCCGGCAATCAGTTCGGGATAGTTGAAATCGTCGCCGGTGAACATGACGACGCCTTCCGGCAACCGGTTGCGCAAGGCAACTTCCTTGCCGGCATCGAGCAGGGAAATCTTTATCCCCTCGACCTTGCCGGCATGGCGCTCGATGATGGCGACGACGGTGTCGAGCGCGGCCTCGAAATTGCCGCTGCCCCAATAACCTTTCAGTGCAGGATCGAACATGTCGCCCAGCCAGTGCAGGATGACCTTGCCGGATGCCTGGCTGAGGATGCGATCGTAGACCCTGATATAGTCGTCCGGACCCTTTGCGACCGCTGCCAGCGCCCGGCTGGCCATCATGATCGCCTTGCCGCCCTCGCCTTCAATGAAAGCGAACTGCTCCTCATAGGCGGCGATCACATCTTCGAGTGATCTCGAATTGGCCGGCGCCAGATGATCGGTGCCGGCGCCCGAGGAGAGGTCTGCGCCTTCGACGCTGCGCGCCTCGGCGATCGAGCGGCGGATCAATTCCTGCGCATTCGCCCAGTCGAAACCCATGCCGCGCTGGGAGGTGTCCATCGCCTCGGCGATGCGGAAGCCAAGCCGCCACAAATGATGCCGAAACGCCATCGTCTTGTCCCAATCGACCGCAGGCTTCGACCAGGGGTCGGTCATCGCGAAAGGATCGGCGACGACGTGGGCCGCGGCATAGGCGATGCGCGGGAAAACCGCACCGATTACGGGCTCGACCGGACTGCCCGCGAGCTTGTAGCTGACGCGGCCGCCATTCTGCGTAGGCAGGGTGATATCCATGGCAACCTCCGTTTTCGGCATCCTATAAATGGAACGTTCCAATAAATCAAGAACCTTTATGATTGTGGCGATTGAACCGGTCCAAATGCCAAGAAGGCTAAGAGTCCTTGCTAGGAACCACATTCATCACCTTTTCGACCTCCGCAAGAATCCCGATTGACTCTCGGTTGGCAGAGTGATTAGAACGTTCCAATAGATTTGCCCATCTAAGCGGAGGAAACCACCGACATGGCCAGCCGGGCCAAGGCAACGATCCTGGACATCGCCCGCGAGGCTGGTGTGTCCAAATCGACGGTGTCGCTTGTGCTGCAAGGCTCAGGGCTGATCCGGCCTGAAACCGCGGTCAAGGTTCGCAAGGCGATCGAGGATGTCGGCTATGTCTACAACCGCGGCGCCGCCAATCTGCGCAAAGCCCATTCCAACGTCATCGGCATGGTCATCAACGATCTCACCAACCCCTTTTTCGCCGAGCTGGCGGTCGGCATGGAGCGCGTCTTCCAGTCGGCCGGCATCGTGCCCTTCATCGCCAACACGGCGGAGAACCCGGTGCGCCAGGAAGAAGTGCTGAAGTCGCTGATGGAACAGGGCGTCGCAGGCCTGATCGTGTCACCGGCACGCGGCACCACGCCGGGCGCCTTCCGTCGCCTCGAGATGGCGGGCGTGCCGGTCGTCTTCGCCATGCGCCGCCTGCCGGACAGCCGCCTCCCGGTGATCGCTCCTGACAACCATCGCGGCGCGTATCTCGCCGCCGCCCATCTGATCGGCAAGGGCCATCGCCGGCTGGCCTTCTTCGGCGGCACCTCCGACCTGGTCGTCTATCAGGAGCGCCTGGGCGGTTTTCGTGAAGCTTGCGAAACATTGGGCATTGCCAGGCGCGACGTGCTTGTCGTCGAAGGCGAGACCAGCCGCAGGGGCGGCATCGCGTGCCTGGAAACCGCCCTTGCCATGGCCGAGCCGCCGACGGCGGCACTGTGCTTCAACGATGCCGTCGCCTTCGGCGTCATGCTGGCGCTGCGCAAGCGCGGGCTGGAGCCCGGCGCGGACTTTGCCGTCGTCGGCTTCGACGACGTGGTCGAGGCCGAGCATTATATGCCGGCGCTGACCAGCGTCTCGGTGGACACACCCGGCCTCGGCGAACGCGCCGCCCACGTCATGCTGAAGATGATCCAGTCGCGCATCACGCATGCCGAGGACCATATCGGCGCCGTCAATCTGGTCGTCAGGGACAGCTGCGGTCCCGATCGCGGCACCCAGGACACATCAGCAGGAATGGGAGACGCGGCATGAGCGTCAAATGGGGACTGATCGGCGCCAGCACGATCGCCAAACAGTTCATGATCAACGCCATTCGCGCGCAAGAGGGTGGCGAAATATCAGCGGTGATGAGCTCCAGCCCGGAGCGCGCCAAGACCTATGCCGATGAACACAACATCCCGCTTGCCGTCTCGACGCTCGATGACCTGCTCAGCGCCGACATCGACGCCGTCTACATCTCGACCACCAATGAACTGCATCTCGAACAGGCGCTGGCCGCGATCGACGCGGGAAAGCATGTTCTGTGCGAAAAGCCGCTGGCGCTGAACAGCGCCGACGCGCGCACAATGGTCGCCGCCGCCAAGGAAGCCGGTGTCGTGCTTGGCACCAATCATCATCTGCGCAATGCCGGCGCCCACCGCGCCATGCGCGACGCCATATCAGCCGGCCATATCGGCAAGCCGATTGCCGCGCGCGTCTTCCATTCCGTCTATTTGCCGGAAAACCTGCAGGGCTGGCGCATTACCAAGCCTGAGGCCGGCGGCGGCGTGGTGCTCGACATCACCGTGCATGATGCCGACACGCTGCGCTTCGTGCTCGGCGACGACCCGGTCGAGATTTCGGCCTTCACCCAGTTGGCCGGCATGGCCGGCAGCGGGCTGGAAGACGGTGCCATGTGCATCTGGCGCTTCAGGTCCGGTTTGATTGCCCAGTCGCATGAAGGCTTCACAACCAAGTTCGCCGATACCGGCTTTGAGGTGCATGGTTCCGAAGGTTCGCTGATCGCAAAAAATGTGATGACGCAGAAGCCAGTCGGCTCGGTGCTGCTACGCACCGCCAAAGGCGAGGAAGAACTGAGCTTCGACCGAGAAGACCTCTACGCCAGGTCGCTGCGCCAGTTCCATGCCGCCATGCGTGGAGAAGGCCAGCCCTCCGCCACCGGCGAGGACGGCGTCTGGTCGCTGGCGTCGGCCGAAGCAGCGTTGCTGTCCGGGAAATCCGGCAAGGCGGTTGCCATCGAGCCGAAACTCGGGAGCGCCAAGTGAGCAAGCTCGTCTCCGCTCAGCAGGCCGCCAACCTCATCAAGGACGGCATGACCGTGTCGGTCTCGTCGTCGAGCGGGCTCGGCTGCCCGGACGCCGTGCTCGCCGCCATCGGCGGGCGCTTCGACGCGGAAGGCCATCCGAAAAATATCACCACGCTGCACCCTATCGCCGCCGGCGACATGTATGGCATCAAGGGCATCGACCATCTGGCCAAGCCCGGTTTGTTGAAGCGCACGCTCTGCGGCTCCTATCCCTCGGGCCCCTCCTCGTCCGAGCCGCCGCAGATCTGGAAGATGATCGGCGACAATTCGGTCGCCGCCTACAATGTGCCGTCGGGCATCCTGTTCGACATGCACCGCGAGGCCGCCGCCAAGCGGCCGGGCGTGCTGACCAAGGTCGGCCTTGACACTTTTGCCGACCCGCGCCACCAGGGCTGCGCCATGAACGCGGCTGCAAGCGAGCCGATCGTCTCGGTGCAGCAGTTCGACGGCGAGGAATGGCTCTATTTCCGCTCGATCGTGCCCAACATTTCGATCATCCGCGCTACCACCGCCGACGAGCGCGGCAACCTGACCTATGAACATGAGGGCGCCTATCTCGGCGGCCTCGAACAGGCGCTTGCCGCGCGCAACAATGGCGGCATCGTCATTGCGCAGGTCAAGCGCGTCGTCGAGAACGGCACGCTGAAGCCGCATGACGTGCGCGTGCCCGGCGTGCTGGTAGACCACATCGTGGTGGCGCCGGACCAGTTGCAGACGACGCTGACGCCTTACGACCCGGCGATTTCGGGCGAGATCTTCCGCCCGCTGTCAAGCTTTCGCAACGCCGAAATGAACATCCAGAAAGTAATCGCGCGCCGCGTCGCCATGGAGTTGCGCGATGGCATGGCCGTCAATATCGGCTTCGGCATCTCGGCCAATGTGCCGCGTATCCTTCTCGAGGAAGGCCAGCACGGCAAGGTCACCTGGGTGATCGAGCAGGGCGCGGTCGGCGGCGTGCCGCTGCTCGACTTCAAGTTCGGCTGCGCTTCCAACGCCGAGGCGATCATGCCCTCGCCGCACCAGTTCATCTATTTCCAGGCCGGCGGCTTCGATGCCTCGCTGCTCTCCTTCTTGCAGATCGACCGCCATGGCTCCGTCAACGTGTCGAAACTCTCGGCCCGGCCACATGTCACCGCCGGGGCCGGCGGCTTTGTCGACATCACGGCACGGGCGAAAAAGATCGTCTTCTCCGGCTTCTTCAATGCCGGCGCAAAACTGTCGCTCGCCGATGGCGGCATCCGCATCGATGCAGAAGGCAAGGTCAAGAAGGTGGTCAACGAGGTCGAACACATCTCCTTCTCCGGCAAGCGCGCCGTCGCGCAAGGGCAGGACATCACCTACGTCACCGAGCGCTGCGTGATGAAGCTGACGCCGGACGGTCTGATGGTGACGGAACTGGCGCCCGGCATCGACCTCGAACGCGATGTGCTGGCGCAGTCAGAGATTCCGCTCGGCATCGCCAACGATCTCAAGGTCACGCCGGCGGCTCTCTATCAGGACCGGCCGATCGGCCTGTCGCTGAATGGTGGCGCTTCGCTCGGAGGCGCGCATGGCTGAGCGCCTCGTCACCTTCGAGCAGGACGGCGCCATCGGCATCGTCACGCTGCGCCGGCCGGAGAAGTTCAACGCGCTGGACATTCCGATGCTGCGCGCGCTCGAGACAGCGCTCGACGAAGCCGAAATGGCTGAAGGCGTGCGCGTCGTGCTGATCCGCGGCGAAGGCAAAGGCTTTTGCGCCGGCGGCGACGTCGAGGCCTGGGCACAAATGAGCGCTGCCGACTTTCAGGTGCAATGGGTGCGCTACGGCCACCGTGTCTTCGACCGACTGGCGCGGCTGCGGCAGCCGACCATCGCGGTGCTTTCCGGCCATGCGCTGGGTGGCGGGCTGGAGCTGGCGGTCGCCTGCGACTTCCGTGTCGCCGAAACGCAGGTGAAGCTCGGCTTTCCCGAGACATCGATCGGCGTCGTCCCCGGTTGGTCCGGCACGCAGCGCGCCGTGCGCCGCTTTGGGGCCCAGATCGTGCGCCGCATGGCACTCGGCGGCGAGCTCTTTGCCGCCTCCGACGCGCTTGCCCTCGGCGTCGTTGACCGCGTGGTCGAGACCGGCCAGGCGCTGGCAGAGGCCAGGACTTGGGCCGAAAAAATCGCCGGGCGCGGGCCGCTCGCAACCGAAGCCGCCAAGCTGATGATCGCAGTCGCCGAAGGCGAGGAAAGTGCGGCCGCCACCGAGGCGCTCGCCAGCGGCTTCGTTGCGCTGACCGGCGACCTCAAAGCCGGCGTGAGCGCCTTCAAGGCCAAGCAGAAGCCGGCCTTTTCAAGATCCTAGAGAAAGCATGATGAACGCACCGCTCAACATTTCCATGCCGGCCGAGGCGTCCAAGGCGCCGAAGGCTTACAAGCTCCTGATCGACGGCAAGCATGTCGATGCCCGTGACGGCCGCACGATTGCGCGCAACAGCCCCGGCCATGGCTTCACCGTTTCGCGCTATGCGCAGGCCGGCGAGGCCGAGGTGGAGGCGGCCATGCAGGCCGCGCACAAGGCATTCGAGACCGGCCCGTGGCCGCGCACGAAGGCGGCCGAGCGCGCCGCGATCTTGCTCAAGACGGCTGACCTGATCGAGGCCCAGCTCGAAGACATCGCCCGCCTCGATGCGCTGGAACCCGGCAAGCCGATCGCCCAGGCGCGCGGCGAGATCGGCGGCGCCGTCGACATCTGGCGCTATGCCGCCTCGCTCGCCCGCACGCTGCACGGCGAGAGTTACGCCAATCTCGGCGACGCCATGCTGGGCGTGGTGCTGCGCGAGCCGATCGGCGTCGTCTCGATCATCACCCCGTGGAATTTCCCGTTCCTGATCGTCAGCCAGAAACTGCCCTTCGCGCTCGCCGCCGGCTGCACCGCGGTGGTCAAGCCGAGCGAAATGACCTCGGCCTCGACCTTCGTGCTCGGCGACATCCTGATGCAGGCCGGCCTGCCCGCGGGCGTCGTCAACATCCTGGCCGGCCTCGGCGCCGATGTCGGGGGGCCGATGGTCAGCCATCCGCTGGTCGAGATGGTGTCGTTCACCGGCTCTACCCGCGTCGGCAAGATGACCATGGCTTCCGCCGCGCAGTCGCTGAAGAAAGTCTCGATGGAGCTCGGCGGCAAGAACGGCCAGATCGTCTTCCCCGATGCCGATCTCGAGGCGGCCGCTGACGCAGCAGTGTTCGGCGGCTTCTTCAACGCCGGCGAATGCTGCAATGCCGGCAGCCGGCTGATCGTGCATGAAGCCATCGCCGACGATTTCCTCTCCACTGTCAAGGCCCTGACCGCCAAGGTAACGGTCGGCGACCCACTCGACGACCGAACCAAGGTTGGCGCGATGATTTCCGCCGACCATCTGACCAAGGTGGCGGATTACGTCGTGGCGGCAGCAAAAGACGGCAGCAATGTCTATACCGGTGGCGGCCAATTGGCGTCCAATGCCGGCCAGTACCTCGATCCGACCATCATCCGCGGCGTTACCGAAGACATGGCTATTGCGCGCGAGGAAGTGTTTGGCCCGGTGCTCTCCGTGCTGACTTTTGGATCGATTGAAAAGGCGTTGCACATCGCCAACAACACGCCCTATGGTCTGTCTGCAGGGGTGTGGAGCGCCAGCATCGACACTTGTATGTCGGTGGCGCGTGGTGTGCGTTCGGGGACCGTTTGGGTGAACACATTCATGGAAGGCTTTCCCGAGTTGCCATTCGGGGGCTACAAGCAGTCCGGCATCGGACGCGAACTCGGCAAACGCGCTGTCGAGGATTATACCGAGGAAAAGACAATCCAGTTTCATCGCGGCCAGCGCACCGGTTGGTGGGTCGGCTGAGTTTGGAAGAACCCGGTGGGGCTTCCACCGGTCGTGTAATGCAACAAGGGAGGTAGAACATGTTGCGCAAACTGCTTATCGGAACGGCTCTGGCGACGGCCTTTGCTTTCTCGGCCCATGCCGAGGACGTCAAGGAAGTGCAGATGCTGCATTGGTGGACGTCGGGCGGCGAAGCGGCTGCTCTCAACGTCCTCAAGGGCGACCTTGCCAAGGAAGGCTATGCCTGGAAGGACGTGCCGGTGGCCGGTGGTGGCGGGGGCGCCGCCATGACTGCGCTGAAGGCGATGGTCGCGGCCGGCAATTACCCGACCGCGTCGCAGATGCTCGGCTACACCGTGCTCGACTATGCGGCGGCCGGCGTGATGGGCGACCTGACCGAGACGGCGAAGAAGGAAGGCTGGGACAAGTCGGTTCCGGCAGCCCTGCAGAAGTTCTCCGTCTATGACGGCAAGTGGGTCGCTGCTCCGGTCAACGTCCACTCCGTCAACTGGCTGTGGATCAACAAGGCGGTGATGGACAAGATCGGCGGCACCGAGCCAAAGACCTTCGACGACTTCGTCGCCCTGCTCGACAAAGCCAAGGCGGCTGGCGTCATTCCGCTCGCCCTTGGCGGCCAGAACTGGCAGGAAGCCACCATGTTCGACTCGGTCGTGCTGTCGACCGGCGGACCTGAGTTCTACAAGAAGGCCTTCAACGACCTCGACGACGAGTCCCTCAAGTCGGACACGATGAAGAAGTCGTTCGACAACCTCGCCAAGCTCGTCACCTATGTCGACCCGAACTTCTCGGGCCGCGACTGGAACCTTGCCACCGCCATGGTCATCAAGGGCGATGCCCTGGTGCAGGTGATGGGTGACTGGGCCAAGGGCGAGTTCAACGCCGCCAAGAAAACGCCGGGCACCGACTTCCTGTGCTATCGCTTCCCGGGCACGGAAGGCTCGGTGGTCTACAACTCCGACATGTTCGGCATGTTCAACGTTCCGGACGACCGCAAGGCCGCCCAGGTCGCGTTGGCCACCGCCACCCTGTCGAAGAGCTTCCAGTCCGCCTTCAACGTCGTCAAGGGTTCGGTTCCCGCCCGTACCGACGTTCCGGACACCGACTTCGACGCGTGCGGCAAGAAGGGCATCGCCGACCTGAAGGCTGCCAACGAAGGCGGCACACTGTTCGGCTCGCTTGCCCAGGGCTATGGCGCGCCTCCGGCGGTCGCCAATGCCTACAAGGACGTCGTTTCGAAGTTCGTCCACGGTCAGATCAAGACCTCGGACGAAGCCGTGACCGAACTGGTCAAGGCAATCGACGACGCCAAGTAAGCGCTGGCCAGCAAGACACCTTCCCCGCTTCGGCGGGGAAGGTTCGCCTCAGGATTGGCCGGCTGGCGCAATTCCAGGAAAAGTGTGAGCGGTTTTCCGGCCGGAATTGCGTGAAAGAAAGAGTTAGAGAGGTTCGCCGTTTCCGTGAAACGGTGAAACCCTTTTGAACACCATGCCGACCAGAGACCCGTATGCACGGGGCCGCCTTGCCGCCTGACGGCAGGCACGGACGACCCGAACGGGAGGAGCCCTATGAGCAGTGTAGCGACAACCCAGATCAAGCTGACGCCCGAGCGGTCTCGCCCCTCCGTGCGCGCGCGACTGCAGGACGCGCTGCCGAAGATTGTGCTGGCGCCGAGCTTCGCCATCACCATCGTCTTCGTCTATGGCTTCATCCTGTGGACGGTCTATCTGTCCTTCACCAATTCCAAGACTTTTCCGTCCTATGTCATCACCGGACCGCGCGCCTACCTACGGCTATGGGGCTGGACGTTCGACTCCGACCCGCCATCGAGCTGGTACACGTCGATCGTCAATATGGGCATTTTCGGTTTTCTCTACATCACCATCTGCCTGGCGCTCGGCCTGTTCCTGGCCATCCTGCTCGACCAGAAGATCCGCGGCGAAGGCGTGCTGCGGCCGATCTATCTCTACCCGATGGCGCTGTCCTTCATCGTCACCGGCGTCGCCTGGAAATGGTTCCTCGACCCGGGCCTCGGCCTCGAACAGACATTGCATCAATGGGGCTGGACAAGCTTCCATTTCGACTGGATCAAGAACAAGGATTTCGTCATCTACACGGTGGTCATTGCCGGCGTCTGGCAGGCCTCCGGCTTCATCATGGCGATGTTCCTGGCCGGCCTGCGCGGCATCGACGGCGAGATCATGAAGGCGGCGCAGATCGACGGTGCCACCACCTTCCAGCTCTATCGCCGCATCGTCATTCCGCTGCTGCGGCCAATCTTCCTGTCGGCCTTCATCGTGCTCGCCCACCTCGCCATCAAGTCGTACGATCTGGTGGTGGCGCTGACCAGCGGCGGCCCCGGTGGCTCGGCCTGGCTGCCGTCCAACTTCATGTATGAGTACACCTTCAAGCGCAACGAAATGGCCGTCGGCTCGGCCAGTGCCGTGATCATGCTGATGACCATCGTCGCCATCATCGTGCCTTATCTCTATTCGGAACTGCGGGAGAAGCCGCGATGAGCGCTGTCGCCACCCCTGCCCGTCCCGCTGCTTCCCGACAGGCCTCCGGCGGCATCAGCACCAAGACCCTCAACCGCATCGTCATCTACGGGCTTCTGGCGCTGTTTGCGCTGTTTTATCTGATGCCGCTGTTCGTCATGCTGGTGACCTCGTTCAAGACCATGGACGAGATCCAGAACGGCAACATGCTGGCGTTGCCCAAGGCGCCGACCTTCGACCCGTGGCTGAAGGCCTGGGGCGAGACCTGCGTCGGCCTAACCTGCGCCGGCATCAAGGGCTATTTCTGGAACTCGATCAAGATGGTGGTTCCAGCCGTACTGATCTCGACCATGCTCGGCGCGCTCAACGGCTACGTCTTGACCAAATGGCGTTTTCGCGGCGCCACGCTGGTGTTCGGGCTGATGCTGTTTGCCTGCTTCATTCCGTTCCAGTCGGTGCTGCTGCCGATGGCGACCATCCTCGGCAGCCTGGGACGTTTCGGCGTGAAGCTGCAGAATGCGACGGGTACGACCTTCGGTCTCGGCAATCCGACGGTCAACCTGGTTTTCGTCCATGTCGTCTACGGCATCGGCTTCACCACGCTGTTTTTCCGCAACTATTACGAGGCGTTCCCGAACGAACTGATCAAGGCGGCGCAGGTCGACGGCGCCTCCTTCTTCCAGATCTTCCGCCGCATCATGCTGCCGAACTCGATGCCGATCTTCGTCGTCACCGTCATCTACCAGTTCACCAACATCTGGAACGACTTCCTGTTCGCTTCGGCTTACGCCGGCACAGGCGACTCCATGCCGATGACGGTGGCGCTCAACAACGTCGTCAACACCTCGACCGGCGTCGTCGAATACAACGTCAACATGGCGGCCGCGATGATCGCGGCTCTGCCCACCCTGATCGTCTACGTCGTCGCCGGCCGCTATTTCGTGCGCGGGCTGATGGCTGGCGCGGTCAAGGGCTGATCAATTCGGAAGGAACGACCATGGCTTTTCTGGAAATTGATGGGCTGAAGAAGCGCTTCGGGAATGTCGAGATCCTGAAGGGCATCGATGTCGAGCTCGAAAAGGGCGGCTTCCTGGTGCTGGTCGGCCCGTCCGGCTGCGGCAAGTCCACCTTGCTCAACACGATTGCCGGCCTGGAGCAGATCACCGAGGGCGAAATCCGCGTCGACGGCCGCGCCATCAACGATCTGCACCCATCCAAGCGCGACATCGCCATGGTGTTCCAGAGCTATGCGCTCTATCCGAACATGACGGTGGCCGGAAACATCTCCTTCGGCATGGAGATGCGCGGCGTGCCGGCCGACGAACGCCAAAAGGCGATCGACAAGGTGGCCAAGGTCCTGCAGATCGGCCACCTCCTGCAGCGCAAGCCGAGCCAGCTTTCCGGCGGCCAGCGCCAGCGCGTCGCCATGGGCCGGGCACTGGTGCGCGACCCCAAGCTGTTCCTGTTCGACGAGCCTTTGTCCAACCTCGACGCCAAATTGCGCGTTGACATGCGCATCGAGATCAAGCGCCTGCATGCCACCACCGGCACAACCATCGTCTACGTCACCCACGACCAGATCGAGGCGATGACGCTGGCTACCAAGATCGCCGTCATGCGCGACGGCGAGGTGCAGCAGTTCGGCACCCCGGCCGAGATCTACAACAACCCGACCAATTTGTTCGTCGCCGACTTCATGGGTTCGCCAGCGATGAACCTGATCCCGGCGACCATTGCCACGTCGGGCAATGCGCTGTCCGTCGTGTTGGAGCGCGAGGCGCGCGAGCCGATCACGCTGCCGATGGCCAACGCGCCGGCGGGTCTTTCGGCATTCCAGGGCAAGCCGATCTTCTTCGGGGTGCGCCCGGAAGCGCTGACCGATCCGGAAGGTGCGGAACGCAACGCCTCCAACATTGCCACTGCCGACCTGCACATCGAAGTGGTCGAGCCGGCAGGGTCCGACACGTTCGCGGTGACCAACCTCGGCGGCAAGGGCGTGGTGGCGCGGTTGCGGGCCGACGCCAACATCCAGCCGGGCACCAGCATGCCGCTCGCCTTCAACCTGACCAAGGCCGTGTTCTTCGATCCGGCGACCGAACACCGCATCCGCTGATCGAGATGGTCAGCCCCGATATCGTCATCATCGGCTCCGGTATCGGCGGCGCTACGATCGCATCCGGCCTGGCGGGCAGCGGTGCCTCGATCCTGATGCTGGAGCGCGGCGAGCCCTTGACGGCAACGCCGCATGCCCGCGACACGCGCTCCATCTTCGTCGACGGCCACTACCGTCCGAAGGAGATGTGGCGCGAGGCCGGCGGCGGCGCCTTCAACCCCGGCAATTACTACTATGTCGGCGGCAATTCGAAATTCTACGGCGCGGTGCTGATCCGCTACCGCAAAGAGGATTTCGCCGCCATGGAGCACTTCGGTGGCGTCTCGCCGGCATGGCCGTTTTCCTACGATGAATTCGAGCCTTGGTATTCGAAAGCCGAGCAGCTGTTTCGCGTCCGCGGCTCACTCGGCGAGGATCCGACCGAACCGTTCCACTCGGTCCCCTATGCCTTCAAGCCGGTGCCCGACGAGGCGCCGATTGCGCGCGCCCGCGCCGAGTTGAAAGGCCTCGGCCTGCATCCGGCCTCGCTGCCGCTAGGCGTCGACATCGACACCTGGCTGAAAGAGGGCAAGACCGGCTGGGACGCATTCCCCAACACCGCCCAGGGCAAGGTCGATGCGCAGACCGGACCGCTGACGGCTGCACTTAAGGACAGCAATATCCGGCTCAAAACCGGCTGCCATGTCGAATATCTCGAAGCGTCGTCCGACGGCAAAAGCATCGCTGCCGTTCACTACCGTCAGAATGGCGAGCTGAAGAAAGTCGCGCCGAAGCTGGTCATCCTGTCCGCCGGCGCGGTCAATTCCGCCGTCATCCTGCTGCGCTCGCCTTCACCAGATGGCAAAGGCCTCGCCAACAGCTCCGACCAGGTCGGCCGCAATTTCATGAACCATAATTCGAGCGCCATGCTGGCGATCGATCCGCGCCGCAGGAACGACAGCGTCTACCAGAAGACGCTTATGCTGAATGACTACTATCTCTCCGACGGCAAAGGCGGCAAGCCGCTCGGCAACGTCCAACTGCTCGGCAAGATCGACGGCAACATGTTGAAGGCCAACGTCAAACGCGTGCCGAAATTCGCGCTCGATTACATGGCCGGTCGCGCCGTCGACTGGTATCTGATGTGCGAGGATCTGCCCGATCCGGAAAGCCGCATCATGGTCGACGGCAAGGACATCGTCATGCAATGGCGGCGCTCCAACATGCAGTCGCTGGACGGGCTGACCAAGGTGATGCGTGAGAACTTCCGCGCCTGCGGTTATCCCATCGTGCTGTCGCGTCCCTTCGACAAGCGCACGCCCTCGCACCAGTGCGGCACGGTGAAAATGGGCGACGATCCGGCGACGTCGCCGCTCGACCCTTTCTGCCGCGCCTTCGACCACCCGAACCTGTTCGTTGTCGACGCCAGTTTTTTGCCGAACTCGGCCGCCGTGAATCCGGCGCTGTCGATTGCGGCACAGGCGCTGCGCGTGGCCGAGCATATTCGCCGAACGGACCTCGCGGCATGACCCGCCCCGCAGCAATCGTCACCGGCGGTGCGCGCGGCATTGGGCTCGCCTGCGCCGAGGCGCTGGCCGGGGACGGCTTCGACATTTTGATCGCCGACCTTGCCGAACAAGCGCCGGACGAACTGGCCGCCAACATCACCGCACGGGGTGCGGAGTTCGCCTATGTCCGTTGTGATATCGCCAACCTCGAGGATCACACGGCCCTCGTCGACGCCGCCATACGTGCCTTCAGCCGCATCGACTGCCTCGTCAACAATGCCGGCATCGGCGCCGTGGTGCGCGGCGATCTGCTGGAACTGACGCCCGAAAACTTCGACCGTGCGCTCGGCATCAATCTGCGCGGCACCGTATTCCTTAGCCAGGCCGTCGCCAAGGCGATGCTGGCGGCTCCCAGCAATCATCCGCGCTCGATCATCACCATCACCTCGGTCAGCGCCGATATGGCCTCGCCGGAACGCCCCGACTACTGCATCTCGAAAGCCGGCCTTTCGATGTGGGTGAAGAACCTGGCGCTACGGCTTGCGCCGGAAAACATCGGCGTGTTCGAACTGCGGCCCGGCATCATTCGCACCGACATGACCGCGAGCGTATCAGCCAAATACGACGCGCTTATCGACAGCGGCCTGGTGCCGGCAAAACGCTGGGGCGAAGCATCGGACATCGGCGCCGTGGTGGCGACGCTTGCCGCCGGCAAGCTCGGCTTTTCCACAGGCTCGATTATCAATGTCGACGGCGCGCTCTCCGTGCCTCGACTGTAGGTGGATAGAGTTATGACCGACTACATCATCGTAGGTGCCGGCCCGGCCGGCTGCGTTCTGGCCAACCGGCTGAGCGAGGATCCAGCGAATTCCGTGCTGCTGCTCGAGGCCGGCGGCAAGGACTGGCACCCCTACATCCACATGCCGGCGGGCTTTGCCAAGATGACCAAGGGCATCGCTTCCTGGGGCTGGTCGACTGTGCCGCAGAGGCACATGCAGGACCGCGTCTTCTGGTATACGCAGGCGAAGGTGGTCGGCGGCGGCTCGTCCATCAATGCCCAGATATACACGCGCGGCAACGCTCGCGACTACGACGCATGGGAGAAGGAAGAGGGCCTCGCGGGCTGGGGCTATCGCGACGTGCTGCCCTATTTCAAGCGCGCCGAGAACAACCAGCGCTTCGCCAACGATTTTCACGGCGACCAGGGGCCGCTCGGCGTGTCGAACCCGATTTCGCCGCTGCCGATTTGCGAGGCCTATTTCCGCGCCGGCCAAGAGATGGGCATCCCCTTCAACCCGGATTTCAACGGCGCTAGCCAGGAAGGCGTCGGCTACTACCAGCTGACCCAGAAGGACGCCCGGCGCTCATCCGCTTCGGTCGCCTATTTGAAGCCCATCCGCGCCCGCAAGAACCTGACAGTCCGAACCGATGTGCTGGTCACCCGCATCGTGGTCGAGAAAGGCCGCGCCATCGGCGTCGAGATCGTCGACAAACCCGGCGGCGAGAAGACCATCATGCGCGCCGAGCGCGAAGTGATCGTCTCGTCCGGCGCCATCGGTTCGCCGAAGCTGTTGATGCAGTCGGGCATCGGCCCGGCTGATCACCTGAAATCGGTCGGCGTGACGCCGGTGCATGATCTGCCCGGTGTCGGCTCCAACATGCAGGACCATCTCGATTTGTTCGTCATCGCCGAATGCACCGGCGACCACACCTATGACAACTACGCCAAGCTGCACCGCACCGCGTGGGCCGGCTTGCAGTATCTGCTGCTGAAGAAAGGGCCGGTCGCCTCCAGCCTGTTCGAGACCGGCGGCTTCTGGTACGCCGATCCGACCGCCGCCTCGCCCGACATCCAGTTCCATCTGGGACTGGGCTCCGGCATCGAGGCCGGCGTCGAGAGGTTGAAGAACCCCGGCGTGACCTTGAACTCGGCCTTCCTGCGCCCGCGCTCGCGCGGCACGGTGCGGCTGAGCAGCGCCGACCCGGCCGACCACCCGCTGATCGATCCCAACTATTGGTCGGACCCTTATGACCGCGCCATGTCGATCAAGGGCCTCAGGCTTGCGCGCGAGATCATGCGGCAGAAGGCGCTTGCGCCTTACGTGTTGCGCGAGGTGCTGCCCGGACCATCGCTCGCCAGCGATGACGAGCTGATCGACTATGCCTGCCGCACCGCCAAGACCGACCATCACCCCGTGGGTACCTGCCGCATGGGCCATGACGATATGGCGGTGGTCACACCGGACCTGCGTCTGCGCGGCATCGAGGGCCTGCGCGTCTGCGATGCCTCGGTGATGCCGCGCGTGCCTTCCTCCAACACCAATGCGCCGACCATCATGGTCGGCGAAAAAGGCGCCGACATCATCCTCGGCCGCGAGCCGCTTCCGCCGGCGGTGTTCTCCGGCAATCGGGCCGCATAGCCACTTAGGAGAACGAACCAATGATCAGACACTGCGTCTTCGTACGCTTCCGCAGCGATGTGCCCGCCACCGAGCGCACGGCAATCCAAGCCGATCTCGAAGCACTGCGCTCCGTTGTCGACGGCATGGACACGGTCCATTTCAGCACCAATGTCAGCCCGGAGCCGTTCGCGCGCGGCTTCAGCCATGCCTTCACCATCGACTTCCGCGATGCCGCCGCCCGCGACGCCTATCTCGTGCATGAAGCGCATCAGCGCGCCGGCGCCCGATTGGTCGCAGCGCTCGAAGGCGGCACCGACGGGCTGATGGTGTTCGATCTCGACATTACGAAAAAGTGACCGCGCTTCTTTCGAAAGCCGGCTGACGCCTGTTCTCTTTTGCGCCCCAAGGAACATATCGTTCCCCGGGGGCGTTTAGGAGGAACGTCGTGGCTCTCACCGCGCAGCAGAAGAAAACCGTCCTTGCCTCCTTCCTCGGCTGGACGCTCGACGCTTTTGATTTCTTCCTTCTGACGTTCCTGCTCACCGATATCGCAACCTGATTCAACACTGACGTCCCGGCAGTCTCCAAAGCGTTGTTCCTGACGCTGGCGACACGCTTCATCGGCGCCTTCTTCTTCGGCAGGCTGGCCGACAAATATGGCCGCAAGCCCATTCTGATGCTCAACATCGTCAGCTATTCGGTGATCGGCGCGCTGGCTGCCTTCTCGCCCAATCTCGGCATTTTCCTGGCGCTGCGCGCTCTGTTCGGCATCGCCATGGGCGGCGAATGGGGGCTGGGCAGTTCGCTCGCCATGGAGTCCATTCCGCCCAGTGCCCGCGGCATGGTCTCGGGCATCCTGCAATGCGGCTATCCCACCGGCTACCTTCTGGCGGCCGTGGTTTACGGCGTGCTTTACGAGCAGACGATCGGCGGTTACACGATCGGCTGGCGCGCCATGTTCCTGCTCTCCTTCCTGCCGGCACTTATCGTGCTCTTCATCCGCTCGCATGTGCCGGAATCGCCGGCCTTCGTCGAGGCGCAGAAATCCGTCAGACCTGGCCTTCTTGAAACGCTGCGGAAGCACTGGGGCGTCGCCGTCTATGCGGTCGTGCTGATGATGTTCTTCAATTTCTTCAGCCACGGCACGCAGGACCTCTACCCGACCTTCCTCAAGAAGCAGCATGGCTTCGACCCGCACACGGTGAGCTGGATCACCATCGTCGCCAATATCGGCGCCATCGTCGGCGGGTTGGCGTTCGGCGCACTGTCGGAGAAGATCGGCCGCGTCAACGCGATAACGCTCGCCTGCCTGATTGCCTTGCCCTCGATTCCGCTCTGGGCCACGGCGCGGACAGGTGATGACGGTGCTCGGCTGAAGTATCAGGCTCTCAGCCCAGTCTGAGGGCCACGACACCTGCGACGATGCCGAGCGCGGCGGCGACGCGCCAGCCTGTCATCTTCTCGCCGAGCGCGAAAACCGAGATCATCATGGCAAACAGGATCGACGTCTCGCGCAACGACGCCACCGAGGCGATCGGCGCCTTGGTCATCGCCCACATGACGATCCAGTATGCCGCGCCGCTGAGCACGCCGGTGAACAGGCCTGCCTTCCAGTCGCGCGCCAGCACGGGCAGCGCCTTGGGCCCGCGAAAGATGAGGCACAGCACCAGCGCCCACGTGGCATCGCAGATGAACAGCCATGCGGCATAGCTCGTTGCCGTTGCGGCCAGCCGCGCGCCGCTGCCGTCGGAGAGCGTGTAGCTGGATATGAAGATCGAAGTGCCGAGCGCAAAGCCGACCGCCCGCACATTGATCCGCTCCAGATGCGCGCCGCCGCGAAACGACATCACCAACGTGCCGGCCGACAGCAGCAGGATGCCGAGGATGGCGAAAGGCGCCGGCATCTCCTGCACCACGGCAACGCCGCCGAGGGCGGTCAAAAGCGGCGCCGTGCCGCGCGCCAGCGGATAGGTCTGGGCGAAATCGCCGGCCTTGTAGGCGCCGATCAGGAAAGTCCGGTAGCCCATGTGGAAAATCACCGAGGCGATGATGAAAGGCCACACTTCGGCCTTCGGAAACTCGACGAAGGGCAGCACGAAAAGCGCGGCAAACCCCATGCCCAGTGTCATCAGCGTGATCGACAGGAAGCGATCGAGATGGACCTTGACCAGCGCGTTCCAGATCGCGTGCATGGCGGCGGCGGCTAGCACCGCGAAGAAGACGAAAAGCGTCATCGAGGGCTCACCGATCTCCTGAGCTCAAAGGCGTTTCGAGATCGATATCGATCCGGACCGGAAAATGGTCTGAAGCGATCTCGCCTATATCGGCACTGACCGAGCGCACACGGTCCGCGAACATACCGCCGACGAAGCAATGGTCGAGCCGGCGTTTTGCCACTTTCCCGTCGATCGTTTTCACATGGGTGTGGAAATCGGCAGCCGGCTCGCTAGCGACGGCAGCGGCATCAACAAAGCCGTCGAGATAAGCTGCCCCGCGATGATAGGGCGTGCTGCCGACGATGCGGCTGTATTCGGCGCTGCCAGGCTCCATGTTGAAATCGCCCATCCAGATCGCAGCTGTCGGGTTCTCCGGCTCGGCCTCGCCGCTGGTCCAGTTGCGCGAAGGCTCATCGTCCGCGCCGCTCCACGGGCCGCCCTCGGACGGCGCGCGGCGATGCTCGGCCAAGAGATAGTCGATCTGCTCCAGCCGCTCCTCCGCCGCGACATGGGCGAGGTGCAGCGACAGGACCCTTACCGGTCCGGCGGGTGTGCGGATCATGCATTCGAGCGCCGCATTGCGGGTGTTGAGCGGCTTGAGCGTGCGGCGCATGGGCAGCGCGTGCAGCCGCGACCAGGCGATCGGCAGCTTCGACAGCAGCATGGTGCCGAACTGGCGGCGGCGGTTGACGACCCGGCCGTCGCGCCGCTCACTGGCGTCCATGTCGAAGGCCGGGCCATAGACCCAGTAATAGCTAGGCAGCAGCTTGGACAGGACCTCCGGCTGGTCGTCCTCATTGGTGCGCTGCCAATGCCGCTCGACCTCCTGCAGCGCGATGATATCGGCGCCGTCGACCAGCTTGGTGCAGCGCGAAAGATCGTAACGGCCATCGCCGCCGAACCCGTACTGGATGTTGTAGCTGACCAGCTTCATTGCTTATCCGGCTCAATTTCGCTTTGGCAGTAGCGGTTCGGCAGATGGGTTGCAATGTACCGGCACGACGGCGGAACTGGGCCAGCGTCTATGATGTGGTCAGCGGCTGGAACCGGCCCGCCGGCGATGCCGCCAGTTCGGCCCAGTCGATCTCTTCCTCCAGCCGGTGGTAGGCTTCGTCGCCGATCGTGCCGTTGCTGCGCAACTCCTCGAGCGTGTCGCGCTGGCGGTTGATGGCATAGAGGCGCAGCCGGTCGTATTCGGTCGCGGCCTGAGCGTCCTCCGGGTTTTCCGCAATCAGGCGCTGCGCTTCATACTGTTCGCGCACGACGGCGGCGGCCGCAGATGTCTTGCGGCTCAGCACGTCCAGTGCTGCCTGCATGATGGCGACGCGCGCTTGCGCCACCTCATTGTCGACGGTTCTATCGGGGTCGAAGTTGATCCAGCGCAGCAGCGGCTTCAGCGTCATGCCTTGCAGCACCAGCGTGCCCAGCACCACCGCGAAGGCGGCAAGCACGATCGGGTCTCGGCCGGGAAAATCGGCCGGCAGCGCAATGGCGACCACCAGCGTCACCAACCCACGCATGCCGCACCAGCCGACAATGACGGCGCCGCCGAATGTCGGCAATTCCCGCCTTGCCTCTTGGCTGCCGAAGCGGGCAAGCCACCGGATGATCGCGACGTAACTCGCCACCCAGACAAGGCGCGCGACGATAACGACGACCAGCACCGTTGCGGCGAAAAGGAATGCTTCGCCTTGCCCGTCGCCGGCCAGCCTGCCAACGATCGTGCGTGCCTGCAGGCCCATCAGCACGAAAGCCAGCACGTTGAGCACGAACACGGCCGACTCCCAGACCGAATAGGTGCTGACGCGGCGTCTCGCCGACGACTGGCGCGGCGCCCTGCGCGCAATGGTCATGGCATAGACGACGATGGTGATGATGGCGGAAAGGCCCAGCCTGTCGGCGATGATCCACACGGCGAAGGTTCCGGCAAACTGCACCACCGTGCTGCTCGCCGCATCCTCGATGCGGCCGAGCGACAGCAGCGAGACGCGGCCAAACAGATAGCCCGCGATCACACTGCCGATCGTTGCCAGCAGGATCACCGGAACGGCGTTGCTGAGCATGATCGTGCCAAGCGCCGCCGAAACCGCCAGCCGGTAGATCAGCAGCGCCGTGGCATCGTTGAGCAGGCTCTCGCCCTGCAGGATGGCGGTAATGCGGTGCGGTACCTTGAACTGGCTGAGCACGGCGGATGCGGCCACCGCATCCGGTGGCGCGACGATGGCGCCGAGCGCGATTGCCGCCGCGATCGGCAGGCCGGCCATCTTCCAGCCGACCAAGGCAACCACCACGGTGGTGAAGACCACGGCGCCTAGCGCCAGCAGCGCGAGCGACAGCCGGTAGCGCTTGAGGTCGCGCAGCGACGTGTCATAGGCGGCGTCGAGAAGCACCGGCGCGATGAACAGGGCAAGCGCCAGCTCCGGATCGATCTCGATCGTCGGCGCACCGGGTACGAAGGCAATCGCGACGCCGGCCAGAGCCAGCAGGGACGGATAGGGAATTTCCAGCCGCCGCGACAGCGCCGTCAGCGCGACGGCAGCCAGAAGCAGGATGAGGGTAAGTTCGAATAGCGCCATGGCCCATCGTAGCGGCGAAGCGGCATCATGGGCAGTGGCTGGATGGCAAGATGCTGTTGATTATCCAGCACTCGGGGTCCGGCAATGATACGGCCGTTCATCGCGCCAGCTTGAATCGACCGCCTCGGTCGCCCCAGGATGCTGCTTTGCTAGTGCAGCACCAGCATATCGCTCGATGAGAACGATATGTCGGCCTTCTCGCCGACAGCCGGCGGTGGCGTTGCCGGGCTGTTGAAGGTGTCGAGCGACACCGTGTTGCCGCCGATACCGACGCGAACGCGAATGACCGAGCCGAGGAAGTGCACTTCGGAGATTTCGCCCGACAGGCTTGAATCGCGACCGGGCTGGCGTCCGAGCGAGATCGCCTCGGGACGCAGCGCCAGCGACAGCGTGTCGCCCGACTTCGAGCCGTTGAGCTTGCCCTTGAGCGAGACTTCCTGCGTGTTGACTTGCACCGTGCCGGCCGCGGCGTCAGTGACCTTGCCTTCGAGCACGTTCAGCGTGCCGACGAAGTTGGCGACGAACTTGGTCGCCGGCCGGTTGTAGATCTCGAACGGCGTGCCGACCTGCTCGGCCTTGCCGCCATACATCACCGCGATGCGGTCGGAGATCGACAGCGCCTCTTCCTGGTCATGGGTGACGAAGATGGTGGTGATGCCGAGCTTCTTCTGGATCGAGCGGATTTCCTCGCGCAACGACACACGTACCTTGGCGTCGAGCGCCGACAGCGGCTCGTCGAGCAAAAGCAGCTTCGGCTTCGGCGCGATGGCACGCGCCAGCGCGATGCGCTGCTGCTGGCCGCCGGAGAGCTGGTAGGGATAGCGGTCGGCCATCTGCGGCAGCTTGATGATGTCGAGCATCTCGGCCACGCGTCTGTCGATGTCCGCCTTGGGCATGCCGGCGACCTTCAGGCCAAAGCCGATGTTTTGCGCCACCGTCAGGTTGGGGAACAGCGCATAGGCTTGGAACACCATGCCGACATTGCGCTGGTTGGGCTTTAGCCTCGTGATGTCCTTGCCTGCGACGACGATCTTGCCCGCCGACGGCTCTTCGAAACCGGCGACCATGCGCAGCACGGTGGTCTTGCCGCAACCCGATGGCCCAAGGAAGGATACGAACTCGCCCGGCTCGACATCAAGATTGAAATCTTCGACCACGGTGGTGGCGCCGAAGGATTTTCGCACATGCTGGATGGAGAGGAATGGTTCGGCCATGGCTTTTTCTTTCGATCAGTACTTTGTCGATCAGTTCGGGCGGTTCGCCGATCTCGGCGCGAAACGGGACAGGATCTGGATCAGCGACATACAGCCCCAGGTGATGGCGAAGGCGATGATGGCAAGCGCCGCCGGCTCATAGGCGCGGTTGGCGCCAACGTTTTGCAGATAGGGGCCGAAGGCGGGCCGGTTGAGCAAGCTGGCCATGGTGAATTCGCCAATGACGATGGCGAAGGTAAGGAAGGCGCCCGACAGCACGGCGATCAGCACATTGGGCAGGATCACACGACCAATGATCGTGCCCCAACCGGCGCCAAGGATCTGCGCCGCTTCGGTCAGCGTCCTGACGTCGATGGTGCGCAGTCCGGTATCGACCGCGCGATACATGTAGGGCAGCGCCAGCATTGCATAGCCGATGACCAGCAAGGCATTTGTGCCCATGTCGGTCGCCAGGAACGGCAGCGGCGAATTCGAACCGTACATCCTGATATAGCCGAAGACGATGACGATGGCGGGAATGACCAGCGGCAGCAGCGTGATGAACTCTACGATCGGGCGCAGTTGCGGCAGGCGCAGTCGAATCCAGTAGGCGGCGGGCACCACGATCAACACGCCCAGAATGATGGTGAAGATGGCGGCAAGCACTGAGTAGCCAAAGGTCGCCTGAAAACGAGGGTCGCCAAGCACGATCTGATAGGCGTCGAAGGAATAAGCGCCGCGCCGCATGCGCAAGGAAAATTCCACCGTCGCGATCAGCGGAATGAAGAAATAGGCCGCGCCCAGCCCGAAGACGACCCAGGCCCAGAATTTTCCGGACTTCATTTCAGCCACCTCTCCGAGCGCGTCCGGAACCAGATGTAGAAGACATTGGCCAGCCCGGTGATGACGATCATGCCGAAGGCGATCGCATAGCCGAGATGGGCATTGTGCAGCACGTCACCGCGTATCTGCGCATAGAGCAGGATCGGCACGATGTTGAGTGAAGAGCCGGTCAGCGCATAGGCGGTGGCGATGGCGCCGAAGGCATTGGCGAAGAGCAGGATGACCGTGCCGAGGAAACTCGGCCAGATCACCGGGAGGACCACCATGCGCCAGTATTGCGTCTGGGTGGCGCCAAGCGTCGCCGCAGCCTCGCCCCACTCCTTCTTCAAGCCGTCGATCGCCGGCGTGATGATGACCACCATTAGGGGAATCTGGAAATAGACATAGGTCAGCGTCAGGCCCCAGAACGATAGGATGTTGAAGCCGTGCGCATAAATGTTGAGGCCGAACACTGTGTTGAGCAGCACCGTGGCGAGACCGAGGCGTCCGAGCGTGGCGATGAAGGCGAAGGCCAGCGGTACGCCGGCGAAATTGGAAGCCACGCCGGAGAATGTCAGCGTCGCCGAACGTATCCACTCCGGCAGGCCGCCGCGCACGATGGCGATGGCGATGCCGAGACCTGCGAAGGCGCCGATCAGCGACGAGGAAAGGCTGACCTTGAGCGAGATCCAGTAGGCGGCGACAATCGATGGCTGCGCCAGTGCTGCTATGTTTTCGAACGTGAATTCGCCGGCATCGTTCTGGAATGCACCCAGCATCAGATAGAGCGTGGGTAGGATCAGGAACATGATGGCGAAGATGAAGAATGGCGCAACGCCGAGCCATTGCGTCGGCAGTCGCATTGCACGCGCCTCGCTGGGGGGCGCGGTCTTCCCGGCAACTGCGTGATCGGAAAGCGAGATATCTGTCATGCGCCGGCTACCGTCTCCGAGGAACACCGGGCGGCCGCGAGGCCGCCCGGTTGGTTTCAAGCCTTACTTGACGTTGGCGCCGACGACGGCATCCCAGTTCTTGGTGACGGCTTCCTTTGCCTTGCCCTGCTCGTCCAGCGTCGGGAACACCGCGGCAGCGTAAGCCTCGGCCGGCGGCAGCTTGGCCATCACGTCCGCCGGGAGCTTGCCGTTCTTGGCAAGATCGTTGAAGCGGATCGGGTGGCAATAGCCCTTCAGCCAGCCGATCTGGCCTTCGTCGGAGTAGAGATACTCCAGCCAGAGCTTGGCAGCGTTCGGATGCGGTGCGAAAGCACTGATCGCCTGCACATAGACGCCGGCAACGACACCGGTCTTGGGCACGACGACGTCGACGGGCGGATTGCCCTTCAGCGTGTCGCGACCGGCAAGTGCATTGTAATCCCAGGTCACCAGGATCGGCGTCTGGCCTTGTGCCAGGGTCGCCGGTTTGCCGATGACCGGCACGAAATTGCCGGCGGCGTTAAGCTTCTTGAAGAAGTCGAGACCAGCAGTGCCAGCAGCTTCGCCGGCAGCCGCACCACCGGAAATGCCGGCCGCGTAGACGGCCTGGATGGCCTGGTTCGAGGCGCGCGGGTCGCCGGCAAGCGCCACGGTGTTGGCGAATTCCGGCTTCAGCAGGTCAGCCCAGTCAGCAGGCGCTTCCTTGACGAGGTCCTTGTTCACCAGGAAGGATAGCACGCCATAGTAGTCGCCGGTCCAGTAACCATCGGCATCCTTGGCGCTGTCGGGGATCGAGTCCCAGGTCGACACTTTGTAGGGCTGGATCAGGCCGTCAGCCTTGGCGGTCGGGCCGAAGGACAGGCCAACGTCGATGACGTCGGGCGCCTGCGGGCCCTTGTTGTCCTTGTTGGCCTTGATCGCCTCGACCTCGTCGCCGGAGCCGGCATCGGGGTTGAGTTCGTTGATGGTGATCTCAGGATACTTTGCCTTGAAGCCGTCGATAACGGCGCCGTAGCCGCACCAGTCATGCGGCAGCGCGATGGTCGTGAGCTGGCCTTCCTTCTTCGCAGCGGCAACCAGTTCATCCATGGACTGGGCCGACGAGATAGCAGAGGTCGCCATGAGGGCGACGGCCGAAAGGGAAAGCACTTTCCCTGTGAACTTGAACATGTGTTCTCTCCGTTGAACTGGCGTCCTGGACGCCTGGGATGCGGTATCGGTTTCATATGACAGCCAGATGAAAGCTTTTTGAAACTGGCCCCCGGCGGTACGAAAAGTTAACTCTTTTTAACCGGCTGTAGCAATTAGCCTCGACTTAATTTCCCGGCTAATGGTTTATTGCCTTGCTTTTTGCCCCCTTGCCCTTCCTTTCCCTTCGTTTTTAGATCACGTCCGGCGCAGAAACCGCCTCAGACAGTGCCGGCGATAGTGTTCTCGAGCAGCGTCAGCGCCGCCTTTTTGGTCAGCTTGACCGGGTTGCCGCCGGCTGTCGGATCGACCACCGCCATGTCGGCGATCAGCCCCTTGCGCTTCTTGTCCATGTCGAGCCCCTTGATCAGATCGGGCAGCGCATGCGGCACCTTCAATTCCTTGCGCAGCTTGATGATCGCTTTGGCAAAGCCGTCGAAGCCACCCTTGATGCCGCAATAGGCAGCGAGCCGGGCAATCCCCTCCTCGATGGAGTCGCGATTGAAGGCCAAGACATAGGGCATGAACACCGCATTCGTCATGCCGTGATGGGTGTCGTAGAGCGCGCCGATCGGATGCGACAGCGAGTGGATGGCGCCAAGACCCTTCTGGAAGGCGGCAGCACCCATGGCGGCCGCACTCATCATGTGGGCGCGCGCGACAAGGTCCTTGCCGTTGGCGTAGGCCTTGGGCAGGTTCTCGAACACCAGGCGCACACCTTCCACCGCAATGCCGTCGGCCATCGGGTGATAGCCCGGCGCGCAATAGGCTTCGAGGCAGTGCGCCAGCGCATCCATGCCGGTGCCGGCGGTGATGAAGCCGGGCATGCCGACCGACAGTTCCGGATCGGCAATGACGATTGCCGGCAAAAGCTTCGGATGGAAGATCACCTTCTTAGTGTGCGTCGCCTCATTGGTGATGACGCCGGCACGCCCGACTTCCGAGCCTGTGCCGGCAGTGGTCGGCACGGCTATGATCGGCGCGATGGCATCCGAATTGGCGCGCGTCCACCAGTCGCCGACATCCTCAAAGTCCCAGATCGGCCGCGTCTGGCCAGCCTGGAACGCGATCAGCTTGCCGAGATCGAGCGCTGAACCGCCGCCGAAGGCGATGACGCCGTCATGCTTGCCCTTCTTGAACACGGCGATCCCGGCGGTGAGGTTGGAATCGACCGGGTTCGGCTTCACCTCGGAGAACACGCCATAGGATACCTTGGCGTCGTCGAGGATTTTCAGCGTCGAAGCGACGACCGGCAGTTTCGCCAACCCCGGATCGGTGACGAAAAGCGGCCGCTTAATGCCGGTGGCAGCGAGCACCTCAGGCAGTTCCTTGATGCGCCCGGCGCCGAAGCGGACGGTGGTCGGGTAGTTCCATTTGGAGATCAGCTTGGACATGTCTTGTCTTTCCAAAAAATCAGATGGCTTCGCGCAGATGGAAGGATTTCGGCCGGGTCAGATTGTCGTAGCCGAGCGCCGAAAGGGCGACGCCTTTGCCGGTGTCCTTGACGCCGGTCCAGACCAGCGCCGGATCGAGGTAGTCGCAGCGGTTCATGAACACGGTGCCGGTCTCGACGCGGTCGCCGATCGCCACCGCATGCTCGATATCGTCGGTCCAGATCGAAGCGGTCAGCCCGTAGGGGCTGTCGTTCATCAGCGCGATCGCCTCCTCGTCGTTGCGCACCTTCATGATGCCGACGATCGGGCCAAAACTTTCCTCGCGCATGACGCTCATCTGGTGGTCGACGCCGGTCAGCACTTCCGGCGCCAGATAGGGCGAGCCGGCCTTGTCGTTAGCCACCTTCATATTGATGTGTGCGGTTGCACCCTTGCGCAGCGCCTCGGCCTTCTGCTCGCGGATCAGGTCGGCAAAGCGCGCCTGCGCCATCGGCCCCATTGTCGTCGCCTGTTCCAGCGGATTGCCGACGGCATAATTCTTCGTCTCGGCGATGAAACCTTCGACGAACTGGTCGTAGACCTTCTCATGCACATAGACGCGCTCGATGCCGCAGCAGCACTGGCCGGAATTGTAGAAGGCGCCGTCGACCAGATTGGCCACCGCATGGTCGAGCTTGGCGTCGGGCAGCACATAGGCCGGATCCTTGCCGCCGAGTTCGAGCCCGAGCGTCATGAAGGTGCCGGCCGCCGCCTTCTCGATGGCGCGGCCGCCGCCGACCGAACCGGTGAAATTGACATGGTCGATCTTGCCCGAGCCGAGCAACTTCTCGGTCTGGGCATGGTTCAGCACGACATTCTGGAACACGCCCTTGGGCAGCCCAACCTTGTCGAACGCCTGCTGGAACCGTTCGCCGACCAGCAGCGTCTGCGCCGCATGCTTGAGGATAACGGTATTGCCGGCCATCAGTGCCGGCACGATGGTGTTGACGGCGGTCAGATAGGGATAGTTCCACGGCGCGATCACCATGACGACGCCGAGCGGATCCTTCTTCACATAGCGTCGGAAGCCGTCCTTCGGGTTGGATGCCGGCACGGATTTCAGCGCGGCTTCAGCGATCTCGACCATGTAATTGGTGCGTTCCCTGACGCCGCCGAACTCGCCGCCATAGCGCACCGGTCGCCCCATCTGCCAAGCGATCTCCGGCACGATCTCGTCGGTCATCGCGACCAGCGCTTCGAGCATAGCCAGCATAAATTTGCCGCGCTCGACGATCGGCGTCAGCGCCCACTTCTCCTGCGCCGCCTTGGCGCGCTCGACCGCGGCATTGATCGCCTGGTCGGTCGCGATCGGTCGCTCGGCATAGATCGAACCATCGATGGGCGATTTGAGTTTTACGGTTTCCAAAGGATGCTCCAGTTTAGCAGGCTAGCGTACGCAGATGGCCGTTGCGGCCATAGCGAAGGATGGGCTCGTCACGCGTCACCAGAACCATGTCCAACGCTCTCGCACTTGCCATCAGTATCCGATCCATGGGATCACCATGAGGCGGACCGGGCAGGTTGGATGACGCAATCAGAATGGCTGGTGAGATAGCGCTGAGCTTTGCCGACATTCGCTCGATGAATCGCTCCACGAAGTCGAGTGGCGCCAATGGCAGATTGAGCCGGCCCTTGGCTACGCCAATTCCGATCTCCCATGCCGACATCGGCGAAAGATACAGACGGCCGTCATAGGCCGCTTCCGAAATCTCCCGGCTTGCGTGCGGATCGATCAGACTATCGTTGGCGACAAAGATCATCGCACATGTATCCAGAAGCAGGTTTGGCTCTTCGCTCATTTACGCACCGCAAGTTTGCCGTCACGCGCGTCAGCCTCACCGCCCAGATAGCCCCGGTCCCATGGCTCGTCATCGAAAGGTTTGGTGATATCAAATCCGGCTTCGATTGTTATCAGGCCCTTCATGAAACCAAAACCGGGGTGGCGATCCGCGCGCGCCTCCTTTGGCGCGGCAGGCACGCTACCACTGGGCGGCGCCGAAATGGGTACTTTGCGAACGCGGCGAAATACCAGTTTCCCACTCCCTATATTGACGGATTCGGTCTCGAACCCAGCCTCAAGCCACTCCCTTGTCATGGGATTGTTGCTCGGATTGTTGCTCCACCATGCAGGGTATTGCTTCGATGCGGGCAGCGGCAGATTGAGCACTCTCTCGATTTCGGCGAATGACATCGGAACGCGATCGACATTTTGGGCAATGAGAAAGTCCTTGAGCGGCGCATATTTGGACATTGCAAACTCCTCAATGTAGCGCACTGCAGTTTACAGGTACCATATGGTACTAACTTCACTACAGTGTCAACATTAAAGCTGTATAAAGTTTAATACCGCTCGAACCCCCTGTGCAGTTCCCAATCCGTAATGCGGCGGTCGTATTCGAATTGCTCCCACTTTGCGGTGTGGACATAATGTTCGAGCACATCGTCGCCGAGCGCCTGCTTCAGCATCTTCGACTTGGCCAGCGTCTCGGTGGCGTCGCGCAGCGTCTTCGGGATCTCCGGCAGGCGCGAGGCCTGGTAGGCATCGCCGACGAACGGCTTCTGCAGTTCGAGCTTCTCGTCGATGCCGGCAAGGCCGGCGGCGATCAGCGCCGCGAAAGCGAGATAGGGGTTCAGGTCGGCGCCGCCGATGCGGCATTCCATGCGGATGCCCTTGGTGCCCTCACCGCACAGGCGGAAGCCGGCGGTGCGGTTGTCCTCGCTCCACATGATCTTGGTCGGTGCGAAGGTGCCGGCCTGGAAGCGCTTGTAGGAGTTGATGTAGGGCGCCAGGAACCAGGTAAACTCCCTGGCATATTTCAGTTGCCCAGCCGCCCATTGCTGGCCAAGCGTGGACAAAGTCCAGTCCGCCTTCTTGTCGAAGAACAATGGCGTCTTGCCATCGGCGCTCCACAGCGAATTGTGGATGTGGCTGGAATTACCGGCGAGCCCGTAATTGTATTTCGACATGAAGGAAATCGACTTGCCTTCGGACTCGGCAATCTCCTTGGCGCCGTTCTTCAGGATGACGTGGCGGTCCGCCATGTCGAGCGCCTCGGCATAGCGGACATTGATCTCTTCCTGGCCCGGGCCCCATTCGCCCTTGGAGTTTTCGATCGGAATGCCCGCCGCTTCCATCTCGTTGCGAAGCCGGCGCATGACGCCTTCTTCCTTGGTGGTGATGCCGATCTGGTAGTCGCCGATATAGGGCGACGCGGTGTCGAGCCCCTGCCAGTGCTTCTTGCGGGCGGAATCGTAGGTCTCGTTGAACAGGTAGAATTCGAGCTCGGAGGCGAAGTAGCCGATATAGCCGCGTTCGGTGAGCCGCTTGACCTGCTTTTTCAGCATCGCGCGCGGCGAATGCGGAAGGTCGTCATGGGTGTGGTGGTCGAGCACGTCGCAGATCACCAGCGCGGTCTTTTCCAGCCACGGAATCCGCCGCAGCGTGGCAAGGTCCGGCTTCATGACGAAGTCGCCATAGCCCTTCGACCAGCTTGCCGCCTTGTAGCCCGGCACCGGCTCCATATCGATGTCGGCGGCGAGCAGATAGTTGCAGCCATGCGTCTCGTCATGAGCAGAATCCACAAAGTACTGCGCCAGGAAACGCTTTCCCGCGAGCCGCCCCTGCATGTCGACGATGCAGGCCAGCACCGTGTCGATCTCGCCATTGGAGACCGCTTTCTTCAACTGATCGAACGAGAAATTTCCGGCCATTTCCTTTGGCACTCCAGTGCTTGGTCGTTGAGGACGAAACCATAGCCGGCTGCACGCCGGCCATGGCCATGATGGTGACGTCAGTGGCCGGTTTCGCCGACAGCCTGTTCGGCAGCCTTGATCGCTGCCTGACGCGCCGCGATGATGTCGCCCAGCGGCGGGCCCTGGAAGCGATTGCGCTCGAAGGCGAACCAGACAATCGCCGTCAGGATGAAGAAGCCGACGGTGATGTACAGCGCCCAGTCGTTCGGCGGCTGGATGCCGATGATGAAGATCAGGATCATCGACACTATGGAAAGGACCCCGAACAGCATGAAGATGCCACGGCCCAGGTTCCACGGTCCCATCTTGTCCCACTTCGGCGTGCCCCAGGCCACCATGCCGAGCACGATCGGCACGGTGAAGGACAGGAACAGGAAGATGACGGTGCAGGACACGACGATGGTGTAGGCCGAAGTACCGGCGACCGAAACCAGCGTCGAACCCCAGACGAACAGCACCGACAGGACCGACGCCGTCCAGATCGCCGCCACCGGCGTGCGATAGGTCGGGCTGACCTTGGCCAGTGCCGACGAGCCCGGCAGGCCGCCGTCACGCGAGAAGGCAAAGATCATGCGCGAAGCCGAGGTGACGGTTGCGAGGCCGCACAACAGCTGGGCGATGAACACGACGAGGTAGACGAACTCCTTGAGGCCGGGACTGACGCGCTGGTCGAAGGCCCAGAAGAACACGTTCCAACCCTGCTTGGCGGCGTCGTCCATGTTGGGGATCATCAGCACGAAGGCGGCCAGGAACAAATAGCCGAAGACCGCCGACCAGATAACCGACATCACCATCGCACGCGGCACCGATGAGGCCGCCTTGATGGTTTCCTCGGAAGTGTGTGCCGAAGCATCGTAGCCGGTGATGGTGTAGATCGGCAGCAGAAGGCCGAGAGCGAACACCCAGGCGTTCGAGACGGACGGCCAGACGCTGGCGCCGGCCTCACCCGAGTAGTTGTGGAAGGTGAAGAGCCGGCTGAAATCCCAGGTCTCGGCGGAGAACAGGCAGACGACAGCAATCAGGATCGAGCCGAAGAAGATCAGGTAGCCCGAAAAGTCGGTCAACTTCGCAGTCAGCTTGATGCCGAGATGGTTGATCAGCGCCTGGGCGCCAGTGATGATGACCAGGAAGATCATCTGATTGGTCAGCGTACCCTCGATGCCGAGCGTCGGCCCGAAGGCGCCGATGAAGAACGTCCAGGTGCCGACATTGATGGCGCCGAGCACGGTGATCAGGCCGAGCAGGTTGAGCCAGGCCGTCACCCAGCCGGTGCCGCGATTGCCGAGGATCGAACCCCAGTGATAGAGGCCGCCGGCCGTCGGATAGGCCGAGCTGATCTGCGACATGGCGACCGCGAAGGTGAGCGAAACGAAGCAGCCGACCAGCCAGCCGATGCCGATACCGATACCGCCGGCGCCCGACGTTGCCTGCGCCAGCGAATTGATGCCGCCCGACAGGATGCAGATGATGGAGAAGGAAACGGCGAAGTTGGAGAAGCGGCTTAGCCGCCGCTCAAGTTCCTGGGCGTAGCCCATGGAATGGAGGTGCTTTACGTCTTCCGCCTTGTCTGTGTCTGAATAACCCGGTGCTGCCATTGTAGTCCCCTTTGCATTCTTAGCTGGCCGGCCCTGCTCCGGTCGGCTTGCGCCGGCCGGAGCATCTAGTCTTTGCTGTTAGCCTGCCGTCTGGCCGACGGCTGCTTCCGCGGCCGCGATCTCCGAAGCGCGGCGAGCAATGTCGGCGCCGATCGGCGGGCCCTTGAAGCGGCGCGATTCGATGCCGAACCACAGCACCACGAGCAGAACGATCAGGCCGATGGCATAGTTGATCAGGATGTCGAAGGGCGGCTGGATGCCGGCATACATCAGCACCAGAACGCCAAGCACCGTGATGACGGCGAACGGCTTGGACCAGATGCCGAGGCGGAACGGGCCGAATTCGGTCCAGCTCTTGCCCTCGGCAAGCAGGCCGGCGGCCACGGGCATGGCGTAGGACACGTAGAGGAACAATGCACAGCCGGCCGCCAGTGCGGCAAAAGCCGGCGAGTACAATGTCGCTGCGACCGCGAGCACCGCTCCGAGCCAGATTGCCGCCACCGGCGTGCGCCATGTCGGGCTGACGGTTTTCCACACCGACGAACCGGGCAGGCCGCCGTCACGCGCGAAGGCAAAGATCATGCGCGAGGTCGACGTCAGTCCGGCGAGAGCGCAGATGAAGTTCGCCAGCACGATTGCGATGGCAATGATGCTCTTCAGCAGGAATGGTGCCGGCAGGTTGTTGAAGAGATTGAACCAGGCATTGGCGCCATCCTTGGCCGTCGCTGCCAGATCGGGGCTGGCCAGTACGAACGAAACGGCCATGACGAAGCCGAACACCAGCGACCACAGGACCGAATGGATCATGCCGCGCGGCACCGCCACGCGGGCATTGTGGGTCTCTTCGGACGTGTGGGCCGAAGCGTCGAAGCCGGTGATGGTGTAGAGTGGGTAGAGCAGGCCGATCAGGAAGGCGACGAGTGCCGTCCGTGCGGTCGGAACGTAGCCTGCGCCTGGATCACCGGTGTTGTTGACGAAGGTGGTGAGCCGCGAGAAATCCCAGCTTGCGCCCCAGATCAGGAACATCGCGGTCAACACGACGGCGACGACCAGAATGAGGTAGCCCGAGAAATCCGTCAGCATGGTGGTGAGCCTGATACCGAAATGGTTGATCAGCGCCTGTGCGACCGTGATGATCACAACGCCGATCACCTGCTCCTGATAGCCCCACGCGGAGACGTCGTTGCCGAACACGCCGGACCAGACAAGGTCCTTGAACAGCGCGTAGACGCCGACATTGACCGAGGCGACGACGAAGACCAGGCCGAGCAAGTTGATCCAGGCCGTGGCCCAGCCCCAGCCGCGCCCGCCGAGAATTGACGACCAGTGGTAGAGACCGCCGGCCGTTGGGTAGGCCGAGCCGATCTGGCCAAGGGACGCGGCAACGACAAGTGCAAAGACGCCGCCGATGACCCAGCCGACAGTCGCCTCGAAGCCGCTGCCGGTCGCCATGGCCAGCGGGAAGGACGTGATGCCGCCCGCCAGAATACAAATGATCGAAAAGGAAATTGCGAAATTCGAGAAGCCGCTCATGCGGCGAGCCAACTCCTGGGCATAGCCCATGCTATGGAGGGTTTTTACATCCTCCGATCTTTCAGCGTCTGATTTGTCCGGTCCTGCCATTTTCGTCCCCTGTTTCTAGCTGGCCGATTGAACTGACTTTCCCATTGCGTGTCGCCGGGAACCCTTGGCCTCCTCGGGTTCCAGGTCAGAAAAAATGCCCGTGAGCAGATCCGCCCATTTCCGCTGCCCGGTCTCGCCGGAGATCTCGTCGTTGCGGATTTCGATCATTGCGCAGGCAAGGCCGCGCGAGCGTGCATGGCGCTCCAAAGTGAAATAGACGCGGTCGGCCGGCGAATAGGGCTCGTTGATGCCGACAGTGACGCCGGAGAGCCGCTGCAGTGCCGCTATCAGCGGCGACGCCAGCCGGCGGTCGTCATCATGGATGATGCCGATATGCCAAGGCCGGTTCTTGCCCTTGTAGACCGGCGTGAAGGAATGCACCGACACCAGCCGGGTGTCCTGCCCACGCGCCTGCCGGTCGTCGATGATCGATGCGATCGTGTCGTGGAACGGCCGCCACGACAAAGCGATGCGCTCGGCGCGCTCACTGTCCGACAGGCCGGCATTGCCCGGAATGGCCGTCGTCTCGCTGACCGGCGGCACCAGGTCCGGTGCGTCGAGCGGACGGTTGCAGTCGATTATCAGGCGCGAGATGCGGGTTTCGATGAGCGTCGCATCGAGGGCGGTCGCGATGCGGCGCGCCACCGGCAGCGCGCCGGGGTCCCAGGCGATGTGGCGGGAGAGGTCCTCGGCCGGCAGGCCAAGCGTGCCGAATTCGGACGGCAGGAAGTTGGAAGCGTGGTCGCAGGTCAGCACGAAAGGGCTGGACCCGCCGGGGTTCGTCACCCCTACGGTATCAGACGATGCAAGGCTGGCGGGCCGTGCTCTCTCCATAGTCTGCCGTCCCCTGGGGAGCGCTGTATCTTATGTTACGTATTTTGCCTCATTGCGTCCCTGTGGATGATTTCATACAGTTTGTCCGGCTTTGTCAAATGCGATTTCGGGGAAGCGGTCTGGACGGGCTCAGGGGTGGGGAAAACGATGATTTCCAGCATTGCCGAACTGATTTCGGACCGCATCGGCACGATGCCGGCCGGCGAGCGCCGCGCCGCGCAGACACTGATTGCGAACTATCCGCTGATCGGGCTGAAGACGGTCGCCGAGTTCTCGACCGCCGCCGGCGTATCGTCGCCGACCATCCTGCGCTTTGTCTCCAGGCTGGGGTTCCAGAACTATCCCGAATTCCAGTCGGCGCTGCAGGACGAACTGGCGGCGCAATTGCAGTCGCCGGCATCGCGCACGCTCAACCCGGCCTCCCCAAGCGGTGCAGTATCGCCAATGCTGGAGGCGACGCTGGACAATATGCGCGAGACCTTCAGGCATCTCTCCGACAGACAGCTTGCCGACATCGCCGCAAGGCTTGCCGACCGGCGCGGCAAGACATTCCTGATCGGCGGCCGCTTCACCGATCCGTTGGCACGCTACATGGCCGCCCATCTCGCCATCATCCAGCCCGATGTCTATCACCTTGCCGGCCAGGAGAGCATCTGGCGCGACCGGCTGATCGACATGGGCAAGCGCGACGTGCTGGTGATCTTCGACATCAGGCGCTACCAGGACAGTCTGGTACGCTTTGCCCAGACCGCGCATCAGCGCGGCGTGCAGATCGTGCTGTTCACCGACCAGTGGCTATCGCCGATCGCCCGCTTCGCCCGCCATGTCATTGCCGGACGCACCGCCGTGCCTTCGGCGTGGGACTCTTCCGCCGCTCTGTTCGTTGTCGCCGAGACGCTGATCGGCGCCGTCACCAGGCAGCTCGAGGCCGACAGCGCCAGGCGCATCCGCGACCTGGAAAGCCTGCGCTGACACGCTCAATCCCGGCCGCAGGTGCGCAAAATTACGCAGATTTAATGTGCATGGAAGCGGCAGAATTGCCATAAAGCCATGATATTGCGGCGGCTTCGCACATACCGGGTGCGTCGCTGCGCGTTTTTTGCTTGGTGAAACCGGTAGACGTTTTGCCAACCGGAGTGTCGATGGTCGCCTGGAAACAGATCGTTTTTGCGCTTGTGATCCTGGTCGCGGCTGTCCTCGCCTGGGCGAGATTCTTCCCGGGCGCGCCGGAGGTTCTGGCACGCTGGGGCATCGACTGGACCTATGCTTCGGCGCCCGCCACAACCGGTGCGGTCGACACGACAAAACAGGCAGGCGGCCGCAACGCTGCCGGCCGGCCGGCAAATGTCGTCGCCTTGCCTGCGGCCACCGCCACCATCAACGATCGCCTGCAGGCGATCGGCACCGGCCGCGCCAACGCCTCGGTGACGGTCAACCCGTACAGCTCTGGGCGCCTCGTTGAATTTCTCGTCCAATCCGGCACCCGCGTCGACAAGGGGCAGATCATCGCTGTTCTCGATTCCGAGACCGAGGTGATCTCGCAGGATCGTGCCAAGCTTGCCTTGCAGGATGCCCAGGACAAGCTCGAGCGGGTGAAATCATTGAGGGCCTCCAACGCCGCGACTCCGGTCGCCGTCGCCGATGCCCAAGTGGTGCTGGCCGGCGCCAAACTGGCGCTGCAGGATGCCGAACTCGCCTTGCAGCGTCGTTCGATCGTCGCCCCTATCGCCGGCACGGTCGGCATCCTGCCGATATCGGCCGGCAATTACGTCACCAGCCAGTCGGCGATCGCCACGCTTGACGACCGCTCCTCCATCCTGGTCGATTTCCTGGTGCCCGAGCGCTTCGCCGCCGCCGTCAAGGTCGGCGCGCAACTGTCGGCGACGCCGATCGCCAATCCGAGCAAGGCCTATACCGGCACTGTGTCGGCCATCGACAACCACATCGACGAAAAGAGCCGCACCCTGCTAGTCAAGGCTGCAATCGCCAATCCAGCGGATTCGCTGCGCGCCGGCATGTCGTTCGGCATCACCATGCGCTTCCCCGGCGACACCTACCCGGCCGTCAGCCCGCTGGCGATCCTGTGGGGTTCCGACGGCGCCTATGTCTGGCAGATCGAGGACGGCAAGGCCAGGCGCGTTCCCGTGCGCATCATCCAGCGCAACACTGAGACGGTGCTGATCGACGCGGAGATCGAGGATGGCGACATGGTCGTCACCGAAGGCACCCAGAGCGTCAGCGAAGGCGGCGCGGTCCGCATCGCCGGCCAGGATCAGCGGGCCGCGGACGCGGCCGAAGGCTCATGACCGCGCCTGTCAGCACCGCCAGCGAAACCGGCTTCACCGCTCTCTTCATCCGCAGGCCGGTCATGGCCTTCGTGCTGAACACGCTGATCGCAGTGGCCGGCCTTGCCGCTTTCTACGGCGTCGAAATCCGCGAACTGCCCGATGTCGACCGCGCCGTGGTCACCGTGTCGACGGCCTTCGAGGGTGCCGCCGCCGAAACCGTCGACCGTGAACTGACCGACACCATCGAGGGCGCGGTCGCGCGCGTCTCCGGCGTCAAGTCGATCTCGTCGACCTCTTCCTTCGGCCAGAGCCGCGTCACCATCGAGTTCAACGACGGCGTCGATTTGAACGTCGCCGCCTCCGACGTGCGCGACGCGGTCGGCCGTGTCGCCAACTTGATACCGGAGACCGCCGACCCGCCGCGCATCGTCAAGGCCGATGCGAATTCCGATGCCGTGATGCGACTGGCCGTCACCTCCGACACCATGTCGGTGCAGGACATGACGGTGATCGTCCAGGACCAGATCGAGGACGAATTGGCCGCCGTGCCCGGCGTCGCCGACGTTCAGGTCTATGGCGACCGCGACAAGATCTTCCGCATCGATGTCGACCAGAACAAGCTCGCCAGCCTCGGCTTCACTGTGGCCGATCTGAGGGCAGCGCTTGCCTCGGTCGCTTTCGATTCACCAGCCGGTTCGATCACCACCACCAACCAGGATCTCATCGTCCGCACCACGGCCGATGTGACGACGCCGGAAGAATTCGAAAACATCATCATCGGGGGCACGACGCGCATCCGCGACGTCGCCACCGTCACGCTCGGTCCCGACATCGGCCAGACCTCGTTGCGCTCCGACGGCAAGACCGGCATTGGCCTTGGCATCATCCGCCAGGCGGAATCGAACACGCTGGATATTTCCACCGGAGTGAAGGCAGCCGTCGCCAAGCTGCAGGAAAACCTGCCCAAGGGCATGTCGATCAAGATCACCAGCGACGACGCCGTCTTCGTCAACGGCGCCGTGCACGAGGTCGAGATCGCGCTCGGCCTGTCGATCTCCATGGTGCTGATCGTCATCTACATCTTCCTGCTCGACTGGCGCGCGACGCTGATCCCCGGTCTCTCAATGCCGGTCGCCATGATTGGCACCATCGCCGCCATCTATCTCGCCGGCTTCTCCATCAACATCCTGACGCTTCTGGCGCTGGTGCTGGCGACCGGCCTTGTCGTCGACGACGCCATAGTCGTTCTGGAAAACATCGTGCGACGGCGCAACGAAGGCATGGGGCCTCGTGCCGCCGCCGTGCTCGGCGCCCAGGAAGTGTTCTTCGCCGTCATCGCCACGACGCTGACGCTCGTTGCCGTTTTCGTGCCGATCTCCTTCCTGCCGGGACAGACCGGCGGCCTGTTTCGCGAATTCGGCTTCGTCCTCGCCATGTCGGTGCTGCTCTCCTGCGTGGTCGCGCTGACGCTGTGCCCGATGCTGGCCTCGCGCATGTTGACCGGCGCATCGCTCCACCATGAAGGCGGTCACGGCATTGGCGCGCGCATCGGCGGTGCGCTGAACGCGGCCTACAAACGCGCCCTGCATGCCTGCCTTGGCGCGCCGTGGATCGTGCTGCTGGTTGCGGTGCTGTTTGCGGGCGTCGCCTTCAGCCTGTTCGGCACCATCCGCCAGGAACTGACGCCGAGCGAGGACCGCGCCGTCGTGCTGTTGCGCATCAACGCGCCGCAAGGCGTCAGCCTCGATTACACCACGCAGCAGATGCAGAAGATCGAGCGGCTGATCCAGCCGCTGCGCGATTCCGGCGAGATCGTCTCGACCTTCGAAAACGCCGGCCAGAACGGCGCCTACAATTCCGGCTTCATGGTGATGACGCTGGCGCCGTGGGACGAGCGCACGCGCAGCCAGCAGGAGATCATGGCGCAGATAAGCCAGCTGACCCGGCAGGTGCCATCCGTGCGCATCTTCCCGGTGCAGGCCAATAGCCTCGGCATTCGCGGCGCCGGCAACGGCCTGCAATTCGCGCTGGTCGGCAACGACCGCAAGGCGCTCGGCGACGCGGCGGTGAAGATCATCGCCCGGATGCAGGCCGATCCGCGCTTCCAGACGCCGCGGCTTTCCATCGACCCGACGCAGCCGCAGCTGGCGGTGGCCATCGACCGCGAGCGCGCCTCCGATCTCGGCATCGACATATCGGGTCTCGCCAACACCTTGCAGGCGATGCTCGACGGCAACGATGTCGTCGATGTCTACATCGCCGACCGCAGCTATGGCGTGAAGCTGGTCTCGACCACCAACCCGATCAATGATCCGACCGATCTGGAAAACATCTTCCTGAAGACCGCCGACGGCCGCTTCGTGCCGATGTCGACCATCGCCACGCTGACCGAGCGCGCCGTGCCGCCGTCGCTGACCCGCGAACAGCAGCAGCCTTCGGTGGCGATCACCTCGAACCTGAACGGCAATTTCGCACTGGGTGACGCGCTCGGCGTTGCCGAGCAGATCGCCGCCCCGCTGCTGCCGCCGGGCAGCCGCGTCCTGCCGCTGGCCGAAGCCGCGACGCTCGGCGAGACCAACAGCGCCATGATCACCATTTTCGGCTTCGCGCTGGTCATCATCCTCCTGGTGCTCGCCGCCCAGTTCGAAAGCTTCGTCAGCGCCGTCATCATCATGGCGACGGTCCCCCTCGGCCTTGCCTGCGCAATCTTTGCGCTGCTTTTGTCAGGCACCAGCCTCAATGCCTACAGCCAGATTGGCCTCGTGCTTCTGGTCGGCGTCATGGCCAAGAACGGCATCCTCATCGTCGAATTCGCCAACCAACTGCGCGACCGCGGCCTCGGCGTGCGCCAGGCGATCGAGCAGGCCTCGATCATCCGCCTGCGGCCGGTGATGATGACGATGATCTGCACCATCCTCGGCGGGGTCCCGCTGGTGCTGGCCGCCGGCGCCGGTGCCGAAGCGCGCATCGCGCTCGGCTGGGTCATCGTCGGCGGGCTGGGTCTCGCCACCGTCTCGACGCTGTTCCTGACCCCGGTCGCCTACCTCCTGCTCGGCCGCTTCGTCACGCCGAAGGCGCATGAGGAAGCGAGGCTGAAGCGGGAGCTTGAGGAAGCGGCGTACGCCAATGTCGAGCCGGCGGAATAGCTCCGCTTACCCTCCCCCTTGTGGGGAGGGTCGGACCGCAGGTCCGGGGTGGGGTGCAGCGCCAACTAACGTCGGTGCAGCGCTCCCGCGAATAACAGAGGTAGGAGCCAAGACCCCCACCCCGACGAAAGAGCAAAATTGCTCTTTCGTCGCCCCCCCCCCCCCACCGGGCGCGGCTGGGCCAACGGGCTGTGATGAAAAAACAACGCCACCCCCCCGCCCCG
>NZ_JAMYMJ010000010.1:0-137190 GCF_040318435.1 Mesorhizobium sp. M1143 | reverse complement strand
GCGGGGGGCCGGCGCCCCCCCCCCCCCCGCGGGGGGGGGCCCGCCCCCCGGGCCGGGGGGGGGGGCCGCCGCGCAGTGCGCCGACGAAACAGAACGTCGAGCACTGCCGGAACGACCCCACCCGGACCTGCGGTCCGACCTCCCCTCGAGGGGGAGGTAGGGGCGGCGCTTACTTTTGCGGCGCCTGGTCGATGATCGACTGCATGGTCTCTTGTGCATTGGCGATGGCGCCGTCGACGTCGTCGCCGAAGACGACCTCGTTGATCATCTGCGTCCACGGACCGTTGGCCGAGTTGATCAGGTCGTTGAACACCACGGAATAGGGCGTGCGGCCCTTGGCCATGGCTTCGGCGGCGATCTGGTAGCGCGGATCGAGATCTTTCAGCGCCTCCTTGGCGATGTCGCCGCGCACCGGCAGGCTGCCGTACTTGGCCAGGATGGTCTGGCCTTCGAGCGAATAGGCGAAGTCGAGAAACTCCTTCACCACGGCGAGCTTCTTGGTGCCCTTGGTGACGACGAAATTGTCGCCGCCGGCAAACGAAGACCAGCCGCTGTCCTTGCCCGGCAGAAAGGTGACGCCATAGTCGATATCCGGATACTGCGTGTTGAGCGCGCCGATGGCGAACGCGCCGGACGGCGAAATGCCGATATTGCCGGTGGCGAAGGCGGCAAAGAAATTGGCGCCGGTGTCGGTCTGCGCGCCGGCCGGCACCAGATCCTTCTTGACCATCGAGCGGTAGAGGTCGATGGCGCCGCGCAGCTGCGGGCTGTCCAGCGTCGCCTTCGAGCCGTCCTCGGAGAGGATGTCGCCGCCCGAGGCCCAGATCAGCGGCGTGAAGGTGAAGATGTTGCAGCCGCCGCAATTGCCGGAGAAATAAAAGCCCTTGATGTCGCCGCCAAGCGCGTTGACCTTTTCGGCATCGGCCTCGATCTCGGCCCAGTTGGCCGGCCCCTTGTCGGGGTCGAGACCCGCCTCCTTGAACAATTTCTTGTTCCAGATCAGCACCGAGGCATCGGCCGAGAACGGCAGCCCGTAGATGTGGTCCTTATAGGTGCCGGTCTTGACGTGCGCCGGCGACAGGCTGGCGAAATAGGGCAGCGATTTCGCCCAGTCGGTGATGTCTTCGAGCTGGCCGGCGGCGGCAAAGGACGGCGTGTAGATCAGGTCGAGCGACAGCGCGTCGGGCGCCGTGCCGCCGGCGGCGGCGGCGCCATATTTCGGGATGATCTCGGCATTGGGAATGATGTCGAGCTTGACCTGGTTCTCATGGCCCTTGTTGAAGGCGTCGACGATGCGCGGCATGAAGTTCGAGCCGTCGGCGCGAACCCAGATGTTGGCGGTGTCGGCGGCCATCGCAGGCAAGGCAATGATGCTCGCGGCGAGCGCGAACCCGGTAATCACGGTCTTCATGGTTTTCCTCCTCATGGTTCTGTTCTCCTCCCTGTTGCGGCGCTCTCCCAGATCGCGCCGCGCGTTCTCCTAGCCGTCCGGCGGGCGGCCGCATGACTGACGCACCACCAGCCGGCACGGCAGTTTTCGAATGCCCGGCGCGGCGGGTTCGCCACCGACGAGCGAAAGCAGTGTGAGGCCGGCCTCGCGGCCGAGCGCTGCCAGGTTCATGTCGACCGAGGTCAGCGGCGGGCGGGTCGCCTCGGCCACGATCTCCCAATTGTCGAAGCCGATGACGCCGACATCGCCAGGCACGCCAAGGCCACGCTCGCGCAGCGCATCGATGACGCCGCGCGCGATCTGGTCGTTGCCGCAGAACACGGCGTCGGGTTTCTCTCCCTTCTTGTTGAAGAGCGTTGGGCCGTCGAACAGCTTTCCGACGGCTTCATGCCCCCAGGCTTCCGACCACGAGCCGAGCAAGGGCTCGGTGACCGGCAGGCCGTGTGCGGCCAGCACATCGCGAAAAGCCTGCGCCCGTTCATGCACCACGGCAAAACTGGCGGGACCGCTGACATGGGCGATGCGCCGCCGCCCGAGGCGGCAAAAATGCTCGACCGCCAGCCGCGCCCCGCCGGCATCGTCGGAGACGAAGGCGATGGCATCGGGATCGGGCTGGCTGAAGGCGTAGATGACGGGCACGCCGAGATTGGCGAGGTCGACCGGCAAATGGCGGTCGATGCGCTTGCCGCTGGCGATGATGCCGTCGATGCGCTTGTCCAGCATCGCCTCGACATGCAGCTGCGCCAGCCGCGGATCGTCCTCGACATTGCACATGAACACCGACACACCGGCATCGACCAGCGCATCCGAAATGCCCGACATGACCGGCAGCGAAAAGCGGCCATAGGTATCATTGGTCAGCAAGCCGACGGTAAAGGAACGCCGCCGAAGCAGGCTCTGCGCCAGGCTGTTGGGGCGAAAGCCCAGACGCTGCGCCGTCTCGCGAATGCGCTGGCGCGTCTCGGCAGTCATCCGCCCCTGCCCGTTCAGCGCCTTCGACGCCGTGGCTACGCTGACGCCCGCCATCGCCGCGACTTCACGCAGGGTGACGGGGGTCTTGGCGGGTGCTGGCGACGTTTCGGAGGGCATTGGTCGGGTGTAAGTCCTCGGTTGGGAAAAGGTTTTCTCTTACTGGGCTGTGGCGTGTCGACATAGTGATCGACGGGCACTGCGAGGTTTGGGAAAAGGTTTTCTCAAAGGGAGATTAGGATGAGAATTTGGGGATGGCAAGGGGGTGTTGCGCGATCCACGAGGTGGCTCGATATAATCACTTTGCGCCAAAAGCGCATTGGACGACCAAATGCCGGAGCAGACCGACTGCTATTCGCCCGCGAAAATTGATATCGATCGTTTAACTTTGCGAAGTCTGGTCGCGGATTGGTCGGAAGGTCAGGCAGGTCCTTGTAGCCTCAGCCATTCCGATCCGTTGAGTGCTACTCGGTTGAACTTCCCGACAAGAAGGGTAGTGAAGTGCTGGTTTTCCGGCTGTCGAAGCTCAGCGACGAATTCCCAGAATACGTTGTCGACCGATGTGAATCGCAGCTTCTTACCATTCTTCTTGACTGTGACAACCTTGCGCGTCGTATCCGGGGCAAAGCTCATCATCACCAAATCGCGGGGGAGTCTGTTCATTCTAAAAGGCTTGTCGACACCATCCACACGCAGAAGAAGGTCGAACTTCTTCTCGTCTAGAACGAGCGTACAGAAGGGAAACGCCGTGGTCTCGGTCAAGCGCACGGCGTCGCATCCAGGTTGCACGCACAAGAGGTACTTTTCGCGTCTATTCGCCCCTTTCCCTGTAATCGAACGAACCAGGACGCCGCCGGTTAGATGGATCGCATCCTTGGCGAGCCTTCGTTGCCCGTCCGCCTCGCGCACGAATGAACCCATTCGCGCAAAGGCCGACATCGATGCCTTAGCGTGATCGTCGTCCTGGAAGAACTGCTCCTGGAGCTTGATCAGATCCTCACGTGTCAGTGGCACCATTTGGCTATCGAGACCGATCTTCACAAGCTTCCCTAGCGAGTTAGCCGTCGTTGAGATGGTGGCCTTTCCATTCTGGGGCGCGACGACCACGCCCTCGTAGAGCCTTTGCGGATCATTGTATTTTTTTACGGTCAAGGTTGCCGCCGGCGTGCGGGCGCTGAGTGCGTGGACTGCCCCGAGAGGACCAAGGATTTCCTTCGTGATGCCCCGATCTAGTATCGAGCAGGAAAACTCGGATGTGAGCAGCGACGTCATCATGTCCTCTGCATCGCTCGGCGACCCAATACCCGCACGCTGGGCAAGATAGGCGGAGTCGAGCGAAACATCGAAGACTGAAAGGAGGTGGTGCGTATCGTCTCGAACCGCCCCTATGCCCTTTAATGCGAACGACTGAAGCAACCCCTTTGCCAGGAACGAGTATTGTTCCAGGACAAACGCTGGCAGCTTCTCCCAGGAAATCGGGCGCGCGCCTGCACCTGTCAACTCGTCCTCCGGTTTCACGGCGCGCGGCTTGTTGGCGAAGGTGATCAGCACATTCTTGCCCGCCAAAGCGCGCCCCTCGTCGTGCGATACGAGATCAGTCAACCCCTGTCCCTGCAGATGCATCAGGAGTTTCGCGCATTCTCCGTCGATACCGCGTTCGCCTGTGTAGACTACCACAAGCCTCAATCGTCCGCCGACACCTTCGTCATCCTTGATGAGTCTTGTGATCAGCTCCCGGGCGGGGCCGGTGTCCTTCGGACGCAGCTGCCAGTCGACGATTGTTGCGTCGACATAGCGAGCAGCATTGAGCGCTGTCTCCACAACACCGGGGTCGTCGTTGGCGGGAAAGTAGAAACCACACGTAATGCGCCGGCTGGCAAAGCCATTGGTGACAGGCTGAACCCAAAGCCGATGTGACTCCTTAGCCGCAGGTTCGGCGGCGGCTGGTGGTTCACCGATTTCTGCCGGCAGCGGAACGGCTTCTCCTTGGTTGGCGCCATACGCAGCCGACTTTGCCACCATTGCAGGCTCACCAGTGGGAGCCTTGGCGATAGCGGGTTCGTTGTCGATAAGTATGGCAGTTCGAACGAAGGATTCGACTGCTGCCTGACGCAAGGCGCCGATCGACTTATGCTTCATCACTCTCTGAAATCTCCCCCTCATTCCGGCGTATTCTAAACACCGGCCGCTCGCTCACCCCAGCATTGAGCAATTCCAGTTCGCAACCGATCTTTCGCAGGGCGTCCCTAGAAATCGCAAGCCCCATCCCTCGGCCACCCGGCTTCGTACTTACGCCGAACTCGAAGATTCGTTCTTCCATGCGCAGTGGAATGCCTGGTCCGCTATTGCTGAAGAGCCATCCTCGATCATCCGCATCCAAGACGACGTCCGCTTCGTCGCCTTGAGCGGTGCCAATCCAGTAGATCGCATTATCGACTAGGTTCAGCGCCGCACCCATGAGCGTGGGTAGGGTGCCCTTGATCACGAATTTCCGAAACGCATCCGTGACAACCAGCCGGGTCTTGGTCTGCTCGAAACGGGATCCAAGCGCCTCGTTAATGTACTTCTCCACGGCGGTGCCGGCAATGTCCGAACTACGACCATGGCGGCGACGACTCAACGGTTCGAACAGCACGAGGTAGTCGCTGATCTCGCCATAGTATGACACGATATCATCGTAGATCGGCCGCAGTGCTGCCGTTCCACTTGCCCACGGCTTGAGTCGTTCGATGCTTTGCCTGAGCCCAGAAGCGACGTTATCGAATTCATGGCCGAGAATGCCAATGGCCGACCCTGCCTGCGCCATATCCGTGTACAAGTCCAAGCGGTCCTGAAGCTCGACATTTCGACGCTCTAACGCGGCTGCCGTTTCTTCCAGATCATCGCTTCTGGTAACTGCTTCGGCAACCGCAGTCAGTTGGTCGCGGACGCCTGACAGCAGCTCGCGGCCGGCCTCCAGACGTCTGTCGAGCTCCCTCTCGATCTCGCGTTGACGCTCGTGTGCCTCGGGCTCGGGTAAGTGATCCAAGTTGGTACGGCTCAATGCGGCGACCAGCGACTCGACGTCGCGCTGAAACGCAGCGATTTCATCCTGCACCGCGTCACGGACAGCGCGATCGACCTTGACCATCGCGTTCTCGGCCTCCTTACGAAGCTTTCGAACTTCAGCAAGTGAGGCGTCGCGCTCACGGCCGAATATCTCGACGGCCCTGCGCTGCCGATCGACGGCAAGCGCTCGGGTGCTTCGAAATTGCTCGAGCGTCGCCACACCCTCGGCGCGCGCAGGCTCGAAGAGATTTTCCTGCATGTTCCCAGCCGCCCGTTCATACGATCGCCAGGCGGCTTCAACGCTTTTAGATGGGGCCAGACCGCGTGGGCGGGTAACCGCAGTCATAGCGCGAAGACGGGCCAGATCGCCGAGAAAATCCGCTTCCATCTCGAGCAGATCCTGTGCGGCGACCTCGCTATCAGTTCGGTCGAACGTACCCAGACGTTCACGCAGAGCTCGCAGCAACTCCGCAACGCTCTGCGCCGGCTCCCCGGCTTCGATCGAAGACAGGGCAGCCGTCAAGTCAGCTGTGAACTTGGCCTTGCGCCCACTGACCGAAGCCTCGCGGCGTTTAAGGCGCTCGTAGTCGGTCTTGATCCGCCCGCGTTCTTGTCGAAAATCGTCACCAAGGTCTGCCCCAGGTTTGAAGTAGTCGATCGCCAGTTGCCGGAAGAAGTTCTCCAGTATTTCGCGAAACTGGCGATATGGCCGGTTCTCCCTGAACCCTTCTCGACCGGCTTTCTCTACGAGACTAGCATTCTCGTCGAATGAGATGTCGACCCAACCGATCATTCTCCGATACGAGAAAAACCAGTCCTTCGCCGCCAGCGTGCGCCTCTGTTCGATATTGAGAAAGTCGTAGTCCGAGTTGCCGTACGGCAGTACCCGAATTCCATCACGATAAATGTAGAGGCCGCCCAGCCTATTGAGTTTATCGTACATCGTGCTGTGCAGATCCCGAGGTAGCTGGCTCTCGTCTTGGAGACCCATCAGATAACCGAGCTTAAGTCGGAAGGGGCCGCAATCGGTTGGTCGTCCCAAAGCCTTGGGCCAGCTTAAAACGTACGGTTCCCGCTGACCGCGATACAGCTGAATGGTGCCCGTGAACTGTCCGAACTCATCGAACCGCCCGTCAAAGTGATGATCGAGCGATACAAATTCGTCGACGGTAAAGAACGATTTGGCTCCGATCAGCTCAGCGAAACGACCATCGGCGTGGTGATCCCGGAACTCTGCGACGAAATCGGCGTCGTCACCGGCCAATGTATTTCCGAATCCAAGGAGCAATCGCTCAAAAGGCGACGACCCCCAAGTTCCTTTGCTATCAATGTCCGCATCTAGGATCGGATCGACATGAGCCACGATGAAATGGGTGCCGTGCCCATTGCCCGCGAGCGAAAGGTCCATCCGACCCTCACGGACAGCGGCAGCGGCCAGCCAATCGGATAGGCCCCGAGGATCGACCAACGCCATAGCATCGAGCGCTTTGACGTGGACCTCGCGTAGAGGGTTGTCGGACAGGATGCGGTCCACGACTTTCCGAAGCTCGGACACGAGCTCTTGCAAATCGGCCCTAGTCGGAAGATAACCGCCAGGATAGGTACGTATCGGTATCTCGATCGCAGACAGATCGATTGCCGGAACCTCAAACAGCCCCCAGTGCACCAGAGCAACGGTCAGTTCATCCTTAACCGCATAGGTCGGGTCTTGCCGGGTCATTACGAAAACGATCGAGCCGATAGCCGCGATCGCCAATCGGCCAATCCCCTTCTCACCCAGGATCTTGCGGGGCTTCAATCCTCTAGGCCCAGGCATCTGCTGGCCGAGATTGACGCCCACCTTGCTTTCGGTCCCGAGAGTAAGCCACTTGCTGACGAAGTCTTGCCCGCTCATGCCATTGCCGTCGTCCCTCAAGACGAGCTGGCGTTGTCCCCGAAAGTAGTCCACCTCTACCCGACGGGCATAGGCGTCGTGGGCATTCTTGAAAAGTTCGTGCAACGCCGTCGGAATGCCAGCGATCTGTTGCCTGCCTAAGAGATCGACGGCCCTGGCCCGAACGGCGAAGCTAACCATGGTCGAGCCACACGGCTTTTCGTGGGCGCAAGCATCGGTGGGCATTACGATACTTGGGGTCTCGCGCAGCCGGTCTTAACATGCCTGCAACCGGACGGGTTGACCTCATCGCTTCGTGGCCATCAGAGCCGCCTTGAACGCAGGAACAAACGCTCCGACCATGTCAGGCGGAACAGCATTGCCTATCTGGGCTGCAATTTGTGACGTATTCCCGATGAACGAATAGTCGTCTGGGAAGCTTTGAAGGCGTGCCGCTTCACGAAGCGTGATCGCCCGATCCTGCTCGGGATGGGCGTAACGCCCTCTGGTCACGTCGGTACAACCCGTCGTCAGGGTGGGGGCTACATCTGACCACGCCATGCGACCGTAGACGTCGGAAAATTCATGCTTCTTTTTGCCCACGTGGCAGCGCAGCTCCAAATGGGCGGGCAGACTGCTGCGGCTTCCGCCATCCTTGGGAATTCTGCGCAGCCGCTCTATTGCGATCGGCAAATGCATTCTCGCACGATGCAATGGATCCCGCGTGCTTGCCTCGCCGGCGCCCAGAGCATCCAGATCAGCAATTGCCTGCATGACGGTCTTTGGAGGTACCCGAACGTCGCTGCGCACGAAGGCATCAACTGCAGCCTGCTTCTTTGCGGCAAACATTATGCACCGGCGCCGGCGTTGAGGCACACCGTAGTCCGCCGCGTCGCGCACCATTGGTTTGGAAAGAGCATAGCCGAGATAGGACAGCTTGTTGCGAACCTCGTCGAGGACGCATCGGTAAGCCGCTGATGCGAGGCCGGGGACGTTCTCAAAGAAGATCATGTCCGAGTCGAGCCGCTCGGCGACGGCAAGCGCTCTGACGATCAGCTGCTCTCGGTCGTCCTTGCCACGAAACCTGTTCTGGCTGCTAAACGGCTGGCAAGGTGCGCAAATCACCAGCAGATTGATATGTTGGGTTCCCACCTTCGTGACGATCCGATCGATCGTGGCATCTTCCTCGATATTCCCTTCGATGAACTTCGTCTTAGGGTGGTTGGCACGATAGGTGGCAGACGCCGTGGGGTCGTTGTCGCAAGCGGCTACGACCTTCCAGCGAGCACTTCGCAGCCCCTGCGACACGCCGCCCGAACCACAGAAAATATCAACAGCAGTTGGCATCGGTCGCTTCTGGTCCCCCGTGCGACTTACAATACATACCGAAAGTAAAGAAGAAAGTGGTTCCTGCGGCCACCAACATCTACGGCACCCGCCGCTCCCGCGCACCGGCTGGGGCGGCGAGTTGCTCAAGCTAGGGACTCGATCCTTATACTTACCGCCACTGCTTCCCGCAACGGGGGCGTCCGCTGGCCTTCGTTGGAAATGGCGACAAGCATTTTTCTCCTGCTCGTCCTTCGTATCTTCATCAAATCGAGCAGGTGCCGTTTCGGCACCAAAGACAAGTAAGGTGTGCCCCCCGCAAGAACCAACGGGCGGCGAGCTGATGCCCGCCCAGACACACTCCAGAAACAAAATTGAACAGTTCGGAAAAACCGGCGAAAAGATCGGGTGGCATAAGCTTCCCAGTCGGGATTCCGGATTCTTCCTTTTTGGACCACCAACAAAATCGCAGCGGCGGCGCAGTGCCTGCTGCAGCGGCGGCATGAACAGCCGGGCGATGCCCAGGTAGAACCTGCCATTTGCCAAGCTCAGCTTCATGACCCAAACAGTCTCCGGCGTCAGATGCGATGGCGGAGCGCGTCAATGATCACCGCCATCGCGGGCGAAAGCTGTCGCCTGCTCGGATAGTAGAGGTGATAGCCGGCAAATGGCGGGCTCCAGTCGTCAAGCACGAGCCTGAGGCGTCCCTCGGCGATGTGGTGGCTGACGAGGTTTTCCGGGACGTAGGCGATCCCGAAACCGCTTGTCGCAGCCTCGATCATGGGAATGGACGAATTGAAGGTGAGTTGGCCTTCCACCCGCACACGAAGGTCGCGGCCATCCCTGGCGAATTCCCAGGCATACAATCCGCCGAACGTCGCCTGCCGCATATTGATGCAGTCATGATCGACCAGGTCCTGGGGCGCGCTCGGAACCGGATGGCGGGAAAAGTAGTCCGGCGAAGCCACGGCCACGAGCCTCCAATCCGGCCCGATGCGCACTGCGATCATATCCCTGTCGATGCTCTCGCCAAGCCGCACGCCTGCGTCGAAGCGCTCCTCCACAATGTTCTTCATGCCGTTGTCGCTGTAGAGCTCGACGCGCACGTCGGGATTGTCGCTGAGCAAGGGCTGGAGCTTCGGCCAGACGGTCGTCTGGAGCGCATGGTCGGACAGGGTGATACGGACCGTTCCGGAGGGCTTGTCGCGGAAGGCCACCAGGCTTGCGAGGTCGGATTCGATTTCCTCGAAGCGGGGAACGAGAGATTGGAAAAGTCGCTCGCCGGCCTCGGTCGGAGAGACGCTCCGCGTCGTACGCGTCAGCAGGCGGACGCCAAGACGAGCTTCAAGCTCCTTGATTGTCGAACTCAGGGTCGACTGCGAGGTTCCGAGCTTTGCCGCCGCCCTGGTGAAACTGCGCTCCCGGGCGACCGCCACGAACCAGAGCAGATCCTTCATGCCATCGCGCTGCATAGGGCACCTCCCATCGGACATTCATATCATGAGCAGATAAGTCCATGCGGATTGCTTAGTCTACTTAAATGGGTTCCCCTGCAATATCTTCTGGCAGCGACGGGAATTTGCGGCTGATCCGTCCGGCGCTTTGCCAGGATGCCAATCATGGAAACCACATACGACACAAGGCTTGTTGAAAACCGCGCCGCATGGGGCGCGGTGTTGTCGATGGCGCTATGTGTTTTCGTGCTCATCGCATCGGAATTCATGCCGGTCAGCCTGCTGTCGCCGCTAGCGGCCGATCTCGGCATCACCGAGGGCCGCGCGGGACAGGCGATCTCGATTTCGGGCGCTTTCGCCGTCGTGACCAGCCTGCTGGTCGCCGGCCTCACGCGCCACATCGACCGCCGACTGGTCGTGACCGGCTTCACCCTCCTCCTCATCGTGTCCGGTCTGGCTGTCACCTTCGCGCCGAACTACGCGTTGCTCATGGTCGGCCGGGCGCTGCTCGGCATCGCGATCGGCGGGTTCTGGTCGATGTCGACCGCGATCGTCATGCGCCTCGTGCCGCAAGACATGGTTCCGAAGGGTCTCGCCATGCTGAACGCCGGCAATGCCATTGCGGCTACCATCGCCGCGCCGCTGGGCAGTTTTCTCGGCGCCTATGTCGGCTGGCGCGGCGCTTTCTTCCTCGTCGTGCCGTTTGGTCTCCTGGCGCTGGCCTGGCAGTGGACAAGCCTGCCGGCGCTGCCGCCGCGCCGCAGGAAGCGTGCCGGCAATCCGCTGGCGCTGCTCGGCCGTCTTCCTGTCGCTACCGGCATGGCGTCGATCATGATGCTGTTCATGGGCCAGTTCGCGCTCTTCACCTATCTGCGGCCCTTCCTCGAGAACGTCACGCGGCTCGACATCGCCGCCCTCTCGGCGGTCTTGCTGGCGATGGGGCTGGCCGGGGTGCTCGGCACATGGTGCGTCGGCCGGCTTTTGCGCACGCGTCTGTTCAGCATCCTCACCGTCATCCCGCTGGTCATGGCTGCGCTGGCCGCCGCGCTCATCGCCTTCGGTGCACTCCCGGGTCCCACAGCGCTGCTGCTCGTTGCCTGGGGCTTCTTCGGCATGGCCGCGCCGGTTGGTTGGGGCACGTGGCTCAGCCGAACATTGCCGAACGACGCGGAGGCCGGCGGCGGGTTGCAGGTAGCCGTCATCCAGCTCGCCATCACCGGCGGCGCCGCGATCGGCGGCACGCTGTTCGATACGGTCGGCTGGTGGGGACCGTTCACCCTGGGCGCGGTGCTGCTCTGCGGATCGGCGCTCGCCGCCCTTGCCGCAGCGCATATGGCCCGGAGGTCTTTGCCATGACGATCGAACATGCGCCGCTCAGTCGCCGGACATTGCTCGGCGCCGCGCTCGCGGCGGCGGCCCTGCCTCGCACAGCCGCCGGCCAGGAAGGCCAATCTCCCGTCAGCCAGGAGCCCACCGACATGAAGATCAGGATGGTTTTCAACGGCCGCATCATGACCGCCACGCTCTACGACAATCCCTCGGCGCGCGACTTCTTCTCCATGCTGCCGCTCGACGTCGAGACCGAGGACTACGCCCACAACGAGAAGATCGCCTATCTGCCGCGCAAGCTGACCGAGGAGGGAAGCGGTCCGTTCGCCGACGAGCAGCCCTATGACCTGTGCTATTTCATGCCCTGGGGCAACCTGGCCATGTTCTACGCCGACTACCGCCATCCCGGGCTGATCAGGCTTGGCCGCTTCGACGAGGGCGAGCAGGCCCTGCACATTCGCGGCAAATTCCCGCTTCGCGTCGAGCGCATTTGAGGACGCAAAGGAGATCACCATGGACATTCTTCGCGCCGGCACCAGGCCTTCCGGCAAGGGACCGCCTGACTGGTTCACCGGAACGGTGCGGATCGATCCGCTCTTCAATCCCTTCGACGCCGAGCGGGTTCAAGGCGCACAGGTGACCTTCGAGCCCGGCGCCCGCACCGCCTGGCACACGCATCCGCTCGGCCAGACGCTGATCGTCGTCTCCGGCCTCGGCCGCGTGCAGCGCGAGGGTGGCCCGGTCGAGGAAATCCGTCCGGGCGACGTCGTCTGGTTCGCGCCCGGCGAAAAGCACTGGCACGGCGCGTCGCCTCAGACCGCCATGACCCACATCGCCCTCCAGGAGGTCAAGGACGGCAAGGTCGTGGACTGGCTGGAACATGTCAGCGACGCCGACTACGGCGCCTGATCTCTCCTCGAAAGGAACCAACATGCTTGCAACCGTTCTTCACAAACCGGGCGACATACGCTGCGAGGAAATCGCCGATCCGAAAATCATGCGGCCGACGGACGCCATCATCAAGCTGTCGGCAAGCTGCATCTGCGGCTCGGACCTGTGGCCCTATCGCGGGCTGCAGCCGGTCGCCGGGCCGATGCATATGGGCCACGAATATTGCGGCATCGTCGTCGAAGTCGGCGCAGAGGTGCGCACGGTCCGCCCCGGCCAGTTCGTCGTCGGCTCGTTCTGCCTCTCGGACAACACCTGCCCGCATTGCCGCTTCGGCTTCCAGTCGTCTTGCGTGCAGCGCGAGTTCATGTCGGGCGCGCAGGCGCCTTACGCCCGCGTGCCGTTGGCCGATGGCACACTGGTCGCCACCGCCGAGGTGCCGCCGGCCGAACTCATCCCTGACCTGCTGGCTGTGTCCGATGTGCTCGGCACCGGCTGGTACGCGGCCGACGCAGCCGAGGTCCGCGAAGGATCGACGGTGGTGGTGGTCGGCGACGGTGCGGTAGGCCTGATGGGCGTGCTTGCGGCCAAGGAGATAGGCGCCGAGCGCATCATCGCCATGAGCCGGCACGCCAGCCGCCAAAAACTCGCCCGCGAGTTCGGCGCGACCGACATCGTCGCTGAGCGCGGCGAGGAAGGCGTGGCCCGCATCAAGGAACTCACCAAGGGCGTCGGCGCGGACTCCGTGCTGGAATGCGTCGGCACGGGAGAATCCTTCGACCAGGCGCTGGCCTGCTCCCGCCCCGGCGGCACCATCGGCTATGTCGGCGTGCCGCATGGCGTGAACTTCGACGGCCAAAAACTATTCTTCGGCCAGAAACGCATGCTGGGCGGCCCGGCGCCGGTGCGCCGCTTCCTGCCCGACCTGATGGACCGTGTGCTGCAAGGTCGGATCAAGCCCGGCAAGGTCTTCGACCTCAAGCTGCCGTTGGCCGAGGTCGCTGAAGGCTACCGCGCCATGGACGAACGTCGCGCCATCAAGGTCATGCTTTCGGTGTGAAGCAAAGATCGGGCGGACGGCCTGTACGCACCCACAACTCAGAAAAGGAACAACGACATATGACTATGAGATTGAAGATTGCCGCCCTTGCGCTTGCGCTTTCGGTCGCCACGCCGGCTTTCTCGCAAGAGTCCGCGATCATCGGCGCATGGCGCATGATTTCGCTCGAGGCCGGCGCCGAGGGAAACCTCAAGCCCGTGCCATATTCCGGCCAGGTCATCTTCACCGAGGCCGGCACCCTCTCGGTGCAGGCGCAGAACCCCGACCCCAAGGCGCCGGACACGCCTTACACGGCGAATGGCTACGAAGCCTATTACGGGCCGGTCGCCATCAACGACAAGGACAAGACCTTCGTCATCACGATCGAGTCCTCCCTGGTCCGCAACCTTGTCGGCAAGAGCATGAAACGCAAATTCGAGGTCTCGGACAACAAACTGGTCCTCACGCCTGACAACCCGGCCGAAGGCTGGCGCGTGACCTACGAACGCTACTGATCCGAACAGTTGGGCTGCCGATGACCAGGATGGCGCGGATGTCAGACCGAAATGGCGTCATGGCGGAACTGGCGCCGATCATGGCGGCTGTCTTCGCCGGCTTCCTGCTGATCGGCCTGGCGCTACCCGTCCTGCCGCTGCATCTTCACCAGCAGCTTGGCTTCGGCCCCTTCGCAGTGGGACTGGTGACGGGCAGCCAGTTCGTCGCCTCGATGCTGTCGCGCATCGGGGCTGGCAACTATGCCGATGGGCGCGGCGGCAAGCGCGCCGTCGTCGTCGGCCTCATTGCCGCTACCCTTGCCGGGCTATTTTACCTCGGCTCGCTGGCATTGCTCGACCGGCCGGTAGCGTCCGCATCGGCGCTGTTCGCCGGACGGGCGGTGCTGGGCGCGTCCGAGAGCTTCATCATCACCGGCGGCGTCGCCTGGGGCCTCTCCGTTGCGGGCGGACAGAACTCCGGAAAAGTCATAGCCTGGGTGGGCACGGCGATGTTTGCGGCGCTCGCGCTAGGCGCGCCGGTCGGATCTGCGCTTTATGCAGCAAGCGGTTTCACCGCGATCGCGCTCGCGACGATCGTCCTGCCGCTGGCGACGCTGCTTGCCATCCTGCCGATGCGCGGCACCAGCGCCGCCGCGGGCAGCGTGCCGCAGTCATGGAGGAGCGTGGCGAAAGCGGTCTGGCTTCCTGGCGTCGGAGCTGCTTTCAGCAGCCTCGGCTATGGTGCTATTCTGGGCTTCGGCGCCCTGCTCTTCGCCGAGCGGGGCTGGCAGCCGGTATGGCTTCCCTTCACGGCCTATGCCGCGTCGCTGATCGTGGCAAGGCTGTGCTTCGGCCACCTGCCCGACAGGCTTGGGGGCGCACGCGTCGCTGTGATCTTCGTCGCGGTCGAGGCGGCAGGGCTGATGCTGATCTGGCTTGCGACCGGGCCTGTTGTCGCCGCGATCGGAGCGGGTCTGACTGGCCTCGGCTACTCGCTGGTCTATCCCGGCCTCGGCGCCGAGGCCGTAGGCCGTCTTCCGTCGCGCAGCCGCGGCCTGGCAATGGGACTCTACACCGTCTTCCTCGACGTGGCGCTCGGCTTCGGCAGTCCGGCGCTCGGCTTGGTCGCCGCGTCGACCGGGCTGCAATTCGTCTTCTTCGCCGTCGCGGCGGCGACGCTTCCGGCGTTGGGCATCGCTCTGCTGCTGGGTCGCCGTAGCGCTCCATTATAGACAGCTCGCCGACGCCGTCCGCATGAGGTTCGCTCATAGTCTCTTTCCGGGTTGCCACCAACGCTGAAGCCCTCCCCCGCAAGGTGCAGCGAGCGGCCGGCCAAGCTCCCCGCCCAGACACACTCCAGAAACAAAATTCAACAGTTCGGAAAAACCGGCGAAAAGATCGGGTGGCATAAGCTTCCCGGTCGGGATTCCGGGCACTTCCTTTTTGGAAGCCCTCCACCAACAAAATCGCAGCGGCGGCACAAGCCTGTTCCGGCGGCGGCATGAACAGCCGGGCAATGCCCCAGGACGAGAGAGTATGGACATGGACTACGATATCGCCGGGCTGGACAGCGACGCGGCAACACCGATCGGCGGCCTGCCAGGCATCGATGCGCTGGCACGGATCGCTCGCGGCCCGGCAAGGAACGGCCCGGTCCTGACGGGCGCCGACTTTGCCCGGCAGCCGGGTAAGCGGCTCGATGCGGTCTTCGAGCAGCTCGCCGTCACCTTCGCCGCGTTGCCGGCGGTGATCTCCGACGGGCGCGTCTGGACGTATCAGGAGCTGAACAGCCGTGCCAACCAGTGCGCCCGCATGCTGATCAAGCACGGCGTGCGGCCGGGCCACCGGGTCGGGCTCATTCTCGACCGGTCGGCGGAGACCTATGTGGCGTTGCTGGCGGTGATGAAGGCGGGGGCTGCCTTCGTGCCGCTAGCCACCGCGTTTCCGCAGGAGCGGATGGCGCTGATCATCGAAGACGCCGCCGTCAGCATGATCGTCACCATCGCCGCCTATGCGTCGCGCGCCGGTCAACTGCCCGTTCCCCATGTGCTGATCGACAGCGCCGCCGCCGAAATCTCCGCACAGTCGCCCGCGCCGCTGAAGCAGCAGGCGACCGACGACATTTGCTACATCCTCTATACCTCGGGCACCACCGGCAAGCCCAAGGGCGTGGTCATCACGCACCAGAGTTTCGTCAATTTCATACACGTCGCGGCCGCCTCCTATGGCTACCGGCCGGGCGACCGGGTCTATCAGGGCATGACCATTGCCTTCGACTTTTCCTCCGAAGAGATCTGGGTGCCGTTCGTCGCCGGCGCGACGGTGGTGCCGGCACCTGGCCAGATGCCGCTGGTGGGCGAGGAACTGGCGGATTTCCTGCGCCTCCATGACATCACCTGCATGGCCTGCAGCCCGACATTGTTGTCATCGATGACATCGGACGTTCCCAGCCTGCGCACGCTTCTGGTGGGCGGCGAGGCCTGCCCGCACAATCTGGTGGTGCGCTGGTCGAAGCCGGGCCGGCAGATCCTCAACACCTACGGGCCGACTGAGGCGACCGTCACCGCAACGATGGGGGCGCTGACGCCGGACCGTCCGGTGACCATCGGCGCTCCGTTGCCGACCTACTCGATCGTCATTCTGGACGCTTCGCTGCCGCAACTTGCCGAGCCCGGTGAACTGGGCGAGATCGGCATTGCCGGCATCGGGCTCGCCGTCGGTTATCTGAACCGGCCGGACCTGACCGACCAGAAATTCATCGCCGATTTCGTCGGCCTGCCGAACAACCCGTCGCAGCGCATCTACCGCACCGGCGATCTTGGCCGGATCAACGATAGCGGCGAGATCGAGTATGCCGGGCGCATCGACACGCAGGTGAAGATTCGCGGCTATCGCATCGAGCTCGGCGAGATCGAGGCGGTGCTGCTCGACCAGCCCGAGATCGCCCAGGCCGCCGTCACCACCTGGGAGATCGAACCCGGTCGCGTCGAACTGGTTGCCTATTACGCGCTTAAAACCGGCGTAGCGGCGATTTCCCGAGGGGATCTCGCCCAGACGATGAAGCGGCGGCTGCCCGACTACATGGTGCCCGCCTATCTGGAGGAGCTGCCTGCCATCCCGATGACCGTCTCCAACAAGGTAGACCTGCGCCAGCTGCCGAAGCCGACGAGCGTCCGGCTTTCGGCCGATCGCACGATGGTGCCGCCCGGCAATGAGGACGAGCGATTCCTGGCGGAAGCGCTGGCCACGGTGCTGAAATTCGACGCGGTGTCGGTCGAGGATCACTTCTTCGACGATCTCGGCGCCAACTCCTTGCTGATGGCGCATTTCTGCGCGCGCGTGCGCACTAGGAAGGAATGGGCGACGACGTCGATGCGCGACATCTATCTCTATCCCACGGTGGCGCGCCTGGCGCTGCATCTGGGGGTAGCGGAGGAGATGACGACGGCAACCAACGAGCCGGTCCTCACCCGCCGGGCCTCGAATGTCGCCTACTGGACCTGCGGCGCGGCGCAGCTTTCGTTCTACGGCCTCTACAGCTACGTGGCCCTCTGGGCGATCAATGACGGCCTCAACTGGATGTATGACGCGCTCGACGATCCGCTGCAGCTCTATATCCGGTGCGTGGCGCTCTCGGCCGCCGTGTTCTTCGGCATGTCGGGCTTTGCAGTCCTGGCGAAATGGGTGCTCATCGGCCGCTGGAAGGCCGAGGCGTTTCCGATCTGGGGCGTGCGCTACTTCCGCTTCTGGGTGGTCAAGACGTTGATCCGCACCGCACCCGTCGTGCTGTTCCGCGGCAGCCCGCTCTACAGCCTCTATCTGCAGCTGCTCGGCACCAAACTCGGGAAAAACGCCGTCATCGAATCGAAGTCCGTGCCCGTCTGCACGGATCTTATTTCCATCGGCGCCAACACCATCCTGCGCAAGGAATCGATGATCCTCGGCTTCAGGGCCCAGTCCGGTTATATCCACACCGGGCCGCTGACCATCGGCCGCGATGCCTTCGTCGGCGTCGGCTCCACGCTCGACATCGACACCAGGATCGGCAACGGCGCCCAGCTCGGCCATTCGTCCTCGCTGCATCGCGGGCAAAGCATTCCCGACGGCGAGCACTGGCATGGATCGCCGGCGGTGCCGACCACGGCGGACTATTGCAAGGTGCGCAATGTCAATCCTTACCAGGTCCGGCGCTTCCTCTATGAAGCGCTGCAGCTGGTCGGCCTGTTTGGCCTCGTCACCCCGCTGCCGCTCCTGTTCCACAGCTACTGGGAATATGTCGGCGACGACTATCAGGAGACGATCGGCCTTGTCGCAATCGGCACCACGGTCACGCTTTTCGGCTATATCGCGGCGGCTTTCCTGGCAGCGACGCTGGTGCCGCGCCTGACGAGCCTGATCTTGAAGCCGGGCCGCACCTACACGCTTTACGGTTTCCGCTACTGGCTGCAGACCGTCGCCGAATTCGCCAGCAATTCCCGCGTGCTCGGGCTCCTGGCCGGCGACAGCTCGGCGATCGTGCACTACATGCGCGCCATCGGCTGGAACCTCAACAGAGTGGTGCAGACCGGTTCCAATTTCGGCTCCAACCAGCAGCACGAAAACCCGCTTCTGTGCGAGATCGGCACCGAGACCATGGTGTCGGACGGGCTGTTCATGATCAACATGCACAAGTCCGCCTCGGCCTTCAGGCTCGAGCCGACGCGCATCGGCGAGCGCAACTATCTCGGCAACAACATCTATTATCCGCCGGACGGGCGCACGGGCGACAACGTCCTGCTCGGCACCAAGGTGATGATCCCCATCGACGGGCCGTTGCGCGAGAATGTCGGCCTTCTCGGTTCGCCCGCCTTTGAAATCCCGCGCATGGTGAACCGCGACAAGGAGCTTATCGCGGGCGTCGACGAGGCAGACCGGCGCCGGCGCATCCCGTTCAAGAACCGCCACAACCTGGTGACCATTCTTCTGTTCCTGGCAACGCAATGGGTCATGCTGTTCGTCACGCTGGCGATCTGGGACCGGGCGCTGAACTACTATACGGAATGGGCGGAGGTGGCGCTGTTCGCCGCCGTCATCTTGACCTCGGCGATCACCATTCCGTTCTACATTCTGGTCGAGCGGGCAAGTCTTGGTTTCCGCGGCTTGAAGCCGCAGATGACGACCATCTACGACGTCGCCTTCTGGCGCCACGAGCGCCACTGGAAGCTGGCGGATTCGCCCATCGTGCGCCTGTTCGCCGGCACGCCGTTCCGGCCGATGATCCTGCGCCTGCTCGGCGTCAAGGTCGGCAGCCGGGTCTATGACGGCGGCAGCAATTTGACCGAGCGTTCGCTGGTCGAGATCGGCGACGACGTCACGCTCAACGAGGGCTGCGTGATCCAGGCCCATTCGCTGGAAGAAGGCGCGTTCAAGTCCGATTTCATCCGCATCTGCGATGGCTGCACGCTCGGGCCTTCCGCCTTTGTCCACTACGGCGTGGTGATGGGCAAAGGCTCGATGGTCGACGCGGACTCCTTCGTGATGAAGGGCGAAGAGCTGGAGCCCAACTCGATCTGGCGGGGCAACCCGGCCAAGCTGCATCGCTTCGTCGAGCCGCTGCCGGAGGATAGCGTCAAGGCAACGGCTTGATGGGCGCAGACGTCCGTCTCGTTTCGGTGACTGCGGCCAACCGGGCCCTGGTCGCGGCTCTGGAACTGGCCGCGGATCAGATCGATTTTGTCGCCAGCAATGCGGAGTCGCTGGACGAAGCCGAAACCGACGGGGACGCACGGCCGCGCGTCGTCATGGCAGGGGATCGCGTCGTCGGTTTCCTGATGTATGAGGCGCCAGAGGACGACGACGAGGCGCGGATCTACCGCTTCATGATCGATCGCGTCCATCAGGGCCAAGGCTACGGCAAGGCCGCTTTGCGCGAAGTGCTGGATGAAATCATGCGGCTCGGCCACATCAGCCACGTTTCGATCTGCTACGAACCTGGGAATGAAGCGGCACGCCGCCTCTATCGCGCTGCCGGTTTCGTCGAAGAAGGGCCCGACGAGGACGGGGAAATGATCGCCGACCTCGCTCTGCGGGGCGAACAGCCATGACGCGCCCGCTCGATGCCGGCGCCAGCCTGTCGGCGCAGTTGCTGGCGGCGATGGCCGCCATGGCACCCGCCGGCGTTCGGATCGGATGCCGCACGATCCGCGAAGGCGATGAGAACCATTTGCTGCCGCAGGAAGCACGCTCCATCCCGTCACGCCTGCCGCTGATGCGGCGGGCGAGTGGCGCGGCGCGGTGGATCGCGCACGAGTTGCTGGCGGATATGGGCTTGAACGACGTCGCTATCCTCCGCGGCTCCTCCGGCGCACCGGTATGGCCTCATGGAGTAACGGGGTCGCTGGCTCACGACGACGAGATGGCCGTGGCGGCCGTCGCGCCGCTCTCCCACGTCGCCTCGCTCGGCATCGATATCGAGCCCGCTTTGCCCCTGCCCGACGACATCTTCGCGCTGGTTGCAGCCCCCGCTGACCGGATCGACGCAACCGACCCGTATCTTGCCGGTCGCATCCTTTTTGCCGCCAAGGAAGCTGTCTACAAGGCCGCCTACCCGCTTGATGGCGAAGTGCTGGGCTATGAGGACATCACCGTCGATCTCGACGCAAGCGACGCTGTGACGAAGACGGGCCGCAGAGCGAGACTGGTTTACTGCGTTGCTCCGTGTGTGGTCGTTCTGGCGTTTGTCGATGGTGTCCGAAGCGCCCCCCTTTAAGCGCGATGGGCCAGCGCCCGACAGCAACGCCTGCTCAACAAAGCGCTTTTTTTTCGCAGAGCGGTCGCAAAAGGCTCACACGGTTCGTCCTTTGACAGAAGAAGGAGAGCGCCATGAGAAACCTTATTATCACCGAGTTCATCAGCATCGATGGCATCGCCGAGGTCGAGAAGCTGCCCAGCGTGACCTGGAACGATGAGATGCAAAGGTTCAAGGAGGACGAGCTTGCCGACAGCGGGGCCATGCTTCTGGGGCGCACGACCTACGAGATTTTTGCCGGCTCTTGGCCCAAGGAAACCGGAGACTTCGCCGACCGGTTCAATGCGCTGCCGAAATATGTCGCGTCGACAAGCCCGAAGGCACTCGACTGGAAACCGGCCGAGTTGCTGAAGGGTGTGTTGCCGGAAGCGGTTCGGGCGCTGAAGCAAGGCAGCGGCGGCAACATCTATGTGCATGGCAGCCTGAGCGTCGCGCGGGAATTGCTGCGCCATGGTCTGGTCGATCGCGTCAGGCTGCTGAGCTACCCTGGCTCCGTCGGGGAGGGCAAGAAGCTGTTCCCGCCCGATATGCCGGTGGCGTTGGAGCCGATCTCGACCGTACAGTTCAGCAATGGCGTGGTGGCGCTGGAATATGCGGCTGGGAGGGTGTGAGACGCTGGTGGGTAATCTCCCCTTGAGGGGAGATGTCGCCGAAGGCGACAGAGGCGGTCGGTCCGTCCTGACGCAACCTCCTATCGACCGTAGGAGGTCGAGCTTCACGCGAGACGACCCCCTCTGGTCCGCCGGCCATCTCCCCCTCGAGGGGGGAGATCGGCAACTCACCCTGCTTTCTTCCCCCGCTTGCCCTTGGCATGCGCCTCGACCACTCTTTCCACCTCGCGCTTCAGTTCGTCCTTGACCTCCTGCGTCTCGGCCAGCAGCGTGTCGATCTTCATGAAATCGAGCACGCGGTATTTTGACACTGGCGGGCGGATCAGTATGTCGGGGGGGCGCTGGTTCAGCTTGTGGGCGATGATCGACTGCATCATCAATTGCGTGGCGCCGTACATCAGATCGACGGTGGTCGGGTGCTTGCGCTCGGCCTCGCTCGGCGCACCGACGACGTCGATCGCGATGATGATGTCGGCGGCGTCTTCGATGAGGTCGAACGGCACCGGATTGTAGATGCCGCCGTCGATCAGCACGCGGTCGTCGCGCGTCACCGGGCGGAACACGGCGGGAATGGCAGCCGAGGCGGCGAGCGCCGAATGCAGGTCGCCCTCGTCGAAGACGGCCAGCTTGTGACCGAAATAGTCCGTCGCCGTCACCTTGAGCGGGATCATCAGCTCGGCGAAGGTTTCCGGGATGGCTTCCGGCAGGAACGCCTTCAAGATGCGCTCTATGTTGAACTGGCTGACGCGGATGCCGCCCTGCATCGCCTCGGCGATGGTGCCGGGACGCGAGCGCCACATGCGCGCCGCCACCTCGGCGCGGCGGCCGAGGATCGAGCGGGCGTAGTCCTCGATGTCCTTTCCGCTCATGCCCGAGGCCATGCCGGCGCCCATGATGGCGCCGATCGAGGAGCCGGCGATGGCCACGGGCTTGATGCCGAGCTCGTCCAGCGCCTCGACGATGTGGATATGGGCGAGGCCGCGCGCGCCGCCGCCGCCAAAGGCGATACCGAAAGTCGGACCTGTCATTTGGACTCCAGCTTCGGCCCGATGCTCATGATCGCGGGCGCCGGCGTCAGCAGCTTCTTCGCCGCTGCCTTGACCTGATCGAGCGTCACGCCGTTGATGAGCGCCGCGCGGCGCTGCACGTAGTCGATGCCGAGATTGTCGAGCTGCAATTCCACCAGGGTCGCGGCAATGGCGCTGGAAGAATCCAGATTGCTGATAGCATAGGAGCCGACCATGTATTTCTTGGTCGCGTCCAGCTCGGCCTCGGTCGGCCCCTCCTGCGCCATCTTCTTGACCACCTCCTTGACGATGGCGAGCGTCTCGGCGGCGCGGTCGGAACGCGTCGCCGTGGTGATGATCAGCGCATTGGAATGCTGGTGGTCGACCAGGTTGGAATCGACGGAGTAGGCCAAGCCGCGCTTTTCCCGCACCTCGTCATAGAGGCGCGAGGTGAAGGTGCCGCCGCCGAGAATCTGGTTCATCAGCACCGCGGGGAAGAAATCCGGCGCATCGCGCTTCACACCGGGGTAGGCAAACTGCAGCGAGGTCTGCGGCAGGTCGTAGTCGACCTCGAGCTGCTGGCCGAGCTTCAGCTCGGTATCGGCAACCGGTTGCAGCACCTGCTTTTCCGGCAGATCGCCGAAGACCTCATCGAGCTTCCGTTTCAGCGTCGCGGCATCTATGTCGCCGACCACCGCAACATGCAGGCCGCTGCGGGCGAAATTGGCCTTGTGGAAGGCAGCCAGATCCGCTGCCGTGATGGTGGCGATGCTGTCCTTGGTGCCCTGGTCGGGCCTGGAATACGGATGTTCGCCATAGATCGCGCGCAGCCATTTGGTTTGCGCGACGGTGTTGGGGTCACGCTCATTGGCGATGATGCCGGACAGGATCTGGGCGCGGATGCGGTCGATCGGCGCCTGGTCGAAGCGCGGGCTGGTGACCGCCAGCCTGAGCAGGTCGAAGGCCGCATCCTTCTGCTCGGCCAGCATCCGCATCGCGCCATAGGTGCCGTCGCGCGCCGCTTCGAAGCCCATCTCTGCGCCGGCATCGTCAAGCTTGATCTGGAAGGCCTCGCTGTCGAGGTCGCCGGCGCCCTCGTCGAACAGGCCGGTCATCAGATTGACCAACCCTTCCCGCCCCGCCGGATCCTGCGTCGAGCCGCCATCGAAGACGAAGCGGATGGCGATGATCGGAATGGAGTGGTCCTCGACCAGCCAGGCATTGACGCCCTTTGACGAGGTCACCGGTTGGATGTCCATCGCGTGCGCGGCAAGCGCCGGCAGGATGAGGAAGAAGATGCCGAGGAACAGTGTGGCGAGGGCGTGGAGAACCGCGATGCGCCTATCAGCAATCGCATCAGGCCATTGATCGCCAAGGTCAGCTCCGCCCCTCATCGCGCTGCCGGGCACTTCTCCCCGTATAGTGACGGGGAGAAGGGGTCTCGCCGCGACGCTGGCGCTCTTCTTACGACGCTGATGGTTGGCGAAATCGACGATGACAGCGCCCCTCTCCCCGTCACTATAGGGGGAGAGGATGCCGGCAGGCAGGTGAGGGGCAGCGCTAACGCTCAATCTCGTCATCATCAATTCCCAGCCTGTTGCTGCGGCAAGAGATAGCCGGTCGTCGTACGGTCGAGCAGCAGATAGCGTGCGGCGACCGCCTTGATCTCATCGGCGGTGACCTTGCGAATGCGGTCCGGCCATTCCTCGATATCCCTGACGTTGCCGCCGGTGGCGAGCTCGGCGCCGTAGAGATTGGCCATCTCGTCCTGCTTGTCGCGGGCGAAGATCATGGCCCTGATATAGCGGGCCTTGGCCTTCTCCAGCTCGTCGGCGGTGACGCCGTCCTTGACGATGCGGGCGATCTCGGCCTCGACGGCCGCCTCGACGTCGCTCAGCTTGGCGTCGCCGCGCGGCGCGCCATAGACGGTGAAATTGGTGGCGTCGAGCATCGTACCCTGGAAGAAGGCGCCGGTCGCCGATGCGATGCCTTGCTTGACCACGAGTTGCTGGTAGAGCCTGCTGCGGCTGCCGCCGCCAAGGATCTCTCCCAGCAGGTCGAGCGCCTCGGCCTCGCCGGGTTTTGCCGTGTGGTAGGACGGAACCACCCATTGCGTCGAAAAGCTCGGCACCGAAACGCGCCCATCGGTGAGCGTCACCGTCCGCTTGGTGTTCTGCTCCGGCTCGACCGGGCGGATGCGCGGGGGCAGGTCGGGACCGCGCGCGACCTTGCCATAGGTTTTTTCAGCCAGCGCCTTCACGACCTCCGGCTCGACATCGCCGGCCACGATCAGCACCGCATTGTTGGGCCGGTAGTATTTGTCATAGAAGGCAACCGCATCGGTGCGGTTCAACTGCTCCATCTCCTGCATCCAGCCGATCACCGGAATGCGGTAGGGCTGGTTCTGCCAGAGCGTCGCGTCGACCTCTTCGTCGAGCACCGCCTGCGGATTGCTGTCGATGCGCGAGCGGCGCTCTTCCAGGATCACGTCGCGCTCGGTCTTGATGACCTCGTCGGTCAAGATGAGGTTGCGCATGCGATCGGCCTCGAAGCTCATCATCTCACCGAGTGCCGAGGGCGCCACCGTCTCGTGGAAGGCAGTGTAGTCATAGGAGGTGAAGGCGTTGTTGGAGCCGCCGATGGCCGATATGGCGCGGTCGAACTCGCCCGCGGCGTGGTTGGTCGTGGCCTTGAACATCAGGTGTTCGAAGAAGTGCGCTATGCCGGACTTGCCTGGCGGCTCGTCGGCGCTGCCGATCTTGTACCACACCATATGGGTGACGATGGGGGCGCGGTGATCGGGAATGACCACCACCTCCATGCCATTGTCGAGCAGGAAGTTGGCCACCTTGCCATCGTCCGCGGCCAGGGCCGGGCCGGCCATGGTCAGCGCGGTGGCGAGCAAGGCTCTCCGCAGCCATTCAGTATGAGATCTCATTGATGGCTCCGGTTGTTATCGCGCGACGATAGGCAAGGTTAGCCGCGGAGGCAAAGTGAATTGTGCGTCATTTTGAAGGCGCCGGTCGCTCCACCCTTACGCAAGCTCGATGAACCGGACCACCGTCTCGCCGTAGTTTCGTTCATCAACCACCGAGAATTCCGGCCCAATCTCGAAGGGCGCCGAGGCGGCTTCCTCGACCACGCACAGCGCGCCTGGCAGCAGCCAGCCGCCATCCCTGGCCGAGCGCAGGGCGCGCTCGCCAAGGCCCTTGCCATAGGGCGGATCGGCGAAGACCAGGCCGAATGCCGCAAGCGTACCGGCCTCACCCAGGGCGGTCGCGTCGCGGCGGAAGATCTTGGTGCGGCCGGTAAGGCCAAAAGCTTCGACATTGGTGCGGATCAGGCCGCGCCCTTCGGCCGATTCTTCGATAAAGACGCCATAGGAAGCGCCGCGCGACAGCGCTTCGAGGCCGAGAGCGCCGGTGCCGGCGAAAAGGTCGAGCACACGCGCGCCGTCGAGCTTGTCGGCAAAGCGGTGCGCCAACACGTTGAAGACGGCCTCGCGGGCGCGGTCGGTCGTCGGGCGGATGGCATGGTCGCGCGGCGTCGCCAGCGGACGCCCGCGAAATTGGCCGCCGACGATTCTCATTTATGCCCGGGTCTCATTTAAGGCCGGATCTCATTTAAGTCCCGGCATCATCTGGTCCTCGGGCCCTTGGGACCGTTGCGTGGCCGCTCGCCGCCCCGACCGCCATCCGGACGCTCGCCACCCGGCTTGCCGAACGGCTTGGCTCCGCCCGGCTTGCCATAGGACGGCTTGCCATAGGACGGCTTGAACGACGCCTTGCGCGCCTTGGCCTCGGCCGCCTTGGCGGCATCGGCTTCCGCCCTGCCCTTGCCGATCGGACGCGCGCCCGGCGCCATCCAGACATTAGCCTTGCGCTGGCCCGGCGGATCGATCGGCCGCTGCTCGCGCTCGGGCTTCTTGCCGCCGCGCGGTTTGTCACCAAAGGCGCCGCGCGGCTTGTCGCCGAAGCCCCCACGGGGCTTGTCGCCAAAATCGCCGCGCGGCTTTTCGCGAAACTCGCTGCGCGGCTTGTCCGAAAACTCGCTGCGCTCGGGTCTCGGGCCGCGTTCGCCAAAGCTCTTTTCCGGCCTCGCGCCCCTTTCGGGACTGGTCGACAGCTTGCCGAGCGCTTCGTCGCGGCTGCCTTCGCGGCGCTTGCGGTTCTTGATCAGACCGCCCTCGCCGATCGGCCGATGGTCGCCCTCGCGGGTGACTTTCGGCCGTTCCGGCTCCGCGTCACGCTCTCGCCGCACCGGCTGGTTGGAAAACGGCTTGATGATCTCGGCGTCGAAATTGGCGCCGGATTCCTCGACCAGCCGCTCGCCGAGCTGGTCGCGCAAGACGCGGCCCTTGATCTCCAGCACATGGCCTTCGGCGAGATCGTCGAGCTGGAACGGTCCGTAGGAGATACGGATCAGCCGCGTCACGTCGAGGCCGAGCGATCCAAGGATGTTCTTCACTTCGCGGTTCTTGCCTTCGCGCAGGCCGATCGTCAGCCAGGCGTTGGTGCCTTGTTCACGATCGAGCGTCGCCTCGATGGCGCCGTAGAAGACGCCGTCGACGGCAATGCCTTCACGCAGGCCTGCGAGCATGCTTTCCTCGACCTTGCCATGAACGCGCACGCGGTAACGGCGCAGCCAGCCAGTGGCAGGCAGTTCGAGCACGCGCGACAGACCGCCATCGTTGGTGAGCAGCAGCAGGCCTTCGGTGTTGATGTCGAGGCGGCCGATGGTCATCAGCCGTGGCAATTCGGCCGGCAGCACGTCGAACACGGTCTTGCGGCCCTCGGGGTCGCGGTTGGTGGTAACGACGCCGGCAGGCTTGTGAAACAGGAACAGGCGGGTGCGCTCGATCGGCGGGATCTCCATGCCGTCGAGATGGATGATGTCGCCCGGCATGACGTTGAAGGCCGGCGAGGTCAAAGCCCGGTTGTTGACCTTGACACGGCCCGCCGCGATCAGGTCTTCGGCGTCGCGGCGCGACGCCAGGCCGGCGCGGGCCAACCGCTTGGCGATACGCTCGCCGGCTTCTTCCGCATCTGCCGGACGCGGGCGCGGCTTGAAGGCGCCGCCAGATGCTTGCGGCCGGTCACCACCGAAATCGCGCTTGGGGCGATCGCTGAAGTCACGCTTGGGACGATCTCCGGCGTCGCGCTGCGGGCGATCGCCAAAATCGCGCTTTGGCCGGTCAAAACGCTTTTCGCCCTCGGCGGAAGCAGGCCGATCGCCACGCGGTGCGTAGGGCTTGCGAGGCCCTTCACGCTTTTCGAAAGGCTTGCCTTCGGGACGCGGCCCCTTGCTGAACGGCCGATCGCCGCCCTTGAAATCGCGCTTTGGCCGCTCGCCATCGGCCGCAACCGGCCGATCGCCGCGCGGTGCATAAGGCTTGCGCGGCCCCTCGCGCTTTTCATACGGCTTGCGTTCACCCTCGGCCGCCATAGGGCGATCCCCACGCGGCGCATAGGGTTTGCGCGGCCCTTCGCGCTTTTCATACGGCTTGCGCTCGCCTTCGGCTGCCATCGGCCGGTCACCGCGTGGTGCATATGGCTTGCGCGGTCCCTCGCGCTTTTCGAAGGGCTTGCCTTCGGAACGCGGACCTTTGCTGAATGGCCGGTCGCCACTTTTGAAATCGTGCTTGGGCCGCTCGCCCTCAGCCGCTGCGGGCCGGGCGCCTCGCGGTGAATAGGGTTTCTTGGCCCCGAAGGAGGGTTTGCCGCTTTTGCCGGCGGCGCCATCGCGGCGCGGCCCCGCGGCTCCAGGGCCGCTTTTGCCCGGGCCTTTGTGGCGCGGAGATTTCTTGTCGTTGTCGTCCATGTGGCCTTTGCCTTGTTGCGCTGCTACAGCGTGGCGCATCCTTTCGGACGCGCAAAGGACGCTATAGCACTTTGATTTGGCGCATGATCATTTCCGAAAATCTGTTCCGATATTCGGGTTGACGCGCTCCATAACAGGATCACCGCCAAGTGGCGAGGAGATAATCGGAATGGAAACCGCGTGAAGCGGCCGGATTTCATGGCGCTGGCGCTGAAAGAGGCGCAAGCCGCCGCCTTGCGCGGAGAAGTTCCGGTTGGCGCCGTCATCGCCAGCGGCGACACGGTGGTGGCATCCGCCGGCAACCGCACCCGCGAACTTGCCGATCCGACGGCGCATGCCGAAATGCTGGCCGTCCGCGCGGCCTGTCAAACGCTCTCCAGCGAGCGGCTGACCGGCCACGACCTCTATGTGACGCTGGAACCCTGCGCCATGTGCGCCGGCGCCATTTCCTTCGCCAGGCTGCGCCGGCTGTATTTCGGCGCGGCCGACGAGAAGGGCGGCGCGGTGGTCAACGGCGTGCGCTTCTTCGCTTCGCCGACCTGCCACCATACGCCCGACATCTATCCGGGCATGGCCGAAGCCGATGCGGCGCTGCTGCTCAGGGACTTCTTTCGGGAAAGACGCGAAACGTAGAGCCTTCAGCTACCGAAGGCGACGGTTCCTACCAGGAGGGCAGCCAGTCGAAGAGCCCGCCGCTCTTGCCCTTGGCGGCCGCTTCCTTCTTGAGGCGGCGTTCCTTCTTGTATTCATCCTCGCCGAGTTCGCCCTGCGGCGCCGTGTCGGAGGCAGCTCGATAGGCCAGAGGCGGCTCGCTCAGGTATCTGCGAGTGTTGGGATCGCCCTGCTTTTGCTCTGCGGTGCGGCGCTGGATCTCGGCGGCGCGGCCCTTGTCTGAATCCTTCGGCGACCAGGCCGGCGGGTGGCTTGAGCCCGAATCCGCCAGCGCCTTCTTCACGGAAGCCGGATCGGTCTGCACGTCGTCGACGATCCCCGACTGATAGGACGGGTCGTCCTGGTGGGCAGTGGCGTCGGCACGCAGGCGGGCGCGGCGCTGCTCGGGCGATTCGGGCCAATCGGTGCTCGCCGTCTCGATGCTTTCCTGAGGCGGCGGCAGCACTTCCTTCTGCCCCGGCGCCGGCTTTACCAGCTCCGGACGAGGCCTGTAGTCGATCTGTTCCTTGTGCTTGGGCGTGATGGCGAAGGCGCCGGAAAGGTCGCCGGCAAGCTGCTCGCCAGCCGTCTTGTCGGTGCCGTAGGTCGGCGAACCCATGCAACCGGACAGAGCGAGGCCGGACGCGACAAGCGGCGCCAGCAGCACAACGCGCACGGAAGTTCTGTCGATCATGCCAAAAAGTCCCACTCTAGACAGCCTCTCGATCGTCACCGGCCAAAGGCCCCGGTCCCCATCGTCCACGCTCTTGCGACGGAATTCCGGCGACAATTTGTCTTCCGGAGTTTCGCGTGTTTATCTCAACCACTCGTTAAGGGCAACGCGCGGGCGCTTTTCACCCGCCCGCCGTGGCATTTGTGCACCGGCTTTGAGCACTCACAAACGTCCCAGAGCCTTGAGTTCATGCAGCACGGCGGCATCGCGGGCAGACACGTCGGGGAATTCCACGTCCTGCCCGACATCGGCGGTATAGCGCCACGAACGCGCGCATTTGACCAAGCCGCGGTCCTCGGCCTTTTCGACCACCACCGCGACACCTTTGACATCGTCGAGCGCAAAGGCGCCTTCCGGCGCCTTGCCATGGGCGATGACGAGATCGCTGGTGATCGCCATCTCGGCCATGTCGACATCGGCGATCGCGGCTTCAAGCGTGGCATCGTCGAGGCTCACGACCGGCACGGCTTCCAGCGAGGCACCGATGACCTTCTGAGCGCGTGCGATCTCGAGCGCGCCGGTGACGACACGGCGGACCTGCCGCACCTTGCGCCATTTTTCCGCCAGTGCCTCGTTCTTCCAGTCGGCCGGAATCTCGGGGAACTGGTCGAGATGCAGCGAGACAGCATCCGGATGACGGTCGAGCCAAGCTTCTTCCGTGGTGAAGGGCAGCATCGGGGCCAGCCATTTCACCAGGCAGTCGAAGAGGTGGCGCACCACTTGTACCGAGGCCTTGCGCTTCACGCTGGCGGGTCCTTCGCAATAGAGCGCGTCCTTCCTGATGTCGAAATAGAAGGCCGACAGCTCGACCACCATGAAGTCGAGCAAAGTGCGGGTGATGCGTTTGAACTCGAACGCGTCGTAGCCCGAGCGCACGACCTCATCGAGCTCGGCCAGCCGATGCAGCATCAGCCGCTCCAGTTCCGGCATCTTGTCCAGCGGCACCTCCTCGCCATCGTCATGGGCGAGCGTGCCCAGCATCCAGCGGATGGTGTTGCGGAGCTTGCGGTAGGCGTCGATGTTGGTCTGCAGCACGTTCTTGCCGAGACGCTGGTCTTCCCAATAGTCGGTCGTCACCACCCATAGCCGCAGAATGTCGGCGCCGGACTGCTTGATGACGTCCTGCGGCACGACGGTGTTGCCGAGCGATTTCGACATCTTGCGCCCCTCCTCATCCATGGTGAAGCCATGGGTGACGACGGTGTCGTAAGGTGCCCTGCCCCTGGTGCCGCAGCTTTCGAGCAGCGAGGAGTGGAACCAGCCGCGATGCTGGTCGGAGCCTTCGAGATAGACGTCGGCCGGCCATTTCAGGTCCGGACGGTCTTCCAGCGTGAAGACATGCGTCGAGCCCGAATCGAACCAGACGTCGAGGATGTCCATCACCTGCTTCCATTTGGAGGCATCGTGATTGCCGAGGAAACGCTCCTTGGCGCCGGCAGCGAACCAGGCGTCGGCGCCTTCCTGTTCGAAAGCATCCATGATGCGCTGGTTGACGGCTTCGTCCTTCAGCACGTTGCCGTCCTCATCGGCAAAGACGGCGATCGGCACGCCCCAGGCGCGCTGGCGCGACAAGACCCAATCCGGGCGTTCCTCGATCATGGCGCGGATACGGTTCTGGCCGGCCGCCGGCACGAAGCGTGTGTCGTCGATCGCCTTCAGCGCACGGCTGCGCAACGTCGTGCCGTCGCCGAGGTCCTTGTCCATATAGACGAACCATTGCGGCGTGTTGCGGAAGATGATCGGCTTCTTCGACCGCCAGGAATGCGGGTAGGAATGCTTCAGCCGGCCGCGCGCGAACAGCGCGTTGCGCTTGATCAGTTCGTCGATGACCGCCTGATTGGCATTGCCCTTCTTGCCGTTATCGTCGATGACACGCGCGGCGCCACCTTCGCGATCCGGGCCAAAACCCGGCGCGTCCCTGGTGAAGAAGCCGGCATCATCTACAGTGAAGGGGATGGCAGGGTCGATGCCGCGTGCGCGCAAATCCGATGCCGCATCCATCCAGGCATCAAAGTCCTCGCGGCCATGGCCGGGCGCGGTGTGGACGAAGCCGGTGCCGGCGTCGTCGGTGACATGATCGCCGGCCAGCATCGGCACGGCGAATTCGTAGCCGCCGCCGAGACCTTTGAAGGGATGTGAAAGTGTAAGGCTTCCAAGCTCTTCGACCGAAACGCTGCGAAGGCGATTCAAGGTGACCTTGGCCTTGGCCGAAGAGTCTTCGGCAAGCGCATCTGCAAAGATCAGCTTTTCACCGGGCTGTGGACCGAACGAATTTTCGGCTGCGGTAACTTCATAAAGGCCGTAGCCGATCCGTGACGAATAGTTGACGGCACGGTTGCCGGGGATCGTCCACGGGGTTGTCGTCCAGATGACGACGTGGGCATCCCTCAGTTCCTTGATAGCTTCCCAAGCGCCACCCAACTCGGGTGTCGTGACAGTTCTTCCTGATCCAGCGCCGACGATCGGGAACTTCACCCAGATCGTGTCGCTCTCATAATCATGGTATTCGATCTCGGCCTCGGCCAGTGCGGTGCGCTCGACGACGCTCCACATTACCGGCTTGGAGCCGCGATAGAGCTGGCCCGACATGGCGAACTTCAACAACTCCCCGGCGATGCGCGACTCCGAGTGGAAAGCCATCGTCGTATAGGGGTTCTTGAAGTCGCCGACAACGCCGAGCCGCTGGAACTCGCCACCCTGCACCGTGATCCAGTTCGCGGCGAAGTCGCGGCATTCCTTGCGAAACTCGTTGACCGGCACCTCGTCCTTGTTCTTGCCCTTGGCGCGGTACTGTTCCTCGATCTTCCATTCGATCGGCAGGCCGTGGCAGTCCCAGCCGGGCACGTAATTGGAGTCATAGCCGCGCATCTGGAACGAGCGGGTGATGACGTCCTTGAGGATCTTGTTCAGCGCGTGGCCGATATGGATGTTGCCGTTGGCGTAGGGCGGGCCGTCATGCAGCACGTATTTTTCGCGGCCGGCGGCCGCCTCGCGCAGCTTGGCGTAAAGGTCCATATCCTGCCAGCGCTTGACCAGCAGCGGTTCCTTTTCCGGCAAGCCGGCGCGCATCGGGAAATCCGTCTGCGGCAGGTAAAGCGTCTTGGAATAGTCGATCGTTTCAACAGTGTCGGTCATTGGTCTGCCATGTGCATTGCCCGGCGGGCGTAAAAGCTCGGGCGTGAACTATCATGATTTGGAAAAAGCGCGAGGGGGCGCGCAAAACTCCCGGCGGCTCCGGCGGCGCTCAGGCCGCCCGGAACACCGGGCCTGTAATTCGTATCGTCAGCGCGCGAAGGCGCGAAAAGCTCGTCATTGCCGGGCTTTTAGCCGAGAAAGCCGCAGGAATAAAGCGTCTCTTGTTCGATTCACTTACATCGCGAAGTCGAAGCGATAGGTGGTCGAGACGCCGACCGTGAACTGGTTACGGTCGCCGCGCTCCTTGACCAGGCTGGAATCGGCGGCCGGGCCCATCAGGCGCGCATATTCGCCGAACAGGCTGGCGGTCATCGGATCGGTCACCTTCCAGGTGATGGCGCCACCAAGGCCGGTCGATTTCAGGCCGCCGCCAGGATGGTATTCGCTCAGGCCCGAGGCCGCAGCCTCCTTGGCGTTGACACCATAATAAGAGTCGAAATAGCCCGACGAGGCAAAGGACACGCGTGGTCCGCCCGAAATTCTGACAGTCGGCGTCACGTCGTAGAAAGCATCGGCGGCGATGTCGGCGACAAAGCCATCATGGGCACGAATGCCATGGCGCAGTTCGGCGCGGGCGCGCAGCCAGTCCGTCGGATAGATTTCGAAGAAGCCGCCGACCTCACCGCCCCAGCGCACCGGGTCGAGGCCCTTGAGCTCATCCTTGCTGTCGCGGGAAAACAGGAATTTTCCGGTCAGGCCGGCGCGGACGCCGCCATCGTCGACCAGCGCCAGCGAGATGTTGTCGTTGCGCGAGGTAAAGCGCGCGGCCGGGCCGGCCTTGCCCAGTGAGATGATCGGCGATGCGCTGAGCAGATAGCTGTTGGAGCCCTCGAATTTCGGCGCGACCATGCCGGTGGCGCCAAGCGTCAGGTACCAGTCGCCGGACATCCAGCCGAAGGCACCCTCGCCCGCATTGGCGGTGGACACAGTGAGCGGCGCCGAGGCGAGAAACAGCGGAATCGCCCAGACAATACCCATCATCACCCCCATACGCGAAACAAAACGGAGAGAACACCCGGCAGCCAAAGCCATGGCGCCGGTTCGGTAAAATTTGACTTAAAATCTACAGCAGTGGCGGCAACTGCGACCCTGTTTTTTGCGCTGTGGCCCATTTGAACAGGGCGCCGCCGGGCCTGTGGCGAGTTGACAGAAATAGCGAATTTGCCTAAATTCGCGTTAGTGCAGACTAACATGAACAGATGGACCGCGCTTGGCGACCCGACCAGGCGGACGATCTTCGAACTGCTGGTCGAACAACCCTGTTCGGTCGGGGAATTGGCTCGTGCGCTTCCTGTCACCCGGCCGGCGGTCTCGCAGCACCTGAAGGTGCTCAAGGACGCCGGCCTCGTGGCCAACACACGGCTAGGCAAGCAACGCATCTACCGGGTCGAACCGGAAGGCTTGGCCAGCCTGCGCGCCGAACTCGACCGGTTCTGGAGCAAGACCTTGGCGGCCTACAAAGTGGTCGTCGAACAGCCCTTGAAGGAGCAGGAATGAGCACACATCAACCGCCCGTGAGGCACTCCATCCTTGTCGAGGCTCCGATCGCACATGCCTTCAAGGTCTTCACCGAGGACTTCGGCAGTTTCAAACCCAAAGAGCATAACCTGCTTGCGGTGCCGATCGCGGAGACGATCTTCGAACCCCGCGTTGGCGGTCACGTCTACGACCGCGGTGTGGATGGCAGCGAGTGCCGCTGGGCACGGTTGCTGGCCTACGAGCCGCCGAACCGACTGCTTCTGAGTTGGGATATCAGCCCTCAATGGCAGATCGAGACCAATCCGGACAGGACCAGCGAGTGGGAAGTCCGGTTTACGGCGGAGACGAATAGCCGGACCCGCGTCGAGATCGAGCATCGCAATCTCGAACGTCATGGCGAAGGCTGGGAAGGCGTGCGCTTTGGGATTGACGGTGATCAAGGCTGGCCGCTGTATCTCAGGCGATTCCAAGATCTTTTTGCCGGCAAAGTGACCTGAAGGAGCACAACTATGGAACCCTATTGGCTAAGCATCCTCGGTGTACTGATCCTCTGTCTTTTGTCAGTCGCGCTGGCGGTTTACTCGGGTTCGTCCAAGGGATTTGCCGGAGCGCTTTCCGGTCCGGTGATCCCGGCCGACGACGCCAATCTCCTCTACAGGATCGACCGCGTGCATATGAACTCGGTCGAGGCGCTGGCGCCTTTTGTCGTCCCGGCGGTGCTGGCCATGATGGTTGGCGTTGGGTCGGCCACGTTGGCGACCATTGTCTGGGTTCATGTGGCGATACGCCTGCTTCACCTAGGGGTTTACCTACGCGGCGGCAATGCCGCCAAGGGTGGCAGTGTCAGAACGATCGTCTACGTCTCTGGAGCGATCGTCACGCTTGTCCTCGTCCTTGTGACTGGGTGGGCTGCCATAAATTGACACATACGCGCGAACCTCAAGCCACCGACGCTTTGTTTGTTTGCTAGCCGTCGCCATCGGCTGGACGTCCGCTACAGCCGGGGCTAACCTCCCGGCAAGGTGCCAGGCGATTTCGAGGAGATGCAGCCATGACCCTGCACGGTGATACCCTGAAAGATGCGATGGGCCGGACACGGGACAAATGGGGGTGGTTCGTCGCGCTCGGCGTGCTGCTGCTCATCTTCGGCGGCATTGCCTTCGGCAATCTGTTCATCGCCACCGTCGCCTCGGTCTATGTCGTGGGCTGGCTGATGCTGATGGCCGGCATCATCGAGATCGTGCATGCCTTCGGCGTGAAGACCTGGAGTCGCTTCTTCTATTGGCTGCTCAGCGGCCTGCTTTATGCCGTTGCCGGTTTCTTTGCCTTCGACAATCCGCTGCTGGCCTCGACGGTGCTGACCTTGCTGCTGGCGGTGGCGCTGGTCGCTTCAGGCGCGCTCAGGGCCTGGGTCGGCTATAGCCACCGACCGGAAAAGGGCTGGGGCTGGGTCGTCGCGGCAGGCCTGATCAGCGTGCTGGCGGGGCTGACCATCGCCATGGGCTGGCCGGTCAACAGCCTGTGGGTGCTCGGCCTGTTCCTGGCCATCGACCTGATCTTCCAGGGCTGGAGCTTCATCGCTCTCGGACTGGCGTTGAAGAAGTAGGGGCTTGAAGAGGTAAGCGGCCGGAAGGCTCAAAAAGCGATGGCGCCGTCCAGATCCGAAAGCGGCCTGACGCCGGCCAGCAGCGCGCGCGCCTCCGCCTCGTCGCGCTTCATTTGTGCCACCAGCCCATCGAGCCCATCGAACTTCACCTCGGGACGCAAAAAGCCGAAGAGCGATACGTCGCAGATCTCGCCATAGAGATCGCCGGCAAAGTCGAAGACGAAGGTTTCGAGCAGCGGCGCGCCATTGTCGTCGACAGTCGGGCGACGCCCGAAGCTGGCGACACCATCATAGAGCGTGCCGTCGGCGCGGCGAAAGCGGACGGCATAAATCCCTTCCTTCAGAGTCGTTTCCGGCGAAAGCCTCATGTTGGCTGTCGGGAAGCCGAGCGTGCGGCCGAGCTGCTGGCCGCCGATCACTTCGCTTTCGACGGTGAAGCGGTAGCCGAGCAGGCCTGCGGCCTCGGCGACCTCTCCCTCGCAGAGCAGCTCGCGGATACGGCTCGACGACACCACCTCGGCGCCCTCGTCGCGAAAGGCGTCGACCAGGGTGACGCCGAAACCATGGCGCTCGCCTGCCGCCATCAGAAACGCAGGACCGCCCTGCCGGTCCTTGCCGAAGTGAAAATCGAAGCCGGTGACGGCATGGGTGATGCCGAGGTTCGTCTCCAGCACATCGGTCACGAAAGCCTCGGCCGACAGGCCGGCAAAGGCGCGCGTGAACGGCTGTTCGACGATTGCGGCAAAGCCCAGATGCGACAGCAGCCGCGCCTTCATCGGCGGCGGCGTCAATACGAACAGCGGCATATCGGGCCTGAACACCTTGCGCGGATGCGGGTCGAAGGTCAGCACTAGCGCCGGCACGCCGCGCCGCCCGGCTTCGGCAAGCGCGCGATCGAGCACCGCCTGGTGGCCGCGATGGACGCCGTCGAAATTGCCGATCGCCACCACGCCGCCGCGCAAATGCGGCGGCAGCGGCGCGGTTGCTGAAATGTGTTCGAAAGCTGCGCTCATGCAGCAACCCTACCGCAGTCTCGGAATGACGGCGACCGGCCGGTAGCCGTGCTTTTGCAGAAAGGCTGCAAGCCTGGCGGGGTCCGGCTGCATGGGATCGCCATAGTCGCGCGCGTGAATGCCGCCCGAGACGTAAAGCACGTCGATGCCGTTGTCGGCGGCGCCCTTGACGTCGGTCATCATGCCGTCGCCGATGGCCAGCACCTCGGTGCGCGCGACGTCTCGGCCTAGAAGCACGGCAACCTCCCGCAGCGCTACGTCATAGACCGGCGCATAAGGTTTTCCGGCGATCAGCGTGCGGCCGCCAAGCTGGGCATAGTCGCGCGCCAAGGCGCCGGCGCACCAGATCATGCGCTCGCCGCGTTCGACCACGATGTCGGGATTGGCGCAGATGAAAGGCAGGTTCCTGGCGCGCAGCCGGCGCAGCAGATCGGCGTAATCCTCAGGCGTTTCCACCTCGTCGTCGAACAGCCCGGTGCAGACCGCGCCGGAGGCCTCGAACTCCTCGACGAGCTCGACGTCCAGACCGTCATAGAGGGTGAAATCGCGGTCGGCGCCGATATGGAAGATTTTTCGTGGGCCTTCGGCGATAAGGTCGCGGGTCACATCGCCTGAGGTCACGACGCGGTCGTAGGCGGCGGCGGGAACGCCGATCGCATTCATCTGCGCCACCACATCGGCATTGCGGCGCGGCGAGTTGGTGATCAGGACGACCGGGACCTTCGCCGCACGCGCGGCGGCAAGCGCTTCGGCAGCCGCCGGAAAATGCCATTCGCCATTGTGGATCACGCCCCAGACATCGCACAGGATGGCCGAGTAGGCGCCCGACAAATCCGCGAGCGAGCCGATGATATCAGGCGAATCCGCCATGCCGTTTACCTGCTGTGACGATCATTGCGAGAGCTGCAGCCGACGGTCCGCCGCAACCGGCCCCGCATTAACCGAAGCGTTTCATCCTGTCACCAGCTTTTCGGCACTTGCCAGGCTGTTGCGCAACGGCTGATCGAAGGTTGCACAGGCAGGAACCACCCTTCTCCGAGCTTCGGTCTATCGAAACAATGTCGCACCGCTGATCACCAGGGCCGAGTGGTTAACGAGCCTTGAAAAGATGGGCCCATGTTGAACGCATTTCAGCAACCTGAAATTTAACGATTTTGTGGGCATCTTCGGACCGATATTGGGGTCCTGGCAGGGGTGCTGAAGGCATGATCCGCAGATTTCTGAACGACAGACACGGCAACTATGCCTTGATGACAGTGATCACCATGGTGCCCTTGATGGGCGCGCTGGCGCTTGCCATCGACTACACCGATCTCTTGCGCCAAAAGCAGAACATGCTGAACGCGCTGGATGCCGCCGGGATTGCCACGGCACAGCAGATCGTCACCGGGGCGACCGACACGGCAGTCAAGGCCTATGCGAAGGATTTCTTCGAAGCCAATCTCGGCCGCGTCAAAGCAGCCAATACGGCCCTGACGGTGACGCTTCCCAACAACAACGCAGGTGGTGGCACGCTGAAGCTGTGCGCCGAATTGACGTACCACCCCTATTTCCTGCCGGCAGCGGCCATGATGATCGGAAGAACCGCCGCCGACGTCACAACATCGGCATGCTCGGAGATCCGCCTCAAAAACACGCTGGAAGTGTCTCTCGTGCTCGACAATTCCGGCTCTATGAGCACCAACGGCTCCGGCACCGGCCAGCCGCGAATAGATTTGCTCAAGAAGGCCGCGACCGAGCTTGTCAATACAATGGCGCTCCAGGCCGCACAAATGAAGCAGGTGACCAAGCCGGTGCAGTTCTCGCTGGTCCCGTTTTCTGCGTCGGTCAATGTCGGCGCTCCGATCCCCCCGGCTCCATTGCCGACGTGGCTGGACACGACCGGCATTTCCCCGATCCATCATCAGAACTTCGATTGGTCGACGATGACAGCGGCGGCAAATGCCACCAAATGGATCGAAAAAGTAGGCAGCGTTTACTACCAGCGCGGCACGGGCTGGGGCACTGACAAAGACAAGGAGATGACGCGTTTCACCCTCTATCAGGACATGATGGCAACGACCTGTACGAAGAAAAACTCGAACGGCACTTGCAAGACCTCCGTCGTCGCCAAATACGAAGCCTGGAAGGGCTGCGTGGAGGCGAGGCCGTATCCCTATAATGACGACGACACGTCGCCGACCACTGGCACGCCCGCCACCATGTTCGTGCCGATGTTCGCGCCGGACGAAGCTGGCAATTTCTGGACCGACACAACTCGCACCAGCACATCGACGTGGGGTTACGCCAACAATTGGTGGATCGATTATTCCGACACGCTGACTGTCCCCAAACGCCAGGCGGATATGCGCAAGTATTTTCTGACAAAGCCCTGGGACGCAGCAGCCGCTGCGGCCGATGATGGACCCAATTCGGCATGCACGACCGCCGCGATCACGCCGTTGCAGGACATAACCACCACCGATGGCAAGAAAATCCTGACGGATGCCATCAATGCCATGGCCCCGACGGGCAACACCAACGTGCCGGAAGGGCTGGCCTGGGGCTGGCGGACGGTGTCGAGCAACGAGCCTTTTACGCAAGGCCGGCCGAACACCGAAAGAGGCAACGACAAAGTGGTCATCGTCCTGACCGACGGCGCAAACACCTATAGCATCGGCCCCAGCAACGACATGACCAGCAACTACGCCAAGAATGGATCGACCTACGCCGCCTATGGCTACACCGGCCCTAATTTTCCGAAGCCAGTGGAGCCTGCGACCCGCCTGTTCGTCAACACGACCGTCGCCAAGACAACCTATACGGCGACCAACTACACGGCCGCGCTTGACGAGCAGATGCAAACCCTTTGCGCCAATGCGAAGAATTCGAACATTCTCTTGATGACCGTCTCGCTCGACCTTGTTAGTTCCAAGCCGGCGGAAAAGACTGCCATAGATGCGCTCAAGAAATGCTCCTCGGATTCGCGCTTCCGCAAGGATCCGACCGACCCGAGCAAACCGGCGAAGCTGTACTGGAACGCGACCGGCGCCACCTTGTCGCAAAGTTTCAAGGAAATCGCCGACGAACTGTCGAACCTGCGCATCGTCAGCTGATCGGCGCGATCTTTCGAACAAGGCGCTCCGCCTCGGCGGGGCGTTTTGCGTTCGGCAACTGGCGCATTTGGTTAGCGCCTGGTGAAGCGCTATCCGCGCAATCGAGCAGTTTCCCAAACCCGTCCTTCAACGTTTTGTGAAACTGTGGCGGCATTGAAGAATCCGCAGGCGGGGCCGCTTACATCACATGCGTGAACTCTGGCGCACATTCCGGCGTGACTTCTGGCGTGACCGCCGCGGCAATTACGCTCTGATGACCGTTGTGGCGATGGTGCCACTGATGGGCGGCGTGGCCATGGCCGTCGACTACACCGGCGTGGTCAGCGAGAAGCAGAGGGTGGTCAACGCGCTCGACGCCGCCAACTTCGCCACCGCGCGCCGGCTGGTGGAAGGCGCCACCGACGACCAGTTGCGGGCCTATGCGCTCGACTTCTTCAAGGCAAACCTCAACGACGTCGATCCCGCCGACACGACGCTCAGCGTTACGCTGCCCAGCAGCACGACCGGCGGCGGCATCGTCAAGCTGTGCGCCAGCCTGGTCTACAAGCCCTATTTCCTGCCGGCAGCGGCGATGCTGATCGGCAGGACGTCGGAAAACGTCACCTACTCCGTGTGTTCGCAAGTCCGGCTGAAGAACACGCTGGAAGTGGCCATGGTGCTCGACAATTCGGGGTCGATGTCGAACACGGGCACGGGTGCCGGACAAAAGCGCATCGACCTTCTCAAGCAAGCCGCCAAGCAGCTCGTCGACACGCTTGCCTTGCAGGCCGCGATGATCAAGCAGATCGACAAGCCGGTCCAGTTCAGCCTTGTGCCGTTCGCCGCCTCGGTCAATGTCGGCGCCAGCAACGACAACGCGTCGTGGATCGACGCCTACGGGCTGTCGCCCATCCACAATGAGAATTTCGCCTGGTCCACCCTTAACGCAGCCGACAAATATGCCCAGAAGATCGGCGGCATCTGGTACAAGAAAGGCACTGGCTGGGGTGAGCAGGAGGGGCAGATGCTGACCCGCTTCTCGCTCTACCGCGACATGAAGGTGGTCACCAGCCACGAGCGCATCGTCGGCAGCAAACGCGTGGTCTGCGACAAATATCGCGCCAATCATACATGCTCGGACAGCCACAACGAATACGACTACAACGACACATACGGACCGTTCGCCAGCTGGCAGGGCTGCGTCGAGGTCCGTCCCTACCCCTATAATGTCACCGACGCGCCGGCCTCCGGCGGACCGAACAACACCGGCACCGGCGTCGGCGATCCCGCGACCATGTTCGTGCCGATGTTCGCGCCGGACGAGCCGGGCAATCATTGGTACATAACGCAGGACCCCGACGAGGTGGCCCCCAAGACCTATGGCGCAGCCAACAGCTGGTGGAACGACGATCCGGCGAGCACCACCGGCAAGACCAGGCAGTCCAACATGGCCAAGTATTTCCAGCCACGGCCGATCAATGCTCCGGTGCTGGGGACGGGTGCAGGTCCGAATTACAGCTGCACCACCACGCCGATCACACCGCTGACCGACGTCGCCAACGCCGCCGGGCTGACCAAGATCAAGGCAGCAATCGACCTGATGGCGCCCAACGGCAACACCAATGTGCCGGAAGGCATGGCCTGGGGCTGGCGCACCGTCTCCAGCACGGAGCCTTTCACAGGAGGACGTCCTGAGACGGAACGAGGCAATGACAAGGTGGTCATCGTGCTCACCGACGGCGAGAACACCTATTCGACGGTGAGTTCCGACCCCGCCGGCAACAAGTCGACCTATGCCGGCTATGGCTATACCGGCGTCGGCTACAACGGCACTGCGGTCACCCGCCTGTTCGGCGGCACGTCGAGCGCCATCGGCCAGCTCAACTATTCGTCGAGCAACTACACCGCCGCGCTCAACGAGCAGATGGCGACGCTGTGCAACAACGCCAAGGCGGCCAACATCATGGTGATGACGGTGGCGCTCGACATGTCGACGACCGACGCCGGCGACAAGAGCGCGATGGAGGCACTGAAGACGTGCTCGTCGGACTCGCGCTTCCGCAAGGATCCGACCGACCCGAGCAAGCCTGCAAAACTGTTCTGGAACGCGACCGGCGCCACGCTGTCCGACAATTTCAAGGAAATCGCAAACGAGCTCTCGAACCTGCGCGTGGTGAGCTGAGGGTTGAAGCTGCTGATCTTCCCCCTTGCGGGGGAAATTGACGGCTTCGCTTTCGTCTTTTTTCGACGCTGGCGCAAAGTCTCCGGCCATCATGCTCTTGCGGTGAGTCAAAACGCGTGCTCGGTATCGTCACCGCCTCCCGGAGATTGCCCGTGCCCGAAACCGCCAACCATCTCGCCTTCGCGCTGGTCTGCCTGGGCATGGTGCTGACGCCCGGGCCGAACATGATCTACCTGATCTCGCGCTCGCTGTCGCAAGGCCCCAAGGCCGGGCTGATCTCGCTCGGCGGCGTGGCGGCCGGCTTTCTGTTCTATGTCGTATCGGCTGCGCTGGGCATCACCGCGCTGCTGCTTGCCGTGCCGTTTGCCTATGACGCACTGCGCATTGCCGGCGCGCTCTATCTGCTATGGCTCGCCTGGCAAGCGGTGCGACCCGGCGGGCGCTCACCATTCCAGGTGCGCGAACTGCCGAAGGACAGGCCGCGCAAGCTGTTCGCGATGGGCCTGATGACCAATCTCCTCAACCCCAAGGTGGCGGTGCTTTATCTGTCGCTGCTGCCGCAGTTCATCTCGCTGGGCAAGGGCCATGTGCTGTCGCAGCTTCTGGTGCTCGGCGCCACGCAGATCTCGATCAGCCTGACCGTCAATGCCATCATCGCGGTAACGGCCGGTTCGATCGCGACCTTCCTTGCCGGACGGCCGCTATGGATGGTCATCCAGCGCTGGATGATGGGCACGGTGCTTGCCGGGCTGGCGCTTAAAATGGCGACCGACGCGCAACGCTGATCGGAGGCAACGCGCCGAGACTACATCGGCCGCCGACCTTCCCATTCGAATCGATCGGCCGAACCCGCACGGAGGCCAGCGATTGAGATTTTCGCGGCCCTGCCCGGCAAAAGCCATGATCGCCGCTAAGTCAGCTCGCATGACAATGATCTGCAGCACCAATCACCCGCTCGCGCAAACCCGCTCTGGCGCAGCAAGTCCAAAACCAAACAGGCGCCTGCTGCTGATCGGCCTTGCAGCCATGGCCGGCCTCGCTGCTTGCAGCACGGTCTCGGTGCCGACCGGCGAAGGCGCCGGTGTGTCGTCCTCGGCCACCGCGACGCTGGCCGGCATCCGAGCTTCGGCCGGACTGCCGGCGCTGGTGCCGGACGCCCAGCTCGAGCAGGCCGCTCGGCAGCAGGCCGGCTATATGGCCTCACGCGAACGCATGAGCCACACGACGGGCTGGGGAAAGGATTTCGCGTCGCGGATGAAGGACAATGGCGTGCGGGGCGCCGCCGCCGAGAACATCGCCGAGGGCCGCTTCGACCAGCAGAAACTGTTCGACATATGGATGCATTCGGCTGGCCACCGCCGCAACATGCTCGATCCGGATTTCAGCCGCTTCGGCCTCGCCTATGTACGCGACGGACGCGACAGCGCCATCCGCTACTGGAGCCTGGTGCTCGGAAAATAGCAGCCAGCGGTTACGGCGCGAGCCAGCCGTCAGCCTTTCGCGATCAGCTCGCCGATATCCCCAGCCGACAGGGGTTCGCTGAAATAATTGCCCTGCACCTCGTCACAATTGTTCTTGCGCAGGAAGGCGACCTGGTCTTCCGTTTCGACACCTTCGGCCAGCACCCGAAGGTTCAACTTCTGCCCCAGGGAAATCACGGCGCCAGTGACCGCCTGATCGTTCTCGTCGGTCGCGAGATCGTTGATGAAGGACTTGTCGATCTTCAGCCGCGCCACCGGAAACGTCTTGAGGGCGCTGAGACTGGAATAGCCTGTTCCGAAATCGTCGATCGATATCTGCACGCCGAGCTTTTGCAGTCCGTTCATCGTTGCGACCGCCAGCTCGAAATCCTGCATGATCAGGCTTTCCGTCACTTCGAGCTCGAGATACCTCGCCTCCAGGCCGCTTTCCTTCAATGCGTTGACGACGCGGTCGATCAGGTTCTTCTCCCGGAACTGCCGCGCCGACACGTTGACGCAGACGGCTACGGGCGACAGACCGGCGCGCTGCCAGGCTTTGTTCTGCCGGCAGGCTTCGTGCAGGATCCAGTCGCCGAGCGGCACGATCAGCCCGGTCTCCTCGGCGGTCGGGATGAACATCGCCGGCGAAACCAGGCCTCGCGTCGGGTGGTTCCAGCGCACCAGCGCTTCAACGGCGAAAACCTGCCCCGATCGCAGATCCACTTGTGGCTGATAGTGCAGAGCGAATTCCGACCGGGCGAGCGCGTTTCGCAATTCCTCCTGAAGCAGGAATTTTTCATGTGCCGTTGAGTTGAACTCCGGGGCATAGAACTGGAAATTGTCGCGGCCGAATTCCTTGGCGCGATACATGGCGGCGTCGGCATTGGCCAACAGCGTATCCGGGCTGGTCCCGTCCTTCGGGTAATTTGCGATGCCGATGCTGGCCGTCGTTCTCAGCCGATGCTCTCCGACAAGAACCGGTTCCGCGATCGCATCCCTGATCGTCTGCAGGGTTTCCGAGACCACATCGACATTGGTGGTTTGGTCGAACAGGACGATGACAAATTCGTCGCCGCCAAGCCGCACGACGGTGTCGGTGGCCTTCACGCATCCAACCAAACGGCTGGCGACGGTCTTGAGGAGTTCGTCACCGGCATTGTGGCCAAACGTATCGTTCACCAGTTTGAAATTGTCGAGATCGATGAACACCACCGTCATCCAGCGATTGTATCGCTGCGCGTAGAGGACCGCCTGGGAAAGCCGATCCTCCAGCAAAGCGCGATTGGGCAGCCCGGTCAGCGCATCATGGTTGGCCATGAAGTGGATCTGGTCTTCCGCCAATTTGCGCTCGATCGCGATGCCGGCAATGTGTGTGGTGAATTCGATCAGGCGGGTCTCGGCATGGGTGGGTTCGCGCACGGTCATCGAATACATGGCAAAGACGCCCAACACGACGCCCCGATGCGACAGGATCGGGGTTGACCAGCACGAACGATAGCCATGGGGTGCCGCCAGTTCGCGGTAATCGTCCCAAAGCGGATCCTGCAGAATATCGGTAACAATGACCGGTTCCCGCCGGTAGATGGCGGTTCCGCAGGATCCCACCTTGGGACCGATGGCCGCCCCATCGATGGCGCTCGTATAGGCTTTCGCCAGGCCCGGCGCCGCACCGTGACGCAAATGAATGCCGTCCTTGTCGAGCAGCAGGACGGAACCGAATATCCCCTTCAACTGAGACTCGACGAAGCGCATGAGGCGGTCGAGCACGTCCTCCAGCGGCGCGCTCGTGGCAATCATTTCGAGGATCTGCGCCTGCCCGCTGCGAAGGACATCCGCCTGCTTGCGGGCGGTGATGTCGTGGGCGATGCCAACCAGGCCGAAGATTTCATTTTGACGATTGCGCAGCGGCACCTTCGTCGACGAAAGCCATTTGCCGGCGCCCGACGCATCCACGACAAACTCTTCCGCGTCGATCATTGGTTGTCCGCTCTTGAGCAGGCGCTGCTCGACCAGGCGAAATTTCCGCGCAAATTCCGGGGGGTGGAGATCAAAATCGGTCAAACCGATCATGTCGCTGGTCTTGTTGCGGCCGCTATCGGTCGCAAGGGCGCTGTTGACCACGACGAAACGGCTTTGCGTATCCTTGACCCAGAGATAATCGGGCACCCAGTCGATCAGCGCCTGCAGCGAAATGCGCTCGTCGACGATCTGCCGATTGGCGAGGAGTTCAGTGATGTCCTCATGCGTGGCGATCCAACTGCCATCGGGCATGGGCTGGTTACGGATCTGGATTGTGCGACCATCGACAAGTTTGGCGGTCCAGAGCCGCGAAGCCTTGCCCGAATTGATCGAGCGAGCCGTTGCGAGATAGGTGTCGGCGGCCGTCGCCGCCGTGCCGGCGGCAACGCGGCGTTCGACTATTTCGCTCAGTGTCACGCCAGGCCGCAATTCCTCGGGCGCAATGCGGTAGATTTCCGCATAGCGCCGGTTGCTCAGGATCAGCCGTTCATCGGCATCGAAAAAGCAGATGCCTTGCGAAATATTCTCGATCGCAGTCTCGAAGCGCAGGGTCTGCCCTTCGAGACCCGCAATGGTCGTGCGAAGTTCTCCCTCGAGCGTATCGTAGGAAACGTCAGCCAGTCTTGCCAATGCGGCTACGCCCACCGGCCCGCGCGCCCCGACGGATCTTCTGGATGACTTCGTGACCAAACAGACCTCCTCCGGTTTGGCACCTGAAACAAGAAAGGGCCTCTGTCGTGCCAGACGAAAGTCGACTGACAATGTTACAGATGTGCTAATTCAAGATGAACTGTAACGGAATTGGAGGCGTCAGCAACCAGATACCAAAGGTGCAAATTCATTTCAAATCAACTTCCAACGGCTCATTATCGATATTCTTTTGCACACGCGGGTTTTGACGATCATCCGAGCAACAATCATCAGGGGCAACCAGCTTGCTGCCAGCGCTACCGGCGCCCGCCTCAATCCATATGCGCGGCAGGAGCGGCCGCGCCGGCCGGAGCGGTCTTCGGCTTGCGCAGCAGGAAGACAAACGGAATGGCAACCAGCGTCATCACCATCAGCAGTTTGAAGTCGTTGACGTAGGAGATCATCATCGCCTGGATGTTGACCATGCGGTCCACCTGCGAAAGTGCCGTCGGATCGCCGCCTGCTGCCGCCGGCGAGGCCGCCCACAAATTGGGGTTGAACGGGTTGATGAAAGCCGACAGTTCGGTGTGATTGACCTGCGTGTTGCGCACCATGAGAACCGTCACCACCGACACGCCGATCGACGAACCGAGATTTCGAACCAGGCTGAACAGGGCCGTGGCGTCGGTGCGGAAGCGCACGTCGAGCGTGGCGAAGGCCACCGTCGACAGCGGCACGAACACCATGCCCATGCCGAGGCCCTGGATGACGCCGGAGCTAAGGATCAGCCAATTGTCCATCTGCGGCGTGAAGGAGGACATGGTGTAGAGCGACTGCGCGGTGAGCAGAAAGCCGATGACGACGAGGATCCGGGCGTCGATCCTGCTCATGAGCCGCCCAACGACAAGCATCGAAATCATCGTGCCGACACCGCGCGGCCCCAGGACGACGCCGATGGTCACGGTCGGATAGCCGAAGATGGTCGACAGCATCGGCGGCAGCAGCGACATCGAGGCCAGGATCAGCACGCCCATGACGAAGATGAAGGCCAGACCGGTGACGAAATTGCGGTCGAGGAAGATCTTGGGGTCGATGAAAGGACGTTCCGCCGTCAGTGTGTGGATGATGAACACCCAGAAGCCGGTGATCGAAAGAGCAAGCTCGATCCAGATTTCGACCGAGGAAAACCAGTCGACCTCGCCGCCGCGGTCGAGCAGCAGCTGCAGTGCGCCGACGCCGAGCGAAATCATGGCGAAACCGAAGAAATCGAAGCTGCGTATCCGCCGGGCAATGACCGGCAAATAGGCTGCCATGCCGAGGAAGGCGATGATGCCGACCGGCAAATTGATGAAGAACACCCAGCGCCAGTTGAAATTCTCGGTCAGCCAACCGCCCAGCGTCGGACCCAGGATCGGCCCCAGCATGATGCCGGCGCCCCAGATGGCCATCGCCTGGCCGTGGCGTTCCCTGGGGTTGATGTCGAGCAGGAAGGTCTGCGACAGCGGCACGATGGCTGCGCCGAACACGCCCTGCATCAGCCGGAAGAACACAATGCTCTCCAGGCTCCAGGCAATGCCGCACAGCATCGAGAACACGGTGAAGCCGACAACCGCCGCCAGGAACAGTTCCTTGCGGCCGAAGCGGTCGGCCAGCCAGCCGGTCACCGGCGTCATGATCGCGGCGGCAACGATGTAGGAGGTCAACACCCAATTGATGTTGTCGGGCGACGCGCCGAGGTCGCCGGTCATGGTCGGCAGCGCGACATTGGCGATCGTGGTGTCGAGCGCCTGCATGACCGTCGCCAGCATCAGCGCCACGGTGATCAGGCCGCGATGCGGCACTTCCTTGAAAGGTTCTGGTGTGGTCATGATGCGGAACTTCCGACAGGTAACAATAACGTGTACACTAGGTTTCCGGGCGGCGAGGCCTTCTCTGGTGAAGAGACCCTCATCGCGGTGGGACGCGATCTATCGATGTGGGGGTTACATCGATCGAAGGTCTCGACACATCAGGCGCTTGCCGCCCGGAAATCCAAGGTCCGAAGGATGGGCGCCGAGATGGTCCAGGTTCTGGGCAGCCCGCAATGCGGCCCGGTCCAATCCACCCCTCGTTCAACCTGCCGTCGGACCGATCCTGTCATCTCAACTTCACCTCGCCTGCGGCGGGCGTTCTGCCGGGCCGTGATCCTGCTTTTCGAGATCACGGTCCATTCACAGTCTATTGTGCTTCGCCTGCGGTGGCGTGGCCGAAGATAGCGGGGAACCCGCGTGCCACGCCGGTATCCACCGTAACCGAGGCGCTCATGCCGGTGCGCAGCGCCATTTTGGCGTCGGCATCGGTCAGCTCCAGGCGCACCGGAATGCGCTGGGTGACCTTGACCCAGTTGCCGGTGGCGTTTTGAGCCGGCAGCAGCGAAAACTCCGCGCCAGTGCCGGCGCCGATCGCCTTGACGGTGGCCTCGAAAGTTCTGCCCGGATAGGTGTCGACGACGATCTCGGCCTTCTGGCCAGGCTTCATGTGGGTAAGCTGGGTTTCCTTGAAATTGGCATCGATCCAGGTGTCGCCGGTCTCGACCAGCGCAAACAGCGGCGTGCCGGAACCGACATACTGGCCGATCTTGAACGAGGAGGCCTGGCTGATGACGCCGTCGGCCGGCGCCTTGACCGTGGTCTGCGCCAGATCGTAGGCGGCCTTGTCGCGCGCGGCGAGTGCGGCCATCACCGTCGGATGCTTGTCGGTCTCGATATCGGGATTGCCGGCGAGAGCCGCCTTGGCGCTGATGATGCCTTGCTCGGCAACGGCCAGTTGCTGCCTGGCCTTGTCGAGATCGTTCTTGGCCTCGTCCAGCGACGATTTGGCGTTGATGCCCTTCTGGGCAAGGTCGGCGGCGCGGTCATACTGCGACTGCGCGTAGTCGACCTGGCTGGCATCGGACTTTTCCTGCGCCAGCGCCTGGCTGTAGGCGGCGCGCAGCTGTTCGATACCGACGCGTGCGACTGCGACCGCCGCGTCGGCCTGCGCCAACGCGATCCGGTAGGGCTCGGGGTCGATGGCAAACAGCACATCGCCCTGCTTGACCTGCTGATTGTCCGAGATGCCGACCTGAACGATGCGGCCGGCGGTGTCCGAGGCGATCGACACCTTGGCCTGCTGCAAATTGGCGTTCTCGGTTTCCTGATAGCGGCCGCCGGTCACCCAGACATAACCGCCACCAATGGCCAGCGCGGCCGGCAGGGCGACCATCAGCAGCAAGCGGCCGAGGCGGCGCTTCTTGACCGGAGCCGGAGCGGGTTGAACCGGGGGAGCCACCGCGACAGGTGCTGCGGCCGGCTGTGCAGGCGCTTCGGCGGCCGGCTTTGCCGGCGTCTCGATCTTGGTTACATTCTCGTCTAGCTTGGCTGCCGCGTTCATGCTGCTGCCCCTTCCGTACTCTTCAAGGACGACGTCTCGCCGTCCGCCAGGTTTTGCACGATGGTGTCCAGCGCCCGGATAAGGACGCGGCGGTCGTCCGGCGAAACGCCGACCAGCGATTCCTCATAAACTTCGCCAGCAAGGCTTTTGACCTCGGCATAGGCCGCGTTCGCCTTGGCTGTCGGGAAGATCATGCGCACGCGCCGGTCAGTTGCGTCGGAGCGCCGCTCGATCCAGCCGCCCTCCTCCATCCGGTCGACGAGGCGTGAAACGCTGATCGGCTCGATTTCGAGAAGTTCGGCGAGGCGAGCCTGGGCGACGCCGGCCTCCTTGGCGACGCGAACCAGAAGCCGCCATTGTGCCGAGGAAAGGCCAAGACCGCTGGCGCGCGCCTCGAAGCGCTTGCGCATGAGGCGCTGCACGTCGTGGATCAAAAAGCCCAATCTATCTATGCCGTCGGAAACCATGAGCGGTATATATTATAAGCGTGCTTACCATTCAAGGCGCCGCATTGCGCCAGAGCCGAAAAAGAGGGATGGCAGCCATGCAGATGCGGTCATGGCACAGTCAATAACGGTTGCGGATGACCTCCCGACCGTGACGTGAATTGCCGTCGAGAACGCCGCGAGGAGAAAGGTCGTCTTGCGCGTCCTCGCCACCGGCACACCTAGGCTTTCGGCGGCACTTTCGCCGGCGGGGAAGGCATCGAGCCGGCGGTGGTTCCACAGGGCATAGGCAAGGATGGTGCCCGCACCCAGCGCGCCCGGATATTGTCCCAGCGAGCCAGGCCGAGGCCGCCCAGCAGCGGCTTTCCACGATGGTGACCTGCCACAGTCGACCAGCGCCCTTCGATTTTACGACAGGCGCAATTTCGATCAAACTGGCCTCGCAAAAAGCCGGCAGCATGGTGTGGCCAAATGCGAGGAGACTCATGAACCCGACCGAGAAAGCGCTGTGGTTTGTCGAGAGCCATTTGCCGGAAGCGATCTCGCTTGAGGATGTCGCGCAAAGCAGCGGCGTCTCGCGCTTTCATGTGACGCGCGCCTTTGGCGCCGCCACCGGCCGTTCGGTGATGGGCTATATGCGCGCGCGCCGGCTGACCGAAGCGGCGCGCAAGCTGGCTTCCGGCGCGCCTGACATCCTCGCGGTCGCGCTCGATGCCGGCTACGCCTCGCACGAAGCCTTCACCCGCGCCTTCCGCGATCAGTTCGGCACGACGCCGGAACTGGTGCGCGCGCAGGGCAGCCTCAGCAATCTCGACCTGGTGGAGTCGATCCTGATGGACCAGTCCTTCCTCGCCTCACTGCCGCCGCCGCGCTTCGAGACCGGCCGTCCCTTCCTCATTGCCGGCCTCGGCGAGCGCTACAGCTGCGAAACCAGCGCGGCTATTCCGATGCAGTGGCAGCGCTTCGGTCCCTATATCGGCAACATTCCGGGCGAGACCGGCGACGTCGCCTATGGCGTCTGCGTCAATGGCGACGATGCCGGCAATTTCGACTATATCGCCGGGGTCGAAGTTTCGGATTTCTCGGACCTGCCGAAGGAGCTTTCGCGGGTGCGGGTGCCGGCGCAGAAATACGCCGTGTTCACCCATGCCGAGCACATCTCCACCATCCGCCGCACCGTCAACACGATCTGGAACAAATGGCTGCCGGCCTCGGGGCACGATATAGCCGACGGCCCCGAATTCGAGCGCTACGGCCCGGAGTTCCATCCGCGCAGCGGCAATGGCGGGCTGGAGATATGGGTCCCGGTGGCCTGAACGCCGCTACAACTCCAGGTTCCAGTTCTGGCCGACCAGATCCTTGCCGAAGGCGTGATGGCGCTCTTCGTCCACCAGCCTGAAGCCGGCACTCTCGTAGATGTGGCGGGCGGCGGTCAGGATGTCGTTGGTCCATAGGGTCAGCGTCTTGTAGCCCTTAGCACGAGCAAAGCCGATGCACTCCTGAACCAGCCGCTTGCCGATGCCGAGGCCGCGCGCCGATGGTTCGACATAGAGCAGGCGCAGCTTCGCCACCGCGTCGGATTTGCGCACGACGAAGACCGAGCCGACTACCTCCCCTTGCCGTTCGGCAATCCAGCTGCGTTCCCATTCTGGATCGAAGGATTTTACGAAGGCGCCGAGGATTTCGGCGACCAGCGCCTCGTAGGTTTCGTCCCAGCCATATTCCTGTGCGTAGATCTGTCCTTGGCGGCGCACGACCCAGCCGATGTCGCCGACCTGCAAGGGGCGCAGCACATACGGCACTTTGGACTCCGGGCTGTCGCCCAGGAGTTGCTGCACCGTCTGCATAGCCTTGGCCAGCCGGTCCTGTTCGGCAGCGGGAAGCCGCGCCAGCAAGGCGGCGACCTGGTCGTGCGAAGCCCGGTTCAGCGGCACGAAGGCCTGCCGCCCCGCCGGCGTCAGCGTGATCGACGATTGCCGCGCATCCGACGCCAGCGCCGCGCGCGAAATCAGCTGCAGGTGCTCGAACTTCTTCAGGAGCCGGCTGACATAACCGGCATCGAGGCCGAGATCGCGAATGAGATCGCTGGCGGTCAGGCCATCGCGATGCGCCAGTTCGTAGAGCACCCGCGCCTCGGTCAGCGAGAAGGCGCTTTTCAGCAGGCCTTCGTCGAGCAGACCTATCTGGCGGGTGTAGAAGCGGTTGAAAGCCCGCACCGCGTCGATGCGCTCCTTGCCGGGCTGATGATGGATCGTCATGGGAAGCCTCCTGCCCATCAACGATCGGCCATTTATTTGACTTAGTCAAGTATGTACGAGATGCTCACGCGGTCGCTTCTCAGGCGATCGCGCGGCGGCGCCGCGCGATCAGGACGAACAGGCCGAGCAGCACGACGCTGGCCGCCGCACTGGCGGCGGCAAATTCCGGCACCGGGCGAAAATCCTTGCCGTCGATCAGCAGCGATGCCGCGACCGGGCCGATCGCCAGACCGAAAAGCTGGGCCGCCGGCACCAGAAGCACGGCCGTGCGCGTCTCGTCGGCGGTGATCGCCAGCCGGATCTGATAGGGCACGATGAACAGAAGGATGAAGCCCATGATCAAGGCCGCGACCCAGAAAACCGTCAGGCCGGGGCTGCCGGCGAGCACCACGGAACTGGCGACGGCGACCACGCCGATCGCCACGATCGCGAAGCGGTAATCGATGCGCGCCTCGAAGACGGTAGCCGTCATTGCGCCCAGCACCTGCAATGCGAGGTTGGCCGAGACGATCAGGCCGACGGTGCGGCCATCGATGCCGTATTGTGCGCCAAGTGGCTCGAGAAACGCCCAGACCGAGCCGAAGAACATGAAGTAGCAGAAGACGCTCAGCAAAGCGGCAAGCGAAGGAACGGTCAGCACATTGCTGAACTGTTCCTCCTTGGGCAGGTCGGCATAGCTATCGGGGACGATGAAGGCGACCGCCACCGAAGCGATGCAGACGACGGCAAGGACGATGAAGCCGCCTGCCGATCCGGCGGCCGGGATGACGTAAAGCGCCACCAGCAGGGCAAGGGCGCATTGCGCCAGGGTCTGAAGGGTGACGAAGAAGCCGCCGATGCGCTCGGCCCGGCGCGAACGGGCGATCAGTTCCGTGGCGACCGCCACCAGCCCGCCCTCGGCGAGGCCGGCCACCGCGCGGGCGGCAATCAGCGAGGTGGAGGTCAGCGCATAGGAGGTCGCCCAGTTCGCCAGCGCCAGCAGGACCAGAAGGACGGCACTTTTCCAGCGCATATTGTGGGCGGAAAGCATCATGGCCACCACAGCCGAACCGATGCCGATGGCAATCATCTCGGCCGTGGCGACCAGCGCGAGTTCGTCGCCGCTGACATGCCCCTCGGTATAGAGTGCGCCGAGCAGCACCGGCTGCAGCCCGAGAATGAGCAGGCCGACCGAGCCGATCCACAATGCCGAGGCGAGTTGCGCCCCAGTGGGGTTGCCGACCAGCCAGTCGCCGTTCCCGGCATCGGCGTTACCAGCAGAAGTCACGGTCGCCTCCCAACGTCCTTGCCTGGCGGCAAAAAAACTGACAGTCTGTCAGCATTTAGAAACTGATACTCGATCATATTCGTTTGTCAATCAGTAGCGGGACTTGGCACCAACAAGGCTGGGGATGGTCTTGGCGATCGAATGGTCTGGGCGATCGAGAGGATGGCGGCATGAACGAAGCAGTGCAGATGACGACCGAACCGAGGCGCAGGCCCAAACAGGAGCGCAGCCGCGAGCGCATCGACGCCATCCTGTCGACGACCATGCGGCTGATCGGCGAGAAAGGCATCGACGCCGTCACCATGAAGGAAGTCGGCGCACAGGCCGGCGGGCCGATCGCCACCGTCTATCATTACTTCCCCAACAAGTCGGCGATCCTGGCGATGCTCTACGAGCGATTCTCCGAAGTGAGCCGCGCCCGGCTTGCCGCGATCGTTGCCGACGTCGGCGGGCTGAGCGACGTTATCGCTGCGGCCGACCGGCTGCTCGACGACTACTATGAGCGCGTCGCCGGCGACCCCGCCATTCAGGACCTGCAAAACGCCATCCAGGCTGACAAGGCGCTGAAGAATCTCGACATCGCCGAAACCCGGCACCAGGCGACGATGTTCTGCGACCATGTCGGCCCCTTTCTCGCGCCAGAGCGACGCAATGAGTTCGGCCGTATGGTTTTCCTGATCTTCCAGCTGGCCGGCGGCGTCGTGCGCATGGCGCTGACCCAGGACCAGGAGGAAAGCCGCCACACCATCGAGGACTACCGGTCGATCATCCATACGCAGTTGGGACTGTTTCTCTAGCGCCCGATTCGACCCCGTCCGGTCTGGTGGATGAGGTTTTCGAAGCCGTCGGCCAGGTTGGCTGTGCCGGCGGCAACAATCTTCGACAGGTTCCTGGCGCGACCTGGGGTCTTGTTGGCATCGAGCAGCACGGCCCTGCCCTCATGCACGACAAAGTCGAATTTGCCATAGTCGAAGCCCAGCTTCCGACGCAAGGCGCGCAGTTCGTCGGGAACCGCAACCGGCTCCCGGCGGACGGTGTCGTCGCCCTTGACCAGGCGCTGCGGCGAGACATAGCGGGTGCAGCGCTCCCGATCGCCGCAGAATATCCAGAACCGCGCCGCAAACCCGTCGGGCTCGATTTCGGGAATGAATTTTTCCACGATCAGGTCGGCACGCCTGAAAATCTCCGGCGCCACATCGGCCAGCGAGGCATGCACCTGATAACGGTCGAAGGTCTGCGCGCCCGGGAAAGGCACTGCCTTGCCGGCGCGAACGGATTTTCGGTTGAGCTGCTCCTCGGGCGTCCCCCAATGATTGAGGTTGCTCTTGACGATGACCTGGCCGCTCCAGTTGGCACCCTCCTCGAGGATCGCACCACTGATGCGGCGCTTGGAAATGTCGGTTGCACCAAGATTGAGACAAATCGGAAATCCGCGCGCGTAGTCGACATAGTCCGATGGCGTCACCGTCGCGTCGACATGCAGGACGGCAATATCGGCGTTATGACTTGCCGAGGGTCCACGCATGATCTGCACGGAGTGACCGCGCCGTTTCAGCTCCGCCAGGACGTCGAACAGCATGTAGGGGCTGTCCTGGCGCAGCAGGAGGCCCCGCCGGCTCTGGAAGCGGTCAAATTCATGCGTTATGACGGCAATGCGGGCCATGGCCTTTCCTGCATGAGGTAACTCGCAAGGCAACCAACAGCCTGGAAGGAAATATGTCCAGCCTTTCCCCAAACCGTTCCGCATGACTGAGCATTGGGACGCAATTCGCCGTCATTGGCGGCTTCTCGGGTCGCCGCTGTGTCCGCCCCCGGAAGCTGTCGCCGCCTATGAGCGCGAACTTAGCCTGCAATCAGTCGATGTGGTGCTGCTCGGGGTCACGCCGGAGCTTGCCGGCCTCGGAAGGACCATGCTCGCGATCGACGAGTCCACTGCCATGATATCGGGCATCTGGCCGGGCGATACCGCCTCACGCAAGGCGGTGATCGGCAACTGGCTGGAGTTGCCGCTGGGCGACGAAAGCGCCGGGGCGGTGATCGGCGACGGCTGTCTGTCGGCGCTGGACTCCTCGGTTGCACGGCAGGCGCTGCTTGCCGAGATCTCGCGTGTGCTGAAGTCCGATGGGCGGGCTGCATTGCGCGCCTATGCAAGCCCTCAGGTGCCGGACGATCTGCAGGAGGTCCGGGCGCTGACGCTGTCCGGTGGTGTCGCGACCTTCCACGAACTCAAATGGCGCATTGCCATGGCTTGTGCCGGCGGCGATCCCGACCGCGCCATTCCGGTGCGGGCGATCCTCGACGCCTTCGATGCGCTGTTTGCCGACCGGGAGGCCCTTGCCGCGACGACCGGATGGGAGATGCCGGTCATCGGCACCATCGATGTCTATGCGAATTCGCAGACTGTCTACAGTTTCGCCCCGGCGGCGACGCTGGTCGAAGAGGCGAGCCGGTTTTTTGACAGTGTCCGCCTCGCGCCGACAGGGACCTATGGGCTGGCTGAACGCTGTCCGCTTCTGGTGCTTAAATCGCCGCGGCGCCGGTAGGGTCTGCCGTCGGATCGCGGCACGGCTCCAATTGGCACAATTGTGCTCACCGTTCGCCTTGACTCTCGAAAGCCACGCGCTTATTTCAGCGCACGTTAGCACTCTCCCCAGGTGAGTGCTAACGCACATCCGGCACCGCCGGATCGAGGAACAGCTCTCACCGTTCTCATTCGAGGAAGAAAAAATGGCAAAGTCGAAGTTCCGCCCGCTTCATGACCGCGTGGTCGTACGCCGGGTCGAATCCGAATCCAAGACCGCCGGCGGGATCATCATCCCGGATACGGCAAAGGAAAAGCCGCAGGAAGGCGAGATCATCGCCGTCGGCTCCGGCGCTCGCGACGAAGCCGGCAAGCTGGTCCCGCTGGACGTCAAGGCCGGCGACCGCATCCTGTTCGGCAAGTGGTCGGGCACCGAAGTCAAGCTCAATGGCGAAGACCTTCTGATCATGAAGGAATCCGACATTATGGGCATCATCGGCTGATCATCGGCCTCACCGTCAACTAATTTCGGGCTTGATCGCAAGCCCCCTGCCAGGAGCTAAAAAATGGCTGCTAAAGACGTAAAATTCTCCCGCGACGCCCGCGAGCGCATGCTGCGCGGCGTCAACATCCTCGCCGACGCAGTGAAGGTCACGCTCGGCCCCAAGGGCCGCAACGTCGTCATCGACAAGTCGTTCGGCGCACCGCGCATCACCAAGGACGGCGTCACCGTCGCCAAGGAAATCGAACTTTCCGACAAGTTCGAAAACATGGGCGCGCAGATGATCCGCGAAGTTGCTTCGAAGACCAACGACATCGCCGGTGATGGCACCACGACCGCGACCGTCCTGGCGCAGTCGATCGTCCAGGAAGGTAACAAGGCGGTTGCCGCCGGCATGAACCCGATGGATCTGAAGCGCGGCATCGACCTGGCCGTGACCGAAGTCGTCGCGGCTCTCGGCAAGGCTGCCAAGAAGATCAAGACCTCCGAGGAAGTTGCCCAGGTCGGCACGATCTCGGCCAATGGCGACGAGTCGGTCGGCGCCATGATCGCCGAAGCGATGCAGAAGGTCGGCAATGAAGGCGTCATCACGGTTGAAGAAGCCAAGACCGCCGAGACCGAGCTGGAAGTCGTCGAAGGCATGCAGTTCGACCGCGGCTATCTCTCGCCCTACTTCGTCACCAACGCCGACAAGATGGTTGCCGAGCTCGAGGACGTCTACATCCTACTGCACGAGAAGAAGCTGTCCAACCTCCAGGCCATGCTGCCGGTTCTCGAAGCCGTCGTGCAGACCTCCAAGCCGCTGCTCATCATCTCGGAAGACGTCGAAGGCGAGGCTCTGGCCACGCTGGTCGTCAACAAGCTGCGTGGCGGCCTGAAGATCGCCGCCGTCAAGGCGCCGGGCTTCGGTGATCGCCGCAAGGCCATGCTGGAAGACATCGCCATCCTGACCGGTGGCCAGGTCATCTCGGAAGACCTCGGCATCAAGCTCGAGAACGTCGGCCTCAACATGCTCGGCCGCGCCAAGAAGGTGTCGATCTCCAAGGAGAACACCACCATCGTCGACGGCGCCGGCAAGAAGGCCGAGATCCAGGGCCGCGTTGCCCAGATCAAGCAGCAGATCGAAGAGACCACGTCGGACTACGACAAGGAGAAGCTGCAGGAACGTCTGGCGAAGCTCGCCGGCGGCGTTGCGGTGATCCGTGTCGGCGGCGCGACGGAAGTCGAAGTCAAGGAAAAGAAGGACCGCGTCGATGACGCCCTCAACGCGACCCGCGCGGCCGTGGAAGAAGGCATCGTTGCAGGCGGCGGCGTCGCACTGCTGCGCGCTTCGGCCAACATCAAGGTCACCGGCGTCAATGCCGACCAGGCTGCCGGCATCAACATCGTTCGTCGTGCACTGCAGGCTCCGGCCCGTCAGATCGCTTCGAACGCAGGTGCTGAAGCTTCGATCGTTGCCGGCAAGATCCTCGACAACAAGGGCGCGACCTACGGCTACAACGCCCAGACCGGCGAGTATGGCGACATGATCGCCATGGGCATCGTCGACCCGGTCAAGGTCGTTCGCACCGCTCTCCAGGACGCGGCTTCGGTCGCCGGCCTGCTCGTCACCACCGAAGCCATGATCGCGGAGGCCCCCAAGAAGGAGTCTGCTGGCGGCGGCATGCCTGGCGGCATGGGCGGCGGCGGCATGGGCGGCATGGGCGGCATGGATTTCTAATCCAAGCTATCTGGCTTATGCATACGGAAAGGGCGCCGAGAGGCGCCCTTTTTGTTTTGGAAAGCGGATGGTTAGGCGGCGCTGTCCGCCTGCCGCGCAACCTTGCCTGCAAGCACCGCCTGCTCGACAAGCGCCGCGACCTCGTCGGCCACCACCAGCACCGGGCCACGATCGCGGGTGGCCCTCGCAATCACCATCAGCCCTTCCAGCGAGGATTCGACCAGCAGTGCCAGGGCATGCGCCCGGCGTTCGGGCACTCCTGCCCTGACAAAGGCCTGTCGCAGCAAGCCGATCCATTGCTCGAAAGCCGATCGGCAGAGTTCCGCCAGTTCCGGCACATCGGTGGGTGAATCCAGCACCACCGGCGCGATGGGGCAACCCAGCGAAAAATCATTGTCCTCCAGCATGCGCCCGACCGACTGGTAGATGTGATGGACGGCCACTGCAGGATCGCTCTCGGCTGCCAGTGCTTCGCCCAGCCTTTTCGTGACGTCGGCAACGCTGTTGCGCGTCACCTCGATGACCAGTTGGTCCTTGCCGCCTGGGAAATGAAAATAGAGCGAGCCGCGCGGCGCCCCGCTGGCGCCCAGAATGTCGTTGAGCGAGGTGCCGTGATAGCCGCGCTGCCTGAGCAACAGGCCTGTGGTCTCGAGTATGCGGGTGCGGGTGTCGTTGGCCATGTCAACCTCTGTCAGCAGTGACGCATTATAGGCCTTGCCAAGAATATGACAATCGGTCTATATAATATGTGGATCAGTCTATATACTATTAAGGAGAGTGACATGCGCAGCTACCGTCTCGAAGGGTTTGGTGGAACCGAATCCCTGGCGATGCGCGACGAGGCGCGGACGGAACCGAAACCGCATGAGATCGTGGTGCGAGTCCGCGCCGCCTCGCTCAATCGGCGCGACACGATGATCCTTGGCGGCACCTATCCCTTGCCGGCGCGGCAAGGCATCGTGCCGCTGAGCGACGGAGCCGGTGACGTCGTCGCAATCGGCGATGCCGTCACCCGTTTTGCCGTCGGCGACCGCGTCACCGGCAGCTACTTCGCCCGCTGGATCGATGGCCGCATCAATGCCGGTCTGATCGACCAGCTCGGCTGTACGCTTGACGGCATGCTGACTGAGTTTGCCGTGCTCGACGAACAATGGGCGGCGCGACTGCCCGATCATCTGAGCTGGCACGAAGCGGCGACGCTGACCTGCGCCGGCGTGACGGCCTGGAACGCGGTGACCGGGACCCGGATTCCGAAGCCTGGTCAATGGGTTCTCACCATCGGTTCGGGTGGCGTTTCGCTGTTTGCTCTGCAGTTCGCCAAGTTGCTCGGCTGCCGGGTTGTCGCCATCACATCGCGCGCGGAGAAGGCCGACAGGCTGCGGGCGCTGGGCGCCGACCTCGTTGTCTCCAGCACCGACATACCGGAATGGGGCGGCTGGGCGCGCGAGCAGACAGGCGGAGTCGACCTCGTCGTCGAAACCGGCGGCCCGGCCACCTTCGCGCAGTCGCTGATTGCCAGCACGCTTTATGGACACATCGTGCTGCTGACGCTGCAGGACGCCAGTGGCAGATCGATCGAGATGCCGGCAGCGCTTTATCAGCGCAGCCTCGCCACCATCAGCCGCCTGTTCGTCGGCAGCCGCAGCAATCTTGAGGCCATGCTGCGCGCCGTGTCGCAGCATCGCCTCAAGCCCGTTGTCGACAGGGTCTTCCCCTTTGCCGAAGCCCCCGAAGCGTACCGCCACTTCCAGCAGGGCGACGTGTTCGGGAAGGTTGTCATCGACTGCGCCTGACCCAATTGCCCGCTTTTCAACCCCGAATCAGGAGAACGACCATGACCATCCGTGAAGCTTCCGCAGAATGGCAAGGCACGCTGAAGGAAGGCGGCGGCCGTCTGCGGCTTGGCAGCGGCGTCTTCGAAGGCGCCTATTCCTTTCCGTCGCGGTTCGAGGACGGTCCGGGCACCAATCCCGAAGAGCTGATCGGGGCAGCACATGCCGGCTGCTTCTCGATGGCGCTGACCTTCATCCTCGGCCAGGAAGGCCACGTCGCCCGCACCATCCGCACCGTCGCCAAGGTGCATCTCGGCGCGACCGCCGCCGGGCCGACGATCACCCGCATCGAGCTCGAAACGGAAGCAGAGATTCCCGGCCTTCAGCCTGCCGAATTCCAGCGTATGGCGGAGACGGCGAAGACGACCTGCCTTGTCTCTCGCGCTTTGGCCGGCGTTACAACCATCACCCTCAAGGCCGAGCTGGCCGCCACCACTGCCACGGAACAATGAAAACCAGGAGGTATGAGATGAGCCAGGACAGCATCACGAGCATTCATCCGGGCGACCACTCTAGCCAGACGGCCGAGATCATGCGTCGCTTCAACGATGTGTTCCAGTTGCACGATCCGTCCGCGCTTGCCGAGTTGGTGGCGCAGGATTGCGTTATCGAAAACACCGTGCCGGCGCCGGACGGCGCCCGCCATGCCGGCAAAGAGGCATGCATTGACCTATGGTCGGCGATCGCCACCCAGCCCGGCACGCGCTTCGACCTCGAGGAAACCTTCGTCGCCGGTGAACGGGCGACGATCCGCTGGCGCTACTTCATGGCCGACGGCAACTCCATCCGCGGCGTCAACCTGATGCGTGTCGCGGACGAGCTGATCGTCGAGGCGATGGGTTACGTCAAAGGATAGAAGCGTTGCCCGGCACTCCCGTTCCCAGCCCGGAATCTCGCTCAAGTCGAGTTTCCGGGCCGGTTTTCTGGTCACTGGATGGCGCGGTGCAGCTTCACCGTGGTGCTGGGACTGTTCTGGATGGTCTGGAAGATCACGCAATAGCGATCCGTGAGTTCGAGCAGTTGGTCGAGCTGACTTTGGGGAGCGTCGGTGTCGATGTCGAAGCGCAAGCGGATTTCCTTGAAGCCGACTGGAACACCCGCAGTCACGCCGAGCGTGCCGCGAAGATCGACGTCACCTTCCGCGGAAACTTCGGCGGACCTGATCGGAATTTCGAGCACGGCCGCCGCCGCGCGCATCGAGACACCGGCGCATGCGATCAGCGCCTCCAGCAGCATGTCGCCGGAGCACAGTTCCTGGCCGCTGCCCCCGGCCATCGGATGAATGCCGGCAAGCGCCAGCCCGCGTCCGGTCTCGACCTTGCAGGTCACGGTGGACGCGTCGGCGACGCCTTTGGCCTTCAAGGTGAGGAACGCGGCCTTCGCATCCCTGCGATAGAGATCCTTGATCGGCTCCTGCGTGGCGCGAAATGTTGCGATTTCCATGAACAATCTCCTGTCTTGAATTGTCGTTGTCAAAAATGGCGAGCAGTGGCCGGGCCTTATTCCGGCACCGCGATGCCGGAGCCGCCGAGCTCAGCCGGAAAGTCCCTGAGCTTGGGCAGCCCATCCTTCATCGGCAGCACGGTCTCAGCGTAGTTGACGTGAACCCCAGGCGTGAATTTCACGCCTGGTATGGTTGCCGCATAGACATCGACCAGGCCGAGCGGCGGATGAACGGTCATCAGATGACCACCGCATTTCGTGCAGAACTGGCGATCGCTCATTTCGGTCTTCTCGAACCCGGACAGGAACTCCGCGCCCCTGGTGACCTTGACGTTCTGAGGCTTCCACAGCGTGAAGGCGTTCACGGGAGACGCCGACCACGATCGACACGAACCGCAATGGCAATAGCCCATTGCCTCGGCGGCTCCGTGCACTTCGATTTCCACGGCGCCGCAAAAACACCCGCCCTTATGTACCGTCATGACATTTGTCCCTGGTTGGTTTCGACAGCACTCAGCGCCCTCTCTCGGCAGCGCTTGAGCACCGGTGCAGGTTTAGGAGTTCTGGCCGCGAACTGAATGATACGGCGTCCGCCTCGCTTGACAGCGCGTCCGGAACTCGAAAGGGATGGCTGACCGGCTAGCCGGGTGCGGGACGAAACGGAATGGCCGGGGATGCTCTGTCTGACCTGTTGAGGACGGTACGCCTTACCGGCGCGACGTTTTTTGACATTGAGGGCCACGAGCCGTGGGCCGTCTGCTCGCCGGCGCCATCGTCCATCCTGCCGAAGATCCTGCCCGGTGCGGACCATCTGATCTCCTACCATGTGGTAACGGCCGGTCGCTGCTTCGCGCGCATCGTCGGCCAGGAAGCGATCGCGCTGGAGGCCGGCGAAGTCGTCGTCTTCACCAGGAGCGACCCGCATATTATGTCCAGCAATCCGGCGCTGCGCGCCGATCCGCCGACAGCCGACGTTCTCGACATCGCAACAGCCGGCCGGATGCCGTTTTACATCAACTGCGCCGGCGACGGCGCGACCTCGGCCAGGCTGGTTTGCGGCTATCTCGCCTGTGATGCACAGCCTTTCAATCCACTGCTCGAGGCTTTGCCGCCGGTGATCAAGGCCGGAGCTGCCAAAGGCGATGGCGGCTGGCTCAGCCAGTTCATCAACCTGGCTGTCACGGAGGTGGCGCAAAAGCGCGCAGGCAGTGAAACGGTGCTCACCAAACTGAGCGAACTGATGTTTGTCGACGTGTTGCGCCGTTACTTGGAATCGCTGCCGCCACAAACCACGGGATGGCTGGCTGGCCTGCGCGATCCGCACCTGGCGAGGGCACTGGCGCTGATCCACGACCGGCCGGCGCATAACTGGACGGTGGAGGCGCTGGCGAAGGACTCCGCGCTGTCGCGCAGCGTGCTCGCCGAACGCTTCACCAGGCTGGTCGGCATGCCGCCAATGCATTATCTCGCCAAATGGCGCATGCAGATCGCCTCGGAGCTGCTCAGCGCCGGCTCCAGCAACATGGCCAGCATCGCCGCTGAAATCGGATACGAATCCGAGGCAGCGTTCAGCCGCGCCTTCAAGAAGATGATCGGCCTTCCGCCCTCCGCCTGGCGTCTAGGCATCCGGACCGGATCCGGAACCGACGAAGAGTAGGCCGATGCCTGCCAGATCCTGTTCTATCGATCAGCAAGCGCCAGCTTGGCCCCAAGCATGACAAAGGCGCCGGCGAAGGTGCGGCGCATCCAGGTCAGCACCATCGGCCGCGACACGACATGGCTCCGGATCGAGGCGGCAAAGATGCCGTAAGCGACGAAGACGACGAAGGTCAGCAGCATGAAGACGCTCGAGAGCTCCAGCATCTTGGCAAATGCGTTCGGTTCGGTCGTGCTGACGAATTGCGGCAGGAAGGCAAAGAAGAAGATCGACAGCTTCGGGTTCAGGATGTTGATCAGGATGCCGGAGGTGATGACCTTGGCTGCCGAGCGGGGTGCCGCGTTTTCATCGACGCTCAGGCCGCCCTTCTCCTTCAGCGTGTTCCAGGCCATGTAGAGGAGATAGGCGACGCCGAGATATTTCAGCGTCTCGAAGGCGACAGCACTTGTGTGCAGCAGCGCCGCCAGGCCGGTGATGGCGGCGGCCATATGCGGGATGATGCCAAGCGTGCAGCCGAATGCAGCAGTGATCGAGGCGCGCGCGCCTCGCGAAAGCCCGGCGCTCAGCGTGTAGAGAACGCCGGTGCCGGGCGAAGCCACGACGATCAGCGACGTCAACAGGAATTCGATGCTCATGGTTCCTCCAACGCCCTGCCCGTGGTGGAAGCTATCGGGGGATGTGGGATGAGGCAAGGTGGGCGTCGGCTAGATCGTTGGCATCCCGTGCGCCTTGCGCGCCATCAGGCAATCGTCGCCGCCAGGCATGCAGGCGTGGCAGACGTCCGGGCGGATCTCGTAGATGCCGCAGGCTGTGTGCTTGCCGATCTCGCCCGTAAGCGCCGAACAGCGCACGCCCTCGCAGCGCATCCCGGACAGGTCGGCGGACACGAACTTTTCCGGAATCCGGTCAAGTTGCGCATCGTCCTCGGTCGAGAAGCGCGGCCATTCGGCCGAGTAGGAACAGCAGGCGCCGCAGCTCTGGCAATCGAAAACCGGCTGGTCGTCCTGTTTTGACGACCGGATATCCCTGGCGGCCAACGCGACCAGCCCAGGTGCTGCGAGATTGCGATCGGCTTGGTGCGGCAAGGCGCTATTTCTTCTTGCCTGCCTTGCCCTTGGGCGTGGCGGCTGGCGCCTCGAACAGATCGGTTGCCGACGGTTCGGCGGCCTTCGGCGCGGCAGCGGGCTTGGCCTGCTTTGCAGTGGCAGCAGCCGGCGCTGCCGGCTGGTCCTTGGTGGAAAACTTTATGGCCATGTCAGTCCTCGTCGGAAAAGCGGGATGATGGTGCGCGCGGATTGCGCAAGCGGCCGATCAGCGCCGAGACCGCTGTGATGTTCATTTCCTCGGGCGACCAGTTCCTCGCCTCGGCAATGTGGTGCGCCGCCAGTTCGCGATGCGTGCTGCCGCTATAGGCGGCATCCTGGTAGGTCACGCGCTCCTGGGTCTTTTTGTCCTCGCGGACATATTCGACCAGATAGTTCGGGGCTTCGGCACGGCCGCGCACGCCGACGCGCACCTGGGCATCGCCATGCGCGCGCTTGCAGCGCTCGAGCTTTTCCAGCACACGGCGGACATATTCGACCGGCTTGTCCAGGCCCGGGACCATGGACGCTATGGTCGCATCGGCATCGATCGGCGTGGGCGGTACGCGCTTGGTGGCCATCAGCGTTTGCCTGCCCGCTTTGGCAGCGCCGCAAGGACTGCGGCCGCTGCCATGTCGTCGGCTTCCTTTTCCTTGCGCAGTTCGCGCAAGCGCGCGGTCTTGGCTTCGCGCGCCTCGCTGACGGCATCACGCTCGGACAGGATGCGGTTGAGTGACATCGACTGGGTTTGCGTCTTGCTGAACAGCGAGCCGGCCTGGTCGGCGGTCTTGGATTGAGTGGTCAAAACTTTCTCCTGTCGGGAGCCTGGTGCCGATAGAGCGAGAGCGGTCTTCGATTACGACCAAAGCAATACGGCAGCGGGGCAGTATGGGCGGTTCAGATTGCTGGAGCGTCCCTTAGCACGTTCCGGCCGGCGTGCGGCGCACTTTTAGCGGCACGACGCACAAAATGAAAAAGGCCAGGCACCGCCTGACCTTCCATGAAAGCGCCGCGCATCCAGTTGGATGCGCAAGGCGCTCCTTTCAGCCTTTCATCGGTGCCAGTACATCCGTGGTCACCGGAAGGCCGAATTCCTTATCAGGCCGCCTTCAACTGGTCGGCGGACATCTTGCCCGACTTGTTGTCGCGGGTCATCTCGTAGCCGAGCTTCTGACCCTCGACGATGTCACGCATGCCGGCGCGCTCTACGGCCGAGATGTGGACAAAAACGTCGGCGGAGCCGTCGTCAGGCTGAATAAAACCAAAACCTTTGGTGGCGTTGAACCATTTCACTGTGCCGGTGGCCATGAAGAACCCTTTCCCTGGCAAACATTCGTTCACCATCGTGCGACTGCACAACAGCGTTTTGTCTCGATTTTTGATGGGGAAGTTCGTCAAAGGCGCGCATCATGCGCGGATAACAAAAGTCGGTCAAACAAATATCGACATGTTTCTTATAGACTTCTTTTAGCGCCCAGTCAATTTCTGGTTTGGCCGGAGCCCAAATTCAACCTGAGGGTGCCTGAGGCATAAGCCTCAACTGACGAGGTGGCGGAGCGCAAGGCGTTCCAAAAAATATTCCACGCCCCGGAACCAATCGCAAGCCGGCGCATTTCCGTGATGTCAGCAATTCAGAGAACAATCTCGGTAATGCTGGCAAAAGAACGCCTCCCGCACATTAAACGGTGCGAGAGGCGTTCTTGTATGTGCCGTTGTCTGACACAATTCCCAAGTGGAAAACCGTTTCACATCCATAAACTTACGCTCGCCTACAGGATCGCGCTGATCAGCGGCAGGATCTCGTAGTGGAAACCGCGGCCGAAGCTCGACACCGGATCGCCGTCGGTGACCGCTCTTGCCTCGGCTTCGCTGCCGACACGCAGGATCAGCAGACCCCAAGGGCCGGCCGGGTCGGCGACCGGCCCGGCCAGGATCATGGTGCCCTCGGCAAGCTTGCCGCGCAGATAGTCGGCATGCCGGCCCATCAACTCCCTCTCCTCCTCCGTCAGGGTGAAGGCGAAGTCCGGCCGAGGCGGGATCAGCCGGCAGTGGAAGATTGTTGGCGCGGTAGTCTCACGCGGTCCATCATTGCTGGCCATCGGTCACTCACCGTGATGTCACTAGTGGTCCTATTCGTCCGGGCCGGGTTCCGGCCAAGTCTCCTTCGCCGCTTCCGCGTACCAGTGCCGCATCGCCGGCGTTGCCAACACGGCGTCGACATAGGCGCGCGTGTCGGGCGCGAGTTCGCCGCCATAGGTGTCGAAGCGGGTGACGACAGGTGCATACATGGCATCGGCCGCGGTGAAATGACCGAACAGGAAGGGGCCGCCCTTGCCGTATTGTTCCCGGCACTGGCGCCAGATCGTTTCGATGCGCGCGCGCTGCATTTCGCCTTCGGCGTCGAGCGGCTTGTGGGCCTTCGGCCGGCGCAAATTCATCGGCCAGCCATAGCGCACCTCGCGAAAGCCGGAATGCATCTCGGTCGCCACCGAGCGAGCCAAGGCGCGGGCGCCGATATCCTGCGGCCAAAGTTTTTTCTCAGGAAACAGGTCGGCCAGATATTCAAGGATGGCAAGGGTTTCCCAGACGATCCTGCCATTGTGATTCAACACTGGCACAAGGCCGGTCGGCGACACTTTCGCCAGATTGGCAAAAGTCTCGGGCGTGCGCAGGCGCACGAAACCTTCCTCGAACGGGATCTCCAGATGCTTCATCGCCACCCATGGCCTCAGCGACCAGGACGAAAAGCACTTGTTGGCGATGATGAGCGTAAATTCAGCCAAGGCGGTCTCCCCAAAATTTCGACACACTAGTCACACGATACGACGCGGCAAAGCGTTTCGGCGACCATATAAGCGACCAGATGCGACGATGATCGCCGCCCAGGGAACCTAAGCCAAGCCGGCCCGTTTGCCTCCTGCGAATGAATCCCCGGAATCCCAGGAGATGCAAAGATGGTGAACAAGGATCAGGTTGCCGGCGTGGCCAAGCAGGTCAAGGGCTCGGTCAAGGAGGCCGGCGGCAAGGCGACCGGCAACAGGCAGACCCAGGCCGAAGGCACGGCCGACAAGACCGCCGGCAAGGTGCAGAAGGTCTATGGCGACGTGAAGGACAAGATCAAAAAGGCGCTCTGACCCGATCTTGCAGGCAATGAGGAAGGCGGCTCAAGGCCGCCTTTTTCTTGTCAGAGGCTGAGGCTCTTGCTGAAGGCGCTGGTGAACTTGACCCCGCCCCGGTCGCCCGCCGCCTCGCCCAGCACCACGTCCATGCCGTCCCCGGTTACCCTCACCAGCGCGAAGCCACCCATATAGGCAGCCTTCGGCTTGAACAGGTCGAGGCCATCGCTTTTGTAGATCATAGGCACTTCGTGCTGATGGCCATGGAAGATGGCGATGACATTGTAGCCCTTCAGCGCCGCCAGCAGCGCCTGGCGGTCGGCCTCGCTCCACCAATGCGGCGCGCCTGCGCCGTCATCGTCATAGGTGCGCTTGGCCGGGTCCCAGCGCTCGACCGAGAAAGTGTCCCAGCCATAGTGCTGGAACAGGATGACGGGACGGCCATCCGCAGCGTAGGTCGTCAGATCCTGCTTCAGCCACGGCAGGCTGCTCACCGCGCCGTGGCCGGTGTCGCCGGCAAACCGGTGGGTCTGGACGAGATGCAGGCCGCCCCAGTCCCAGGAATAGCAGTCGGTGTCGACATCGTATTCGGTGGCCGGCACCGGGGGCTTGAAGAACACGCCGGGGCGATGGTTGACCTCGACATAGTCGCGCAATTCGCGCCGGTACCAGTCGACGTGCGGCGGCGAGCCGTTCTGGTCGAGATCGTGATTGCCGAGGCCGACATAGACCGGCATGTGCACGCGATCGGGACCGACGCCCTGTTGATAGCGCTGGCTGAACTGCAACAGTTGCGTGCCTTCGCTGGGCTCGGTGATCTGGCCGCCGCCATCGTCGGTGATGTCGCCGCCGACAACGAGGCCGAGCGGCGCATCGATGCGGCCGCCGGCCGAACGCAGGCGGGTTGCAACGCCATCGATCTCGACTGGCCATTGCCGGCCGGCCAAGCCATTGAGGACAGCGACATTGCGCAACAGCGCGGCATCGGTCTTGCCTTCCTCCAGGCAGTTGGGGCTGAGGCCGCTCGACATGCGGCAGGCATGGACATCGGCGATGAACAGAAAGGTGGCGTCGATGGGCTGGATGCGCTTGCCGGTCTGGCCAAGCGCGGCGCGCGGCAGCATGCCAGCCATGGCAAGGCCGGCTGCCTGTGCGAGGAAATTGCGACGGGAGAGGACGAGCTTGCGATTCATGACCTGAAATTCAGCACAGCCGGCGCCCCACCGTCCAGTTGCCAGGAATTGGCAGGTCGACACGGCACTGAGGCTCTGGCATTTCTTGGGTCATGCTGGCGCGCAGCAAATACAAGCAGAGGGGAGGATTTCATGAGAGCCGTTTCGATAGGCGTGGTGCTGGCTGGGTTGCTGCCGGCGGCTGCGGTGCATGCCGCCGATTGTGTCGACGCAAAATCGGCCAAGGCCGGCTTCGTTCTGGAAATGCCCGGCGTCCGCAGCGAGTTTCGGCCGGTGGCCGGCGGCATGGTCTCCGTTGCCAACACCTACGAATCGCAATCGCCGCAGACACAGTTCCTGTTTGCCGGCCTGGTCGAAGTGTTTCGCGACAGCGATACCGGACGGGTGGCGACGATCCCGTTTTCCGATCTGCGAAAACTGTTTCCGCTGAAGACGGGAGCCAAGAGCACGATCGAATTCGTCGAGCTGTCGCCGAACAAGCAGCCGAAGAGCACCAAGACGCTGAGCCTGGTCGTCAAGGGCAAGGAGACGTTCAGTGTCGGCGGCTGCAAATACAACGTGCTGGCGGTCACGGAGACCTTCAAGAACGGCGCCGGCGAAACGCTGGACACATTTACCGCGCTTTATGCGCCTGATCTGCAAGCGTCCCTCGCCCGGCGCTACGACGAAGGGACCAGCGCGGAATCGGTGAACGGTTACGAGACGATCAAGCCGCTTTCCAACTAGAACAGCGCAGTTCCGGCCTCAAGGTTTTCCCGGCCGCAGCAGGATCCTGCTACGCCGCTTCGCTCTGCTCGGGAATGGCGGCGTTGAGCTACCCTGAAGTTCGGCCAGGCAATCGCGCAGCACGCTGGCATCCTGTGCCGCCTTGGCCATCGACATGGCGCCGGAATAGGCGGCGATGGCGAGTGCCGCAAAGCGCTCGGGGTCGGTGCCCTGCTCCCTCCCCGACTGCTGGTCGGCTCGCACCTTGTCGGCAACCGCCTGACGCCATCCGGCAAAGATGCCGGCCAAAGCGGCGCGGAAATGCGGGTCAGCGAGCGACAGTTCATGCGCCAGATTGTTGAGCGGACAGCCGCGCACGAAGCCTTGCTGCTCAAGCTCGGTCGCCACCGCCTCGAACACCGCGCGCACGCCTTCGCGCGCCGAGCCTGCCGCCCGTACAGGGTTGATCCAGGTTTCATCGAGGGCCGCTGCCACGCGCTCCTCGATCACCGCGAGAGCTAGCGCCTTCTTCGTCGGGAAATGATGATGCAGCGCGCCGCCGCTGACGCCTGCGGTCGTCATCAACTCGCCAAGAGCGGATGCATGATAGCCACGCGCCTGGAACGACGCTTCGGCGACATCGAGCACCTTGTTGCGCAGCCCTTCGGGATCGTTGGTGCGTTTTCGCGGCGGCCCTTTCGGAGCCCGAGCAATCTCTGCTGACATTTGCCAACGATAGCAGATTGACAAAACAGGACAACCGGTCTGTTTTATAAACCGGATGATCATCCTGTTTTTTGGAGACGACACAATGACCGTACCCCTGAATGCGCCTGCGGCGGCAAAACTGCTCGCTTCGCCTGTCGTCGAGTTGCGGCAGTACACGCTGAAGCCGGGCCGGCGCGAGACGCTGATCGACATCTTCGACAGTCGGTTCATCGAAGGCCAGGAACACGCCGGCATGACCATCATCGGACAGTTCCGCGACCTCGACCGCCCCGACATGTTCGTCTGGCTGCGCGGCTTCGATGGCATGGAAGCGCGGAAGCAGGCGCTCACCGCCTTCTATGACGGGCCGGTGTGGACGGCGCACCGCGACGCCGCCAATGCGACGATGATCGATTCCGACGATGTGCTGCTCTTGAAGCCGGCATGGCCAGGCGCCGGCTTCGATCTGTCAGGCGCGCAGCGAGGCGCCATGCCGGCGGATGGAAAGTTGAGCGCAGACAATCGCTTGACCGGTGTTGTTGTCATCCAGATTCATCATCTGCGGTCTGGCGCCGAAGCCGATTTCGCCGGCAATTTCGAAACGGACGCCGTTCCGGTCCTTATCGGCGCCGGCGGACGGTTGCTTGGCGCCTTCATCACCGAGCACGCTGAAAACAGCTTTCCCCGCCTGCCGGTGCGCTTGAGCGAAAACGTCTTTATCGCGGTGACGGGTTTCGACAGTCCCGAGGCGCATGCCAGTTACGAAGCCGCAGTTGCCGCTTCGCCCCAATGGCAAGCGGCCGATGTGACGTGGCGGACCGAAACCTTGCGCCTGACGCCGACGTCGCAGTCGCTGCTGCGGTAACCGGATCGGCACGCGGCCAACCGAAGTTCATACTGAGCGATAGGCCGGCGGCTTGACCGCCCTCGCCGATCGGCATTGCCTTCGTGACGCGGGCAACAGCGAGAGCATTCGATGCGACTTGGCCTTCAATGAGACTTTCTGGCAAACGAGCACTGGTGACCGGCGGCTCGGACGGCATCGGCCTGGCGATATCGGAAGCTTTCTTGCGCGAGGCGCCGACGTGCTGATCGTCGGTCGCGACACCAGCAAGCTCGAGACCGCCCGCGAGACACTTGCGGCGGCGGGCAACGTCGGCACCCAGTCGGCCGATCTCTCGACCTCGTCCGGCATCGATGCCGTGGTCGATCGCGCGAAAGCAACCGGCCCGCTCGACATCCTCGTCAACAATGCCGGCGTCGCTTATCTGGTGCCTTTCGAGACCGTCACCGAGCACCAATTCCAGCAATCCTTCGCGCTCAATGTGACGGCGGCGTTCTTCCTTACCCAGCGGCTGCTGCCGCATCTCGGCGCCAACACCTCCGTCATCAACATCTCGTCCTACTTCGCCGACAAGATGATCCCGAAGCGGCCGTCGAGCCTGTATTCCTTGTCCAAGGGCGCGCTGAATTCGCTGACCAAGTCGCTGGCCTTCGAGCTTGGTCCGCGCGGCATCAGGGTCAATGCGATTGCGCCCGGCACGGTCGACACCGCCATGCGGCGCAAGTCGATCGACAACCTGCCGGCGGCAGCGCAGGCCGAGCTGAAAACCTACGTCGAGCGCAGCTACCCGCTCGGCCGCATCGGCCAGACCAGCGATCTTGCCGGCATCGCCGTCTATCTGGCCAGCGACGAGGCGGCGTGGACCAGCGGCGGCATTTTCGCGATCGATGGCGGGTATACGGCGGGGTGACCGTTTGGACGGCCCTCTGCCTCGAACAAGCGGAGCACTTGACCAAACTTCCGATACCGCGTCTGTCTGCAGATTGAGCAATGCTTCAGACATTCGTGGTGCCATGCCGTCTATCGATCCACTGATCCTCTTCTACACAACGTTCTTCAGCAAACCCGTCGATATCGCGTCGATACAGTGCGAAATGCCCGGGCGGTGGACACTGGACAAACGACGGATTTCCGAGGCCGCGGCAGTGGTCTTCCATATTCCGAACTTTCGCGAAGTTGGCGATGCCTACAAATACCCTGGTCAATATTGGGTCGCCTGGTCGATGGAATGCGGCCAAAACTACAAGCGACTTGCTGACCCCAAAATCATGCGGCACTTCGATATCATCATGACGCATGAATCCCGGTCCGATGTCTGGGTACCCTACCTTCCGCGTGCGGTGTGGTGGAAAGATGCGCTGGCCAGACCAATCGTGCCGAAAACGGAAGAAGCGCCGGTCGCACTCTTCCAGTCGGCCGGCCTGAATTATAGCGGCCGTGTCGATTTGGCGAACGAACTGGCGCGCCACATCAAGATCGATTCTTATGGCCGATATCGCAACAACCGATCGGTCTCTGGCCCCGATCTGGGCTCGAAGACCAAGATCGAAACCATTGCGCGGCACAAATTCTGCCTGGCCATGGAGAACTCGATCGAGGCCGACTATGTCACCGAGAAAATCTATGACGCGTTCATGGCGGGCACGGTGCCGATCTACCTTGGCGCTCCCAATGTGGACGAGTTCGTTCCGGAGCACTCCTTTATTGACGCCAGTGCCTTCGCCAGCGCCAGCGATCTTGCAGCCTATCTCCAGCACCTGATCGCAACGCCGCAAGACTACGAGGCTTATTTCGACTGGCGCTCAAAGCCATTGCCCGACAACCTCGTCAAACGGGTGCAATCATTGGAAACACCCGCGTTCTGCAGACTGATGAGCGTCGTGCGCCAGCGTCTGGAGGCGCGGACAAGCAAGCCTTCCGGACGGCGAACACTTCCGTTCGGCTATAGATCCTATCTCAGGACAAAGCTGCGCCGTTGGAGGAAAAAGGTTCCGAGCTGACGGTCCGCGATCAGGCGCGCTTTCAGCAAAATACGGAGAACAAAGAGCGTCTCTTGCGACGTCGAGACGGCTTCGACCTTGCCGCCATGCATCTTGGAAATCTCCGAGGCTATGTGGAGGCGCTCCCAGGGTGGACTTGAAATTCTCGGCTTCGCGATCCGAAGCTCGATCCGGATGCGATGTCGGATTTTGGTCGGAAACTGAACAGAAGGACAAGTGCATAAGCTACCTCATCGCTGCTGTTGCCAGTGAGACGCCGGCACGGATGGTAGTTTGTGTGGCAGCGTCGCTCGTAGGTAGAGTAGGTAGACATGAATTGCGCATTGCTGATCCTGGGGGAAGTTTGCGTAGAGCAATCCGCCAGCTCGACATGATCTCATCGAGCTAAATCCGCAAGTTTCCGTCCACTTCATGGGATCAAGCCGCACTGAGGAGCAATTTCCTTCACAAGAAAGTGGAGGGTGCAGGATCCCGAAGGCCGGCGCTACCGCTTCAACCGATTTACTGCCTGCCGGCCGCAATCTCTGCTTGAAGGCCATTGTGCAACGCGATACGCCGTTGCCGAATTCGATCGTCGGAGAGACAAGTGACCGCTGCCAGGACCAGAACCGAAACCGACACGTTCGGCCCCATCGAGGTTGCCGCCGACCGTTACTGGGGCGCGCAGGCGCAGCGTTCCCTCGGCAATTTCAGGATAGGCTGGGAAAAGCAGCCGGCCTCGATCGTGCGTGCGCTCGGCATCGTCAAGCGAGCGGCGGCGGAAGCCAATATGGAGTTGAAGCGGCTCGATCCGGCAGTCGGCAAGGCGATCATCGAGGCGGCGCAAGAGGTGATCGACGGCAAGCTGAACGATCATTTCCCGCTGGTCGTCTGGCAGACCGGCTCGGGCACGCAGTCCAACATGAACGCCAACGAGGTGATCTCCAACCGGGCGATCGAACTTCTGGGCGGCGTCATGGGCTCGAAGAAGCCGGTGCACCCTAACGACCACGTCAATATGAGCCAGTCGTCGAACGACACCTACCCGACAGCCATGCACATCGCGTGCGCCGAGCGCATCGTGCACGATCTGCTGCCGGCGCTGAAGCATCTGCACGCGGCGCTCGAGGTCAAGACGAAGGCCTTCGCCCACATCATCAAGATCGGCCGCACCCATACGCAGGACGCGACACCCCTCACGCTGGGCCAGGAATTTTCCGGCTACGCCGCGCAGGTGGCCTCTTCGATCAAGCGCATCGAGATGACGCTGCCCGGCCTGCAGGAACTGGCGCAGGGCGGCACCGCCGTCGGCACCGGCCTCAACGCGCCGGTGGGCTTTGCCGAAACGGTGGCGGCGCGCATCGCCGAAATCACCGGCATCGCCTTCGTCACCGCGCCGAACAAGTTCGAGGCGCTCGCCGCGCATGATTCCATGGTGTTCTCGCATGGCGCCATCAACGCGGCGGCCGCCGCCCTCTTCAAGATCGCCAACGACATCCGCTTCCTCGGCTCCGGCCCGCGCTCGGGCCTCGGCGAACTGTCGCTGCCGGAAAACGAGCCGGGTTCCTCGATCATGCCGGGCAAGGTCAACCCGACCCAATGCGAGGCTCTGACGCAGGTCTGCGTGCAGGTGTTCGGCAACAACGCCTCGCTGACCTTCGCCGGCAGCCAGGGCCATTTCGAGCTCAACGTCTACAACCCGCTGATGGCCTACAACTTCCTGCAGTCGGTGCAGTTGTTGGCCGACGCCTCGATCTCCTTCACCGACAATTGCGTCGTCGGCATCGAGGCTCGCGAAGACAACATCAAAGCCGCGCTCGACCGCTCGCTGATGCTGGTGACCGCGCTGGCGCCGACGATCGGGTACGACAATGCCGCCAAAATCGCCAAGACCGCGCACAAGAAGGGCACCACCTTGCGCGAGGAAGCACTGGCCACTGGGCTGGTCAGCGAGGCAGACTACGACCGGCTGGTGCGGCCGGAGGACATGACGCATCCGGGTTAAGCGATTCCAGGGAAAGTGCCTTGCGTTTCCTCGGGAAGCGCGCAGCCCTCTTCTTGGGGATTGCGTCAACTAGAAATCCGAATTTGTGGCGGGACAATTTGCTCCCGCCGCTGCTGGCCGCGACAAGAATTTTGCGTCGGTCGAACGATCCCGAAATGTACGTCCTGTGAACAATGTGTCGCCGGACTGGCGGCTTTGGTGAACAGTCGGCTTGGTCTATCTGACGGGACATCAACCCTTTTCGGAGAGCCACCATGTCCATCAACACTTCCGCTGCCGGCGCCGGCATCGCGTCCAACAGCTCCACCACCATCCTGCTCGGCCGCATCCTGCTCGCCGCCATCTTCCTGCTTTCCGGCTTCGGCAAGCTCACCGCCATTTCCGGCACCGCCGGCTATTTCGGCGCCATGGGCCTGCCGGTGCCGACCGTAACGGCCATTGTCGTCGGCCTGATCGAATTGCTCGGCGGCCTTGCCGTGCTCGTTGGCTTTCAGACCCGCATCGCCGCCTGGGTGCTCGCGGTCTTCACCATCGCCTCGGCCTTTGTCGCCCATACCGGCTGGGCCGACCAGAACCAGATGATCCATTTCCTGAAGAACGTCGCCATCACCGGCGGCTTCCTGCTGCTGGCTTCCTCAGGCCCTGGCACCTACTCGATCGACGCCAAGCGCGGCTGAGCTTTCCCTTCCCAAGCCTGAAAAAAAGCGGCGTGGAATTTTCCACGCCGCTTTTTCGTTGTCTGCCCAAGCGCACGCTCGACCCATCCCTGCTAGGATCGGTCTCGAAACAGCCGGCGGACAGACATCGGAGATGACCATGCCCCGCGATGCATTGCTTCTGATTTCCCGGCTGCTGCTCGCCGTCCTGCTCGTTCCCTCCGGCTACCACGCGCTCGCCGACATTGCCGGGACGACCGGCTATTTCGCCGGCCTCGGCATGCCATTGCCGACGCTTGCCGCCTGGGGCACCGGGCTGTTCGAGTTGATTGCCGGTCTCTTGATACTGGTCGGCTTTCAGACGCCGGTCGTTGCGATACTTCTTGCCGCTTTCTGCATCGTTGCAGGCTCCATCGGCCACTACGGCCAGGGCGGCGATGACCCGATGCTCACCTTCCTGCACCAGCAGATGCTGATGAAGGATATTGCCATCGCCGGTGGATTCCTGGCGCTAGCCATGGCCGGCGCCGGGGCCTGGTCGATCGACGGGCGCCGCGCCGCGGTCTGATATCGTCAAATATCGTCCCGGTTGAACCATCCGTGCCAGGTCGACCCCCACTCCGTCTCGGCTTCGTCGAGCCACCTCTCCCCCGATCGACGGGGTAGAGGAAGTGCGCGAGCCTATTGCCGCCAACGCTTTCCAACGAGGCTCCCTTCCTTTCCCTCCGGAGGGGGAAGGTGGCGGTGCGAAGCAGCGACGGATAGAGGAAGCCGGTCCTCGAACGCGAGGCCGACGACGACATGGTTTTGCTGTCAGGCCGCGCCTACTTCACCGACACGCTCTGCCCACCCTCGACCGCCAGCACCAGCCGGCGGTTGGTGATCCGCGCCAGTTGCGCCAGCCGTCCGGCCGGGCGTTCGCCGTAAAGATCGGAAAGTGAGGCCGGCAGCACCAGCGCCAACGTGCCATTGCCGCGGTTTTCCCATTTCAGCCGCGGCATGACGCCGGGCATGGCCGCAGTCAGCAGATAGACGACGCGCAGCACCGCCGCCAGGATGCGGGCGCGCTCGAGATAGCGCGGCGTCGCCAGGCCGCGGATTTCCGGCGCCGCATCGTTGAACACGCCTTCGTGGCGGAACAGGCCGACCAGCGCCAGGAAGGCACGGCCGGGGTGATCGACGCCAATGAAGGAGGCGTGGGCAATGATGTTGAGCGACTGCTTGCCGCGATATTCCGGGTGCGCGCGCCAGCCTATATCGGCCAGCAGACAGGCAGCGTGGCGATAGCGCGCCTCATCCTCCGTCTCGTCGATGCCGAAGGCGGCAAAGGTCTTGTCCGTCCATTCGACAAGCTCATGCGCATGGGTGACCGAGCGCGACCGCAGCCGCGCCAGTTCCTCCGAAGCGGAGACCAGCGGATCGGCCTTCTGCTCGGCAGGGTCGAGCAGCGAATAGAGAAACCCTTCGCGCACGCCCAATGCCGAGACGATGATCTTCGACGGCTGCATCGCCGCCATGATCTCCTGCAGCACGACCGCGCCATAGGGCAGCAGCGAACGGCGGTTCTTCGACACACCTTCGATGCCCTTGACCTTCTCGATCTCGCCTTTCGCCACCTGCTTCAGGAAATTGGCGGCGCTTTCGACACCGATCTCATAGTGGTGCATGACGCCAAGCGGGTAGTTGGTCATTTCCATGTGCAGCCGGGCAAGGTTTCGCCAGGTGCCGCCAACGGCGTAAAAGGGCCGTCCCAGCCCGCCCTTCAACAATTTGGCGCGCGCCAGTTCGTCGCGGGTGATCTTTGCCGCCTGGGCGAGCGAATTCCTGGCCATGTCCTGCAGCCGCAGGCCACCCAGCGGCAGCGTGATACCGTCGCCGATCGCCTCGCCATTGATGTCGATAAGCTCCAGGCTGCCGCCGCCAAGATCACCGGCAATGCCATTGGCGGGGTGGAAGCCCGAAATGACGCCAAGCGCCGAATAATGCGCCTCCTGCCGGCCAGTGAGCACGCGGATCTCGGTCTTGAGCACATCCTGGGCGCGGTGGATGAAATCGGGTCCGTTGATCGCTTCGCGGGCCGCGGCCGTTGCCAGCACAAACATGTGCTCCGCACCCGCCTGGTCGGAGAGCGCGCGGAAACGGCGGAACTCCTCCATCGAGCGCGTCACCGCCTCGGGATCGAGCTTGCCGGTCGAAACGATGCCGCGGCCGAGGCCGGCCAGCATCTTTTCGTTGAACAGCAAGGTCGGCGAGCGCGCCAACCCTTCATAGACGACAAGGCGGATCGAGTTCGAGCCGATGTCGATGATGGACAGCGGCCGGCGATCCTGCAGCCGGCCTTGGGACGTTGAAATCATCAGCCGGTGTTCTTCTTGCGACGCTTGAACTGCGCGATGCGCTTGGGCGCATGCGACTTCAGCGCGTCACCCCGTCCCGACAGGCTCGGATTGGTCATGAAATATTCCTGCGCGTTGAACGGTTCCTCACCCTCCTCCAGCACGACGCGCCGGGAGGTTCCGTCAGCCAATACGTCGAAACTTTGCTGGTTGTCCATGATGTTGCCCAGCATGATCTGGCCAAGGATCTGTTCATGCACCGTCGGGTTGGTGATCGGCACCATGGTCTCGACGCGGCGGTCGAGATTACGTGGCATCAAGTCGGCCGAGGCGATGTAGACGATCGCCTCGTCCGACGGCAGGCCATGGCCGTTGCCGAAGCAGTAGATGCGGCTGTGTTCGAGGAAGCGGCCGACGATCGACTTGACCCTGATGTTTTCCGACAGGCCGGGCACCTGCGGCCGCAGGCAGCAGATGCCGCGCACGACGAGATCGATCTCGACGCCGGCACGGCTGGCGTCATAGAGCGCGTCGATGATGTTGGGATCGACGAGCGCGTTCATCTTCATCCAGATGCGCGCCGGACGGCCAGCCAGCGCGTAGGCGACCTCGTCGGCAATGTGCTTGAGGATACGGCTGCGCAGCGTAAACGGCGAGATGGCGATCCGCATCTCATCCGTCGGCTCGGCATAGCCGGTGATGAAGTTGAACAGCTGGGCGACATCGCGCGCGATCGTCGGATCGGTGGTGAAGAAGGACAGGTCGGTGTAGATGCGCGCGGTCACCGGATGGTAGTTGCCGGTGCCGAGATGCACATAGTTACGCAGCTTGCCGTCCTCGCGCCGCACCACCAGCGACATTTTCGCATGGGTTTTGAGTTCAAGGAAGCCGAACACGACCTGGACGCCGGCGCGTTCGAGGTCGCGCGCCCAGCGGATGTTGGCTTCCTCGTCGAAGCGCGCCTTGAGCTCGACCAGGGCGGTTACCGACTTGCCGGCCTCGGCCGCGTCGACCAAGGCGCGCACGATCGGGCTGTCGTTGGAGGTGCGGTAGAGCGTCTGCTTGATCGCCACCACCTCCGGGTCGGCCATCGCCTGGCGCAGGAATTGGACCACCACGTCAAAGGATTCATAGGGGTGGTGGACGACGATGTCCTTCTCGCGGATGGCCGCGAAACAATCGCCGCCATGCTCGCGGATGCGCTCGGGAAAGCGCGGATTGTAGGGGGTGAACTTTAGGTCGTCGCGCGGCACGGCGACGATCTCGGAAATCTGGCTGAGCGCCAGCGGGCCGGTCAGAACGCTGATGCGGCTCGAAGAGACGCCAAGCTCGCCGGCGACGAACTCGCGCAATTCACCGGGCATCGACTTGTCGAATTCGATGCGGATGACCGAACCGCGGCGGCGCCGCTTCAGCGCCGTCTCGAACAGGCGCACGAGATCTTCCGACTCTTCCTCGACCTCGATATCGCTGTCCCGGATGATGCGGAAGGTGCCGGAACCCTTGACCTCATAGCCGGGGAACAGCTTGCCGATATAGAGGCCGACAGCCTCCTCCAGTGGAATGAAGCGAACGTGCTGCTTGCGGTCGGGCAGACGGATGAAGCGCTTCAGCGCCACCGGCAGGCGCAGAAGCGCGCTCATCTCCTCGCCATTCTTGCGATGGCGCAATTGCAGCGCCATCGAGAAGCCGAGATTGGGAATGAACGGAAACGGATGCGCCGGGTCGATCGACAGTGGAGTCAGCACCGGGAAAACCTGGTCCTGGAAATGGTCTTCCAGCCAGACTTTTTCATCCTTGGTCAGTGCATCGCGGGTGATGCTCTCAATGCCTTCCTTGTTGAGCAGCAACATCAGCGCCGAAAGGCTGTTCTGCTGGTCCTCCTGCAGCCGCTCGACCTCGCGCAGCAATTGTTCCAGCTGCTGCTCCGGCGTGCGGCCGTCGGGGCTCTTGAGCGCAATGCGTTCGCGCACCTGGCCCGCAAGGCCGGCGACGCGGACCATGAAGAATTCATCGAGATTGGCGGCCGAAATCGACAGGAAACGGACGCGTTCGAGCAGCGGATGGTGCTCGTTCTGTGATTCCTCGAGCACACGCCGGTTGAACTGCAGCCAGGAGAACTCACGGTTGACGAACCGATCGGGGTTGCCGCCCTCGGGGCTCGCCACCTCGACATTGATGAATTCGCTCTGCACCGGCTTCAGTTCGTTCATGGTTCCTGCTCTTCCCCGCCAACCGTCCCTTGGAGCGCCGCTGGACGTGCCATGCCTCTAACACGCTTTTGTGACGCATGGCCCTTCGGCGAAAACCATTCCGATTTCAGGGACATGCACTTAACCGGCTCACCGTATCCTCTGACAGGCTTTTGCGACAGTTTCATTTCATCGATCTTGCAAACAGGCCTGTTATGTTCCAGATGCTTTTCGACGAGATCAAGGAGACGACGATGGCAGGCGGTTCCATTCCCCACTTCCAGAACGATGCGGGCCATCCGGCAATCGACATCGGCGTCAAGGAATTCATGTGCACCGGCGCCAACCCGCCCTTCGACCATCCACACGTGTTCCTCGACATGGGCGACGACAATGAAAAGGTCTGCCCCTATTGCTCGACGCTCTACCGCTATTCGGCGAAGCTGAGGGCGACGGAAACGCTGCCGGCCGGTTGCCTTTATATCGACCAGGCCGCCTGATCCTTCCGCGACAAGCCCGATGGAAGACATCAGGTCCCGGCAGGTCATAATCGCCGGGGCCGGCATCGCCGGGCTGACCGCTGCCCTTGCCTTCGCCGGACGGGGTTATCCGGTAAAGCTGATCGAACAGGCACAGCACCTAGAAGCGGCCGGCGCCGGCATCCAGCTTTCGCCCAACGCAACACGCATTCTTGGAAAACTCGGCGTGCTCGACCGACTGCTGCCCGCAGCGTTGCGGCCGGAAGCGGTCGTGCTCAAGGACGCCGGGACGCTGCGCGAACTGGCGCGGGTACCGCTTGGGCAAGCCGCCGAAGCGCGCTGGCAGGCGCCTTATCTCGTCGCTCACCGCGCCGATCTGCAGGCAGCGCTGCTGGCGCAAATGGCCGAACGGCCGGAGATTGAGCTCATCACCGGCGCCCGCGTGACCGGCATCGTCAAAGACGCGCAATATGTCGCCGTGACCGCCGAAGTGGACGGCCGCGAGATCGAGGCACGCGGCAAACTGCTGGTCGGCGCCGACGGCGTCTGGTCGGCAGTCAGGGCGCAACTCGCAGGCGAGGACTTCGTCAAAAGCCGTTTTTCGGGCGAACTCGCCTGGCGAGTCACGATCGCGGCCGACGGTGCGGCCGGAGAAGCCTTTGTCGCGATCGGCGCCGCCGACTGCGTCACCACGTTCCTGCATCCTGGCTTCCACATGGTCGCCTACCCCGTCAGCAAAGGCCGGGCCTTCAATCTCGCCGCCTTCACCAAGGGTGAGCGCATAGCCGAAGGTTGGTCGGGCCATGCCGATCCCGCGATCCTCACGGCTGCCCTGCGCGGCACCGCGCCGGGCCTGACGAAGCTTGTGGCACTGGCCGGCCCATGGACGGCCTTTCCGATCCACACCGTCGAACAGAAGCGGTGGACGAGCCCGCAGGGCATCGCGCTGATCGGCGACGCCGCGCACGCGATGACGCCGTTTGCCGCGCAGGGCGCGGCAATGGCGATCGAGGATGCCATCACGCTTGCCGATGCTATCGCCGATTTCCCTGGCGATCTGCCCAGAAGTTTTCAAATCTGGGAAAATCTTCGGCGGCCGCGTGTCGCCAAGGCCGCGCGTCGTGGGGCCGTAAACCGCCTCGCCTGGCATGCTGCCGGCCCGGTGGCGATCGCCCGCAATCTGTTCCTGGCCATGCGCTCGCCCGACAAGCTCGCCGCCGACCTCGACTGGCTCTATGGATGGCGAGCGGACGCTCGGCAGTCTAGATCGTCGACTTAGCGATCCTTCCCACCCCCTCTGTCCTGCCGGACATCTCCCCCGCAAGGGGGGAGATTGGATGTCGCCGTCGCCTTCGCCAAAATCGCCGGCGTTGCAGCAGGAGCGCCGCGGGCAAACGGCTGCTCTCCCCCCTTGCGGGGGCGATGGCCGGCAGGCCAGAGGGGGGTGCTGTCCCGCTGACTTCAAAAGATCCAACACTGTCGCGGTGCGATGAAGGACTGCTAGTTATAAAACCGCATCGACAAGCCCAGCGAGGCCGGCAGCGGGTTCCACCAGCCGGTGCGCAGGCCGGCGGTGCGCAGGCCGGCGGCTGTCCAGGTGTTACAGCCGACAAGCGCGTTGAAATGGCCGTTCGCCTCGAAGAAGCGGTCGAAGCTGGAATAGGCGGCGTTCTCGATGACGACCGGACCATGCGGCCCTTGCTGGAAACTCGCGTCGATATAGTCGAGCAGCGCTGCAAAACGTTCCTCATCGATGTCGAAACCGGTGACAGCAGGGTGCGGCTCGGCGATGGCCCCGGCGATATCGACATGCATGACCGAGGCGTCCAGTGTCAGCGCCTTGAGGACGGGCACTGCTTTCAGCTGCGACCAGCTCGGCGTCTCCAGATAGAAGGCCCGGCCGCCCCAGCCAAAGACGATGTAGCGCACTTCCGGGGCGTCGACAGGGATGCCGGCAGCGACCAGGAAATGGAAGCGCCGGCGCACTTCGTCATCGACGGGAATGGCGATGTCGGTGTGGATCGGATTCTCCAGCACCAGAATATGGCGCGTGCCCTCACCCGCCGCTGACGCCGGCCACAGCGGACGCGGCACCAGCGTGCCGAGCGTGGCAGCGAGCGCGACCACGATAATCAGCATGGCCACGAAACGCAGGGCTTTTCTCATGCGGCGGCGGCTTTGTGTTTCAATGGAGAAGATCAACCCCGACCCCAGATAGCAAAAGAGCCCGGCCGCATTACGGCCGGGCTCTTTTGGTTCGCATGAAAATGCTCAGTGCAGGATCTGCGACAGAAACAGCTTCGTGCGCTCGTGGCGCGGATGGTCGAAGAACTCGGCCGGCGTGTTCTGTTCGACGATCTGGCCCTGATCCATGAAGATCACCCGGTTGGCGACTTTGCGGGCAAAGCCCATTTCGTGAGTGACGCACAGCATGGTCATGCCTTCCTCGGCCAGGCCCACCATCGTCTCCAGCACTTCCTTGATCATTTCGGGATCGAGCGCCGAGGTCGGCTCATCGAACAGCATGATGCGCGGGTTCATGCACAGCGAACGCGCTATCGCCACGCGCTGCTGCTGGCCGCCCGACAGCTGGCCCGGATATTTGTTGGCCTGTTCGGGGATCTTGACGCGCTTGAGGAAGTGCATGGCCATTTCCTCGGCCTGCTTCTTCGGCGTCTTGCGCACCCAGATCGGTGCCAATGTGCAGTTCTCCAGGATGGTCAGATGCGGAAACAGGTTGAAGTGCTGGAACACCATGCCGACCTCGCGGCGCACCTCGTCGATCTTCTTGAGATCGTTGGTGAGTTCCTTGCCGTCGACGATGATCTTGCCCTTCTGGTGCTCTTCCAGCCGGTTGATGCAGCGGATCATGGTCGACTTGCCCGAGCCCGAAGGACCGCAGATGACGATGCGCTCGCCGCGCATCACCTTGAGGTTGATGTCCTTCAGCACATGGAACTCGCCATACCATTTGTGCATGCCGATGATGTCGATTGCGACATCGGTGGTCGAAATGTGCATCTTCTTGGCATCGACCTTGATCTCTTCGGCGCTGACGGCGTTTTCTATGACCATGGCAGGTTCCCCTTTTTGTTCTGTCTTTTAGCTATGATGCATGTCGTTGTCCCAAAACCGCTAAACACTTTTGGGCGACATGCATCAACGTTTGTGGCCGGTGTCGAGCCGGCGTTCCGTGTACATCGAATACCGCGACATGCCGAAGCAGAACAGCCAGAAGACGAAGGCTGCAAAGATGAGACCGGATCTCGCGGTCTGTGGCGTCGCCCAATTGGCGTCCGAGAAGTTCTGCTTGACGACGCCAAGCAGGTCAAACATCGAGATGATGATGACGAGGCTTGTGTCCTTGAACATACCGATGAAGGTATTGACGATGCCGGGGATGACCAGCTTCAGTGCCTGCGGCAGCACGATCAGCACCATCTTCTGCCAGTAGCCCAGGCCAAGCGAATCCGCACCCTCATACTGGCCCTTGGGGATCGCCTGCAGGCCGCCGCGCACCACTTCGGCCATATAGGCGGCGGCAAACAGCGAGACGCCGATCAGCGCCCTGAGATATTTGTCGAACGAAACCCCGGCGGGCAGAAACAACGGCAGCATGACGCTGGCAAAGAACAAAACGGTGATCAGCGGGATGCCGCGAACGAACTCGATGAAGACCACGCACAGTGTCTTGACGATCGGCATCTTGGAGCGCCGGCCAAGCGCCAGCACGATGCCCATCGGCAGCGACACGGCAATGCCGACAAAGGACAGGCTCAGCGTCACCAGCAGCCCGCCCCATAGCTGGGTCTCCACATGCGGCAGGCCGAAGATGCCGCCGACCAGGAGCACGAACGCGATGATCGGCAATGCCAGGAATAGAAGAATGGCGTTCAACCCCTTGCGCGGCACGCGTGGCATCAGCAACGGCACCAGCAGCGCCACGAACAGGACGGCGACCAGGATCGGCCGCCAGCGCTCTTCCAGGGGATAGCGGCCAAGCATCAACTGGCCGAACTTCGCGTTGACGAAGGCCCAGCAGGCGCCTGACCAACCGTCCGGCTGGATGCCGCCTTGCGCCACCGTGGCGCATACAGTCCGGTCCGGCCCCGTCCACTGGGCGTTGATGAAGGCCCAGTTGACGATGGGCGGCACGATCATCACCACCAGCGCAATAGCCACTACAGTCAGGATGACGTCGCCCACCGAACCGATCAGGTTCTTGCGAACCCAGGCCAAAGGCCCTCGCACGCCGGCCGGGGCTTGTTGAGCGAGTGCCATTTCGGTCCGCACCCAGGAGGTATCATGTTCCTGCATGGCCTTACCTCTCCACCAGCGCCATCCTGGCGTTGACCACATTCATCACCGCCGACGTCACCAGGCTGATGATGAGATAGACGACCATCATGATCAGCACACCCTCGACCGCTTGACCGGTCTGGTTCAGCACTGTGCCGGCGATCGCCGTCAGGTCGGGGTAACCGATGGCAATGGCCAGCGACGAGTTCTTGGTCAGGTTGAGATACTGGCTGGTCAGCGGCGGGATGACGATCCGCATGGCTTGGGGAACGACGACAAGCCGCAGGATAGATCCCGGCCGCAGCCCCAGGGCGCCAGCCGCTTCGGTCTGACCCTTGCTGACGCCGAGAATGCCGGCGCGCACGATCTCGGCGATGAAGGAGGCCGTGTAACAGGACAGCGCCAAATAGAGAGACAGGAACTCCGGCCCGATCTGAAAGCCTCCGGTCAGGTTGAAGGTCGATTGTTTTGGAAAGTCGAAGCTCAAGGGAAAGCCGCTCAGCGCATAGGCCAGGAGCGGAAGGCCGACGATCAGCGCCGCCGAAGTCCAGAATACGGGAAACTGCTGGCCCGTTGCCATTTGCCGCTGGCGTGCCGTGCGCGCGACAAAAAAAGCCATGGCGATGCCGACAAGCAAGGCGACAAACATCAGCCAGGAGCCGTCGCCCCAGATAGCGCGCGGAAAATAGAAACCGCGTTGGTTGAGGAAAGAGCCGAACGGCAAATTGAAACTGTCGCGAGGCGCCGGCAGTACCGCGAGCACGCCTGAATACCAGAAGAAGATCACCAGCAGCGGCGGGATGTTGCGGAACACCTCGACATAGACCGTGCAAATCTTGCGAACCAGCCAGTTGCGCGATAACCGGCCGACGCCGACAATGAAGCCAATGATGGTCGCGGTGATAATGCCGGCAACGGCGACGATAATGGTGTTGATAAGCCCGACGACAATGGCCTGGCCATAGGTCGAGTCGGAATCATAAGCGATGGGCCTGACTGGAATGTCAAAGCCTGCTCGGTTGTTCAGGAAGCCAAAACCGGAAGTAATATGCAAGCGCTGCAGGTTGACGATGACGTTGTGGACGATCCACCAGACGCCCGCCACCAGCAAGATGACAACCACCGCCTGAAAGAAAAACCCGCGGACTTTCGGATCGTTGATGAAGGAACCGCGGCTCGGCTCCTCGCGAAGAACTTCCTGCGACGCCATTGCTCATCCCCTGGAAAGAGAAACCGGAAGGCAGATGATCTGCCTTCCGGATCACATTTCGATCAGCGGATCGGCGGTGCGTATTGCAGGCCGCCCTTGGTCCACAGCGCATTGATGCCGCGCGCGATCTTCAGCGGGCTGCCGGTGCCGACATTGCGCTCGAACATCTCACCGTAATTGCCGACTGCCTTGACGATGTTGACGACCCAGTCATTGCTCACGCCAAGGTCGGTTCCGATCTTGGTTTCGGCTTCCTGACCGAGCACGCGCTTGATCTCCGGATTATCCGAGGTCTTCATCTCTTCGACATTGGCCTGGGTGATGCCCAGTTCCTCTGCCTGCAACAGGGCGAAGTAGGTCCACTTGACGATGTGGTACCACTGGTCGTCCCCCTGGCGTACGGCGGGGCCGAGCGGCTCTTTGGAGATGATCTCGGGCAGCACGACATGGTCGGCCGGCGCACTCAGCGTCAGGCGGATGCCATAGAGGCCGGATTGGTCGGTGGTGTAGACGTCGCAGCGGCCGGCGTCATAGGCAGCGTTGACCTCTTCCAGCTTTTCGAAGACGACCGGGTTGTACTCCATCTTGTTCGCCTTGAAGTAATCGGCGAGGTTGAGCTCGGTGGTGGTGCCGCTCTGCACGCAGACTGCCGCACCTGAAAGCTGCAGCGCCGAATTGACGCCAGGCAGTTTCTTGGCGTTGATCATGAAACCCTGGCCGTCATAATAGGTGACGCCGATGAAGTTCAGGCCAAGCGCGGTATCGCGATTGATGGTCCATGTGGTGTTGCGCGACAGGAGATCGATCTCGCCCGACTGCAACGCGGTGAAGCGCTCCTTGGCGCTGAGCGGCGTGAACTTGACCTTGGAGGCATCGCCGAAGACTGCACCAGCGACAGCGCGGCAGAAATCCGCGTCGATGCCTTTCCAATCGCCTTTGTCGTCAGGCGCCGAGAAGCCGGCCAGGCCCGTCGAGACACCGCACTGGATGAAGCCCTTCGCCTTGACGGTATCGAGCGTTGTCGCCGACGCGGCCGAAGCCATCCATCCAAGCGCAGCGGCACCGAGAATGCCAATTGCAATATGTTTCATAACCCACAGACCCTTTTCTGTTTTCAGGTAAACCCTGATCCTCAGGCAAATCCTGATCTTTTCCCGCGTGAACCCGGCTCCCATCCGGCTCATTCCGGAACCTCGCGTCGTAACCGACGCCCGGCCCCTCCCATTCACGAACTGCATCGAAGGCGATTATCTCTGTGAGGTCAAGGGAAATGACCGTTTCACGACAGCTTTGAAAACCAATTGCCGCAAATGCCTGAATTGCAGACAACAGCATCAGGAAGGCAGCAAGCCCCGCAAATAAAACCGGCAAAGTCCGTCGACGCTAATCCACATCCACTCATGAAATCCGCGGCTCTGGATCGCCACGCATTCCAGACTATTCATGGGGGAATTGGCCTATGCAAAGGGCACCGCCTGGCGGGCGCCCGCTGTTGCACGGCCAATGCCGCCGCTCTATGGCTAGCGCTTTCACCACGAGGCGAAGAGCAATGGCGACTGACGGCAACGAAATGGGTATCAACACGCGGCTTGCCCATTCGGGCAACAACCCGCACGACTATTTCGGCTTCGTCAATCCGCCGATCGTGCATGCCTCGACCGTGCTCTATCCGAATGCGTCGGCGATGGCGGCGCGCAGCCAGAAATACACCTATGGCACACGCGGCACGCCGACCACCGATGCGTTGGCGCATGCGATCGACGCGCTGGAAGGCTCCGCCGGCACCATAATCGTGCCGTCGGGCCTGGCGGCGGTGACCGTCCCGTTTCTGGCGTTTCTCTCGGCAGGCGATCACATCCTGATTGTCGATTCCGTCTACCATCCGACCCGCAATTTCGCCGACACGATGCTGAAGCGGCTGGGTGTCGAGGTCGAGTATTACGATCCGCATGTCGGCGCCGGCATCGCCAGCTTGATCAAGCCGAACACCAAAGTCGTGTTTACGGAATCACCGGCCTCCAACACCTTCGAGGTGCAGGATGTGCCGGCGATCGCCAAGGCGGCGCATGAAACGGGCGCCATCGTCATGATGGACAACACCTGGGCAACGCCGCTCTATTTCCGTCCGCTCGACCACGGCGTCGATATCTCGATCCATGCGGCGACGAAATATCCGGCCGGGCATTCGGACGTGCTGCTGGGCACAGTGTCTGCCAATGCCAACTGCTGGAAGCAGCTTTGCGAGACGTTCTACACGATGGGCTGCTGCGCGGGCCCCGACGACGTCTACCAAGTCCTGCGCGGCCTGCGCACGATGGGCGTTCGGCTGGATCACCATCAAAAGAGCGCGCTTGCCATTGCCGTCTGGCTTGAAGGCCAGCCCGGCGTGGCCCGCGTGCTGCACCCGGCGCTCCCCAGCCACCCCGACCACGCGGTGTGGAAGCGTGATTTTTCCGGCTCGAGCGGCATCTTTTCCATCGTGCTCAAAGGCGGCGGCCAGAGACAGCAGCATGCCTTCCTCGATGCGTTGAAAATCTTCGGTCTCGGCTATTCCTGGGGCGGCTATGAGAGCCTTGCCGTGCCGGTCTTCCTCGGCGACCGTACCGTCGCCAAGGGCCCCTATGACGGCCCGCTGATCCGGCTGCAGATCGGGCTTGAGGATGTCGAGGACCTCAAGGCCGATATCCTGCGCGGGCTGGAAGCGGCCGCTGCGGCATGACACCAGCAAACTTGCCAAGCTGATTCCGCTAGCCGGCTTAACCCGTTGAAAGGATTGGCGAGCGACTTTCGCAGGCGATTGACCTCGCAAAGCCGCTCGTCGGTCAACCAAGCGCAATGTTATTTCCCCAACGCGCGCTTTTTCGGATCGGTTTGACTTTCAAAATCGTCGGGCCAACGCCATTGCAGGCGCTGCGCGCACAATTCCAGCCGGACTGAGCTTGCCATGGCCTTTCGTCTCTTTGTCCCCATTCTCGCCGGCGCGACGCTGCGCGAGCGCCTCATCGCCTGCATCGGGGCGATGATCGGCATTGCGCTGACCGGCGCGATCGGCGCGCTGGTGCTTGGCAATGGCCCGCATGTGCCGCTGCTGGTGGCGCCGATGGGGGCGTCGGCGGTGCTGCTGTTCGCGGTGCCTGCAAGCCCGCTGGCGCAGCCATGGTCGATCATCGGCGGCAATACAATATCGGCGCTGGTCGGCGTGATCGTGGCCCATTTCGTCCATCAGCCCGTTCTCGCCACGGGCATTGCCGTGGCGATGGCGATCGCCGCCATGTCGTTCTCGCGCTGCCTGCATCCGCCGGGCGGAGCCGCCGCACTGACCGCCGTGCTCGGCGGGCCGGCCGTGATCGGTGCGGGCTTCCTGTTTCCGTTCGTGCCGGTGGCGCTGAACTCCATGATGCTGGTCGCGCTCGGCTATGCTTTCCACAGGCTGTCGCGACGCAGCTACCCGCATGTGCCGGCCCCTGCCCCGAAAAGCACGCACGGAACCAGCGATCCGCCGGCTCAGGAGCGCATCGGCTTCCGGGCCGAGGACATCGATGCCGCGCTGGCTGCGCTCGACGAGACCTTCGACATCGACCGCAACGATCTCGAACAACTGCTGCGACAGGTCGAACTGCAAGCGACGATGCGCGCACACCGAACCATGTTGTGCGAGGACATCATGTCGTGCGACGTGATTTCGGTCGATGAACACGCGTCCGCCGATCGGGCGCGTCATCTGCTGCTCGACCACAATATCCGCACGCTGCCGGTTGTAGACAAGGACGCCAGGCTGGTCGGCACCGTTGGATTGAGGGAATTGGCGCGAGCCGACGAAGCCGTCGGAAGCGTTACGTCGACAGCGTCGACCGCCGCCGCCGGTACGCCCGCCATGGCCCTGCTACCGGTGCTCACCGACGGCCGCACCCATGCAGTCATCATCGTGGACGGGGACAGCCGCATCCTTGGCCTGATCACGCAGACCGACCTGCTTGCGGCCACGGCGCGAGTGCAGGCTGCTGACAAGCCGCTGGCGGAAGCAGTATTCTAGGCGCCGTCGGAGCCGGGCGAAAATGGCCGGGAACCTTTTGCCGGCGATGTCATCCAATGTCTTGATCGAGGTTTCGGACGGGGATTGGATCGAGGAACTGGCCATGCCTGCTATGTCTGTACCAATGCCCACGGCTGCTTCAAGCGAGATGCTTCTCGTGCGCCGCGCGCTGGCACGCGAAGGCAACGCCTTCTGCATCATCATGAAGACCCATAATCAGCGGCTCTATCGCATCGCTCGCGGGGTGGTGCGCAACGATGCCGAAGCCGAGGACATCGTCCAGGAGGCCTATGTCAGAGCCTTTGCCCATCTCGATGCCTTTCGCGGGGAGTCCTCATTGGCCACCTGGCTGTCGCGCATCGTCATCAACGAGGCGCTCGGTCGTCTGCGCAAAAGGCGGCGGACGGTGGCGAAAAACCCGCAAGCCGAAATCATCCAGTTCCCCCTCAATCCCAGCGACGATCCGGAGCGGACGATGGCGCAGCGGCAGATCCTCGAGTTGGTGGAACGGGCGACCGACAGCCTACCCGATGTTTATCGGACGGTGTTCGTGGCGCGGGTTATCGAGGGGCTCAGTATCGAGGAGACCGCCGAGCTGCTTGGCGTGCGGCCGGAAACCGTCAAGACAAGGCTACACCGCGCCCGCGCCCTGGTACGCAAGGCACTCGACGACCAGATCGGGCCGGTGCTGCTCGACGCCTTCCCGTTTGCCGGCCGGCGCTGCGACAGGCTGACCAGCGCCGTCATGCAGCGGCTCGGCCTGGAGAGCTGATCATCGGCTGATTTGGCCGATTTCCCCGGGAACGTTTGCCGCCGCTGCGCATCCAATGACCGTCAACTGAAAAACACGGCCCGGCGCGATCCCGCGTCCGGGCGAAGGAGATGCCATGGTTACCCGACACACCGCCGCCCTCGCTGCCTTGCTGCTGCTTGGCGCTGCCCCGCTCGCGCAAGCCGCCGACAAGCCGACGGACCCGCAGATCGCCCACATCGCCTACACGGCAGGCGTCATCGATGTGGAAGCCGCCAAGCAGGCGATCAAGAAATCGAAGACCAAGGAGGTCGTGGATTTCGCCAACGACATGGTGCGCGACCACGAAGCGGTCAACGCGCAGGCACTGGAACTGGTAAAGAAGCTGAAGGTGACGCCGGAAGACAACGCAACCAGCCAGGCGCTGACCAAGGCTGCGGCCGAGGAGCGGGCGAAGCTCGCCAAACTCGACGGCGCAGCCTTTGACAAAGCCTATGTCGACAACGAGATCGCCTACCACAAACAGGTCGACGGCGCGCTTGAAACCCTTTTGATCCCATCGGCCAGTAATACCGAGTTGAAGAGCCTGCTGGAGACCGGCCTGAAGATTTTCCAGGGCCATGAACAGCACGCCGAGCATGTTGCAGGTATGCTGAAGTAAGGACCAGGCCATGTCGAAACGGCTGCTATGGATTGCACTGGCGCTGGTCTTCGGGACCTCACCCGTGCAGGCCGAAACCATCCAGGTCACCATCGACAAGCTTGTCTTTTCGCCGGCCACCGTCGAGGCGAAGGTCGGCGACACGATCAAGTGGGTGAACAAGGACGTGTTCGCACATACGGCTACCGTCAAGGGTGGCTGGGAAGTGATGATCCCGCCGAAGGCAACAGCGAGCCTGACCCTGCGGAAGGCGGAAGCGGTCGAATATTTCTGCCGCTTCCACCCCAACATGAAAGGTCATGTGGCCGTGACGGCGCCTTGATCCCGGTCCGCAAGCCCGTCCTGCTGCGTTGAGGCTCGCCTGGCTTCATCCGGCCGGGTGATGTGCGTCCACGAGCCGTCACAGCCCGGCTGGCGCCGTGCGATCCAGGCATCCAGCCCTTCGCGCAGATCAGCGGTCGGAGCCATGCGGGCGAACTGCTCGGCCTCGACAGCCAAGCCTTCCGCGATGCTCTGGTTCAGGCCCCGCGCCACTGCTGTGAGGATCGAGGCAATTGCTGCAGGAGAATGCCTGGTCATGCGCCGGGCGAGATCAATTGCGGCGGGCATCAGCTCCTCATGCGGCACCACCTGATTGACGAGGCCGAGTTCGAGGGCGCGCGGCGGCGGGAACCAATCGCCGGTCAACAGCAGCTCGAGCGCCCTCTTGCGCCCTGCCAGTCTCGGAAGCCGCTGCGTGCCGCCGAAAGCAGGCGGCATTGCAAGGTTGATCTCAGGCTTGGCGAACAAGGCGCGGTCGCTGGCGATAGCGAGCGGCACGGCTTCGGTGATCTCGCAGCCGCCGCCGAAGGCGATGCCGTTGACGGCGGCGATGACGGGCTTGCGGAATGCCTCCAGCCTTGCCGTCAGCCGCTGTCCGCGCATGACGAAGTCGCGCAGGGCAACGTCGACGCCGATGGCCACGCTGCCTGAGAATTCATGGATGTCGCCGCCGGCGGAGAAGGCGCGCTCTCCTGCTCCAGTGAGGATGACGGCGCGGATGGCATCGTCGGTCTCGGCGGCATCGAGGAGCGCAAGCAGGCGATCAATCAGCGCATAGTTCAAGGCGTTGAGCTTCTCCGGCCGATTAAGTGTGAGGATGGCGATCCCGTTGCGGGCCCCGGTGAGCACAAGCTCGGTCATGTCTTTTCCTTCCCTGTGTTTGTCGACGGAGAGGATCAGGCTTTCGGTTGTATGTATATTCACTAGTCGGTATACTTGCGTATGAGCCAAGCACCAAGCCCTACCCGCAAACGCATTGTCGATGCCGCAACGAAGCTGTTCTATGCCGAGGGGATCGGCCGCGTCAGCGTCGATGCAGTGGCGGAAAAAGCCGGGCTGACCAAGCGCACGCTCTACTATCATTTCAAGAGCAAGGACGATTTGATCGCGGCCTATCTCGACGGTCGCGACCAGCCGAACCTCAAGCAGATAGCCGGCTGGTTCGAGATGGCCGAAGGCGATGTCGAGCGCAAGGTCGAGGCGATTTTCACCAATCTGGCGCGCGTGGCGAAGCACCCGAAATGGAGAGGCTGCGGCTTTCTGCGCACGGCAGCCGAACTCGCTTCCATGCCCGGACACCCGGCCGTTAAAGCGGGGGCGCGGCATAAGCAGAATTTCGAGACCTGGCTGGCCGGCGAACTCACAGGCCACGGCGTCGACGAGCCGCAGACCCTGGCGCGCGAAATCGTGCTTTTGATGGACGGCGCGTTCTCGATCATGCTGATCCACCGCAACCCCGACTATGTCGAGGCCGCCGGACATGCCGCTGCAACGCTGGTTCGAGCAAGGTCAGGATCGGCGACTATCCGCTAGAGCGTTCACCGTTTAATGGAGACGGCGAAACACGCTATCTCTTTGACGCAATTCCGGACGGAGAACCACTTCACACTTTTCGTGGAGTTGCTCTAGAATCCAGCCGCCAGCCATGCCGTGCCGACGGCAAGGGTCAGCAGCGTCAGTGGCAGGCCGACCTTGAAGAAGGCTGAGAAGGACAGCTGCGTGCCGGCCGCCCGCGCCTGTTCGGCGACGATCAGGTTGGCGACCGAGCCAAGCAAGGTGAAGTTGCCGGCCAGCGTCGAGCTCATCGCCACCACCAGCCAGGCACGCCCGGGGTTCTCAAGGCCGGGTATGAATGGCCGCAGCGCCAGCACGGCCGGAACATTGCTCATGATGTTGGAGAGCACCGCGGTGAAGCCCGATAGACGCCAGACGTCGTCCAGCCCGAGGTTCTTGGCCGAGGCGATGATGTCGGGCGTCAGCAGCGTCTTTTCGGCGCCGGCGACAACGATGAACAGGCCGGCGAACATGAACAGCAGCGGACCGTCGATCTCGCGGTAGATGCGTGCCGGCTTGATGGCGCGGGTGAGCAGCAGGATGGCGCCGCCGATGAGCGCTGCCTTGGCAACCGGAACGCCGGCGAAGAAGGCGATGGCCAGGCCAATGCAGACAACCACCGCCTTCAGCACCTGTCCCGGCAGCATGCGGCCGCGATAGACTTCCGGGTTGAGATCGGCGGTGCGGGCGAATTCGGCGCGGTAGACGATGCGCACGATGACGACGACCGCGACGAGGCCGAAGAGGGCAACCGGCGCCAGGGCGGCCGAAAAAGCTGGGTAGGAAATTCCCGACAGCGCGCCGATGACCATGTTCTGCGGGTTGCCGGTGATGGTGGCGACGCTGCCGCAGTTGGACGCGGTGGCGGTGGCGATCAGATAGGGAATGGGATTGCGATTGATGACACGGGTGACGTGGACGACGATCGGCGCCATGACCAGGCAGATGGCGTCGTTGACCAGGAACGCCGACAGCACGCCGGTCAACAGCGTCACCATCACCAGCAGCACGAAAGGCGCGTGCGCATGCTCGATAGCGTAGGCGCCAAGCGCCCGGAAGGCGCCGGACACCTTCAGATGCGCCACCACGATCATCATCCCGAGCAGCAGCGTAATGGTGTCGAAATTGATGGCGCGATAGGCATCTTCCATACTGAGTGCGCCGATGGCGATCATCGCCGCACCCCCCAGCAAGGCGATCCCTGCCCGGTCGAGACGGAGGCCTGGAATACGCCCGATTGCGACGCCGGCATAAGTCAGGACAAGGATCAAAAGTGCCGCTGCGCCCATCAATGTCATTGGCAGACATCCTTGTCCAAACGAACCGACGCAGGAACGGACTGTTCCCGCTCAGGCATTTGCCGGGCAGCTTTAACGCCGCTCCAGCAAAGCGAAAGCCTATAACGATCCGAATGCGAAAATCGGTGGGCAAAATCGCGGGTTGACCGATGCCGGGAGCAACCGGAGCTTGATCTTGAGACGGCCGTGATTGGGAATGAGACAGGCGCGGCGGACTGCCGGTGGCCTGAGATTGCCATCCGCGAACTTCCCCTCGGAAGGCTCTCGTGGCGTATGTAATTAAATTCTAATTTAGGCTTTCCGGGTATGGATAGCTTAGCCATGTTTCGGCCTTGGGGTTTCAGATGGTCCAGGTTCTTGAGAGGGAATGCCGTGTCTCGGAAAACGAGGCTTTGCTGGCCCGCCCGATGGAATGTCCACAATGCCACGGAACCCGCAAGGTGTTTGTCTGTGCCCGGTGGGCGAGCTCGAACGGCCATTGCTGCCCCGGAGGAACACACCGGCTCAGTTGCCCCGGTCACAGCGTCGCGTGCATGGAGTGCGAAGAGAACCTTGAGCGTGTCTGAAGCGATCGCGACTATTTCCTGTTGGGAAAACGCAAAAAGCCCGCTCCGGCGAACCGGAGCGGGCTTTGCAACCATACGCCAAGAGTACCCTGCTGAGACCAGTACCCTGCCGAGAGCCGACCCGCTTTGCGTTTCCGCCACCGCAATAAATTGGTAGCGGCACTTCCAGAAAAAGCGATTGTTGGCTAACCGCCGTCGGATTACTCGCCCGACTGGCCGTCGCCAGTCACACTGCTGCCCAGAATTCCAAAGTCCTGAGACTTTGTTCCTTGTCCCGCAGTCAGGAATCCATCCGCATCCAGGCCGCGCCGCAGCAGTTCCCGCACTGCCGCGGACCGGCTTGGCATGCGCTTTTCGAAGCGCCAGTTTTCCAAGGCAGCCAATTCCTCGGCTGTCAGCATGATCTGCAGTCGCTCGGGTCGTTCCAGGTCGGCCATTCGCGCCTCCAACCGTCAAGACCAAAAAATATGGTGAGTTAGTATGTGCCTCAATTGCAGTATAGCTAGGGGTCCCCGTGCAGCGCGTCAAGAGAGGCTGATGGGTGACTCACATACAAGACCAACGATGAGGGAGATACGCCGATAGCACAACCAGTGTAGTCTTCTAACTATTTGATTTGGTTGAGAATATCTTATATTCTTCTTGCCATCTGAAGGTCGTTAGCGCATCTTGATCACGACGGGACAACCGGCTCCTGAAAGGAAGGTTTCCATGCGCTACGGATATTCGGCTCGGCTACGGGAGGATCTCAATTCACGGGTCCTGGGCGCGCTGCGCTCGCGCGGAATGGTCAATATTGCGGTGGTTGCCGAGGACATACGATTGCGTAACCTGGACGAGAACGTCGCCCTTGAAGACGTCGAGCGGCTTGTGATGCAGACGGCCCAACTCTACGGCGCGGTGATGGAATTGGACGGACTGACCTCCGTCGAGGCGGGGAGATTGACTTCGCTTGCCGACGATAAGCACGAACTGTCTGGCATCGGCAATTCCGACACCACAGGCGGTCAAACCGCTCCCCTGCTGGGATTGTCCTAAGCGCGACCCTCTCTTTCAATCGACAAAATCCGCGAGAGAGATTTGGACCGAACTCGGCGGCGCTTTGAGCGTCCAGACGACGCCTTGTCCCCAAATTCCAGTTGTCCGGTGCCGCTAAGCGCTTGTGGCGCAACCCGCTGGAGGACGACGGAGCCAAAACCGCGGCGCGTCGTCCCACTCAGGTTCGGCCCATCCAATTCACGCCAGGTCAAGCTAAAGGTATCGGTGCCGTCGGTTGCCGGCGCCGTATCCCAGTCGATTTCGACTCGTCCGCCGTGACGTGACAGTGCTCCATGCTTTGCCGAATTGGTGGCCAGTTCGTGGAAAGCGATGCCGAGATACTGCACGGCATTCGGGCGAGTGTGATCAAAGGCCCGGCCACCGACAAACGGTCCTGCGCCGCGAAAGCTTTGAGTTGCGCCTTGATCAGGTCGCCGATGCTGGCGCCGCGCCATTCGGCGTCGACCAGGAGATCGTGCGATTGCGAAAGCGCCGAGATGCGCTTTCGCACCTGTTCGAGGAATGTCGCCGGGCTGCCCGCCGATTTGCTCGTCTCACCGATTATCGAAATGATGACCGGATCCGGGCTTCGTCAGCTTGCGTTTGCGTGCGCAGATCAAGCAGCTGTTGATGGCGCCGACAATTTCGCCGATTCGTCGCGGAGCAGGCGTGGTTGGGCTCTAAACGGAATAAGTTCGCCATCCGGCCGCTCTGCAATGGCCTGGTCCCACGGGATATCGCTTCCTTCAACCATGGAAACGGCCATCGGGCACTCAGCATGCGCCATCGGCCGACCATCGAGGTGACGGAGTTTTCACGCACCGCACCACAGGTCTCGGCCAATGACCGGACGATGCCCCAAACGTCGGCAGCGGCCTCGTTGTAGAACGTGATGCGGCCGTCTTTGTCGGAAGCTCGTCAACCCGAGGCGGTTCTCCCGTTAGCCCCGCCTGAGGCCAGCAACAAGTTGCCTGGAACTGTGTCGCCGATGGCAAACGACAACCATTGCGGCAAACAGGCCCTGATCGGCGTTCAGCTTCAAAGGCCGCGGAACGCTGTTTCGCAGCCTTTACGTTGCGCCGGCGGCTTCGCATCGACAGGAACCAATCAACGGTCAGAGCGTTTGCCGCTGCGTACTCTTTTCAGACATAGCCAATCGGAGTGAGGGACATGGCTTCATCGGCACTTATCGGCATTCTGATCACCTTCCTGGTGATCGTGCTGGTGCTCCATCTCGTCCAGCGTCTGCCGCTCGATGGCCGCACGAGGCAGATCGCGCAGATCGTTGTCATCATTATCGGCATTATTTCGCTGTTGAAATACCTGGCAGTATTTTAGGATATGGATCGCCATGACATCACAAGCAATCGCAGGGATCATCGGAACGGCGTTGTTTGTCGCGACAAGCACGGCGTACGCCCGACCCGACACGCGTTCGATGACCTGCGAGGAGACGCAGCGCCTGATCCAGAGCCATCACTCGGCGGTGTTGACGACCGGCCGGAATACTTACGATCGCTATGTCCGCCAATACGGCAACGAGTGCGACTGGCCGGAGGTGCCGGTCGCTGCCTCCGTTCCGACACGTGATGGCCAGTGCCGTGTCTATTGGTGCCGGGAACCGGTGTTCGATTTCCCGAACTGACATATCCAGCAGCCTTGCGGCGGTCGTTGCTATGGCGCTCCCGGGTTCAGACGATGCATTGCGCGAGGCGACATGGAACCCTTGCGCTGCGCGTGAATTGATTGTGCGCATGGCCCTGCAAGATGTAGCGGTGTGATGCCCAACCAGATGGAGGAGCGGTCATGCCCAATGATACAAGGCGGAGCGGCAGCTGCCTGTGCGGCGGCATCCAGTTTTCGGTGACGGGAGATCCCTTTCGGATTGGCCTTTGCCATTGCAAGGACTGCCGCAAGGCTAGCGGGTCGGCTTTTTCGGCGTTTGCAGTGTGGCCGCTCGAGGCATTCGAAACGACGGGTATCGTCAGCAGCTACGGCGACAGAAGTTTTTGTCCCACCTGCGGCGGCCGGGTCCCTTTGGTTCGTGAGAATGAGGTGGAAGTGACGATTGGCAGCCTCGATGAGGTGCCCACCGAAGGGCTGGAGCCCAGCTATGAACTCTGGGTCAATCGCCGTGAGCACTGGTTGCAACCCTTGCCTGCCGCCCGGCAATTCGAGCACGACCGGGTCGATGACGAGCCGACAAACCGTACAGCCGAACCGATTTCTGACGGTGTCGAGACGCCGTCTAGCTTGCCGCAACGCAAGTCGGCCTAGCGCGAGCGGCGCAGACAGCCGGCAGGCAGGAAATCGTTCTCGAAACCGCCCGATGCCGACAGAACCGGGTCCGACAACATTTCACCCGGCAGAAGCCAAACGCAAAAAGCCCGCCTTGGCGTCAATCCAAGGCGGGCGGTAGATCATCCGGCCTGCGCTGCCGTGGAACGATGGGTTGGCCAAAGCCCTGGGCTGAGACCCATGCCGTTTGTAACCGGCGATTGACTACGGAGCGGCCCCGGTCAGCTGGAATTCGTCTTGTGGTTGCAACGATGCTACGTTTGTTTGGGAACGAGAGCTTAAGACCACGCAATATCGTTACGTCAACTATGCTGTCCAAGTATCTCGTGGTGTGAACTGAAGGAATCTTCCTGTCTTGTACAAAAGAACGCTTTGTTTATTTTCTTTCCGTCACATAGTGTAGCGAATCTTGAAGCCGGATGGGGCGATTTTCGTGCAGGCAGCGCCTTCGCAGGATCGCGGTCCGCACGTGCAATATCCACTTCACGGCAATCTTCATGCAGCATAGCCAGCGCAAAGTTCATACGCAGACGTTGGGGGGCACCGATGGACCAGCCGAGCAAAATGGAGAACCTGCAGTTCGCGCAAGGGATACTGCGGGAGCTTAGGCAGAAAGCCGAAGCCGACGGCGAGAAGCTTCTGACTTATCTCATCGACATGGCCTACCTTGAAGCCAGCGACCGCATCCGTGCACATTGGGTCGGCAATCACGAGCCCGAAAGCCGCAGGGCCATGGGGTAACCGAAACGCAGCGATGGTTGCCCCCACGGGGCGTTTTTAACCAGACGCCTGGGGCCGGCGAGACCATTGGTCAGTTGGCGATACCGGCTGAGATGTCAGCCAGAGCCTCCCTCACCCGAGTTTCGCTGATGCCCCGCGTGTCCTTGACCCAGCTGGGCGTCGAAAGCGGTGGTTCGATAAAGCGAACATGGTTGTTTACGGGCCCATGCACATAGGGGCGATTCAGCCCGTAGATGAGCGCGCATGGGACGTTCAGGGCAGCGGCGGCGTGGGAAATCCCGCCATCAACCCCGAGGAACATGGTTGACGCAGCGATCTGGCACATCGCGTCAGCAATCGACGGGGTCGAGGTGAAGTCGATTGCCTCAGGAATGGCGGCGCGGATTTTTGCGGCACCGGCGTGCTCGCGCGGTCCGCCTACAATCCAGATTGCCCAGCCGCGATCATGATGGTCTCTGGCGATCGAAATGAAGCGCTCGACGGGCCATGAGCGGAAATTCTCAATGTCGGCAGTATAGAGCGCCAGGGCCGGTCGGCCGGCATCGATCTTCTTGTGCTGGCGCCAATCGTCCAACTCGGCCGGATCGACCACAAGCCGGGGCGCCGGCCACTCTGCGCCCGCAGCCGGCTTTTCGCCAAGCGAGGCAATCGAGCAGACCTCCTCGAAGAGCCGCGTCTTGCGGGCTCCGAAGGCCCATAGATGGGCCAACCAGCCGGCGGGGAAGCGATTGAGGAGGCCGAATTGCAACTCCTGCGGATAGCCGATGCGCTCCTCTATTCCGGCCATGAACGCCATCAGCGCCGCCTTGGTGCTGCTGGTCATCAGATAGGCCGTACGGTAATTTTCCTTGCGCAACTCGCCAACCAGGCGGCTGCGCTCGCCAAAACCGGGGCGCTGATGACGCTTGGCAAGCGCCCAGCCCTTCCTGACATGCGGCATCAGGCGCGCCAGCGGCGCTGCGACAGGCGAGGTGACGACATCTATGGGGCGATCAGGAAATCGCGCAGCGATGATCTGGATGGCGGAATGGCAACGGACGAAGTCGCCGACCGCGGGGAAGCCGACGAAGAGGATTGGATCGCCGGTCGTCAAGGAAGCGCTTCGCCGTCAAGGATGCGGGCATAGAGATCCAGATAACCGCGCGCCGCTTTTTGGATGGGAAATCTCGTCGCGGCCGATTCGCGGCATTGCTGAGGCGTAAGGTCGGCGACGGCCTCGAAAGCGGCCGCAAATTCTTCATCGGTCTCAAAGAAGCGCCCGCTGTCGGCATCGACCGTCTCGGGCAATGCGCCTCGCGTCGTCGTCAGCACCGGAGTGCCGCACAACATGGCTTCGACCGGTGCGTTGCCGAACGGCTCCTCCCAGGCGATGGGGTTGAGGAAGGCTCGCGCTTCGCCGAGAAGGCGAAGCTTCGGCTCGCCGTCAACGATTCCGTGGAAACGGTATCGCCTGCCAAGGCTCTTGAAAAACAACCCTTCGCGGCGGGTCTGACTTCGGCCCAGCAGTTTCCAACGCGAGCCACCGGCGATATCGAGACCGAAATCGAATTTTTTGGCGAGATCGACAGCGCGGTTGAGGCCTTTGCTTGATCGTGCAATGCCGGCGAGAAATAGCAGGCGGTCGCCCTTTGCAGCCGACAAACGATAGGCGTCCACCGGAAAGCCATTGTAGACGAATGTCTCGCGCCCATGCTGGCGGGCATGATTGGCGCTGATAAAGCTCCAGTTCGCAACTGGCATGGGCTGGTCCGGCATAAAGCCGCGCTGCGTATTCAGCGTTGGAAATGGCACCTCGACGGGCCAACTATGGGTGTGGACGATTTGAGTGTCGCGCGGAATGGCTGCCCGGCATTCGGCATCGGTCGAAGCGTGCCGGACTTCGAAGAGCGGGTGGCTGGAGCCAGGGCCAGCGATCACCACGACTTCGTGTCCGAGACGAACCATCTCCGTGGCCAGCCATTCGACCTGACGCTGAATCCCACCGTAACCTCGGCAGGGTATTACGCCCTTCAAAACGAGCGTCACCCGCATTGACCTTGCCTCACAATGCTCTCAAGACGGCCCAGTTGCGTCACGGGCTGGGCATTGTCAAGGTCGCGCCAGCAACGCAAAAAGCCGCGGCGGCCTCGACTGGGTTACGGAATCGTTAATCAGCGCTTGCTACTATGCCGGATGACCAAGAATCTCGGCAATGCGCCCACGACCATCTCCAGGCAACAGCCAAAGACCTCCGCTCTTGGTCGGCTGGCGCCCGCCCTGTTTCCCCTTGTGGTCGTCGCGCTTGGATACATGATCGGCCGGCAATTCTTCGGCTTCTAGGGCGACTCGACTCGTCTACCCGCGCACGGTTAAGCCTCGCGCCTCGCCGGGGATGCAGTCAATGTCCACCCAACCTCCAAAATCAACCGGCGGCACGTACGCCGCTACTGCCCCGCACGTAAGCAAATTTTGTGCAATCACGGGAACGTGATATTCACTGATCACCGGACAAAGGGGGCGCTGATGAGGTGTCTGGTGATCAATCTTGATCGTTCTCGCGATCGGCTGGCGCATGTCGCGTCCGAGTTCGGCCGGATCGGAGTACCATTTGAGCGTGTCTCCGCCATTGATTGCCCCGATTGCTGCTCTGTCGCCAAAAGCCCGCTGAGCGCTGCTGAGGTTTGCTGTTTCCTGAGCCACCGCTCGTGTTGGGAGATCGTTGCGGACGGCGCGGATCAATATGGCGCGGTTTTCGAAGACGACGTCGTTTTCGGCGCTGGCGCCGGCTCGCTGCTTGCTTCCGATCGATGGGTGCCACGCGATGCCGATGTGATCAAGCTGGAAACGCATTTTGCCAAAGTGAGGGTCGGACGCAAGGAAGTCGCTCTCGATGATGGGTTTTCGCTTGCCAGACTTTATGGCCTGCACGCGGGCGCCGCAGGCTATGTCCTCTCCAGATCGGCAGCGCAAAGATTGCTGCGCGGGACCATGCATCTGAGAGGAGAGGTCGACTTCGTTCTTTTTCACCCAGGATTCATGACCTGCTCGCTCAACCGAATCTATCAGATCATGCCGGCGCTTTGCGCACAGCACCATTTTGTTTCGGACGAGAGCGCTTTCCAAGCCTAGTGCGACGGCCCGGGAGGCGGCCAAAACCGTTTCTCGATCGAATTGTTGGAGAAGCGGTGCGAACCTTCGCCTATCTTCGAAACCAGAGCCTGACCGGAACAAAGAAGATCGAGGCCGTCGCGTTCTCAGGCTCTGAGGTCGACGGCAAACCCGTCCACGGCGCGTTCGTCTATGGGCAGCCCGAGCACGGCCACCTCTACGAGGCGGCCGGCATACCGATCGCGCGGAAGAATAGTTCGACCGCCAGATAAGCAGACGATAGCGGCTGCGTTACGAAACAGCCTTTTCGCGGACCGGAAGCTTCCAGCCCGGCCTGACAAAGTGGCAGGTATAGCCGTTGGGGTATTTCTCGAGATAGTCCTGATGCTCTGGCTCCGCCTCCCAGAAGTCGCCCGCCGGCGCAAGCTCGGTGACGACCTTGCCCGGCCACAGTCCAGAGGCATCGACATCGGCGATGGTGTCTTCGGCGACGCGCTTCTGCTCGTCGCTGGTGTAGAAGATCGCAGAGCGATAGCTCATTCCGACATCGTTGCCCTGGCGGTTCCTGGTGGTCGGATCGTGGATCTGGAAAAAGGATTCGAGCAATGTGCGAAAGCTGATCCTGGCCGGATCGAAAACGATCTCGATGGCTTCGGCATGGCTGCCGTGGTTGCGATACGTGGCGTTTGGCACATCGCCACCGCTATAGCCGACGCGGGTAGAGATCACGCCGGGATAGCGCCGGATCAGATCCTGCATGCCCCAGAAACAGCCGCCGCCAAGGACTGCACGTTCGATGGACGTCGCCATATCATACCTCCATTGGATTGCTCCTTAGGTAGGCATTGTCGCTGGCTTCTTCCAGCATCTCAAGTGCATCACTCGTTGCCGGCCGAGCCGAACCGCCGCACGATGACCTCGAAGACGATGTCGGAAATCCACATGGCCGAGACGCCGATCAAAAAGGCGGCGGCGAGCGTCGTGGTATCGTCGGCCGGATCGGGGATAGGCACGCCGGTTGCCCTGAACCAGGCGACGGCAGGCAGCGTCAGATACGCAGCCGCCAGCGCCCCGCAGATCGGCGAGGCAATCATCTCGCGCAGCTTGTAGCGATGGCGCGACAGTGCTCGCAGCACGCCGCCGGCTAGCCCGGCGGCGACGACCGGCCCCTTGATGCCGAGCATGTCGAAGAGGTCGTGCATCGGCTAAGGCCTCCATCCGCAGAGCTTTTGTCCCTTGCGGTTGTGCGCCAGGAGCGCTCTCGCCTCGGCGTCCGACAGGACGTCGACGGCTTCGGCCGAATGGCGCAGCGGGCTCGAAATCGCGCAGAAGCCGCCCGAAGCAGTCGTGCACCCGGCAAGCGCCACAAGCAGCGCAAGCATCAGTCCCTTGCCCATGATTTCAGCTCCTTTCGAACAGCGTCCGCCGGCAGTGCGCCGACGTCGTTCTGCACCTGCTCGGCGACCGCGCGCGCCGCGGCCTCAGCGGCCGCCAGTTTGCTGCGCTCGGCCCTGGCGCCGGCCAGCCGCTGGTGAACGCCCCAGCAAAGGGCGGCGATGACCGATGCCAGGAAGCCCAGCAGCGCCTTGTTGCCAAGCAGGACGGCGAGGAGCGCGCTCACAGCAGCCACCCGGCGACAAGCCCGGCGGCAAAGCCGATAGCATAGGGTTTCGCGGCTTCGAGATAGGCGATGAGCAGTTGTTGAAACCCTTCCATGTCAGTGCTCCCAGCCGGATTTGCGGGCCAGCCAGTGCCAGGTCTCCGTGACCGAGGCGATGGCGAGACCGGCGGCGATCTCCAGACCAGCTTGAATGTCGGGGTCGGAAGAAAATGCCGCCGCGTCGTCGGCGCCGAGCAGGCCACGCGCGACCAGAACACCGGCGCCGTAACGCAAGCCGATGCGGATGAAGACGGCGATCATGTCGAACTCCTTGCGAAAATCGATTTCAGGATTTGAAGCAGCGCACGCCAGAACGGCAGGCGTTCGACGGGGCTGACGCGCCCGCCGGTAGACACCGGCGGCATCGCACTGCCGGGCTTCGGCGAGAGCGCTGATGGCTGGGGCGGGGTGCCCGGCAAAGGTGCCGGAGCGGGCTGTAGTGCCGACATCAACAGCGCCTGGGAACGGACCGACCGGATGCGATCGCTCCAACCCTTGCCGAAAACCGGCCAGGTCGGCAGCCGCCGCAGGAATGCCAGGCGGGCATCGCAAAGATCGTCGATGACTGCGCCCGGTGGCCTGGCGCCGACAGCTTTGAGCGTGGCCGGGCCGATCCTGCCGTCCTGTGCGGTGCCAACTGCCGCCTGCAGATATTTAGCCGCCCTGCCCGGCCCACTGTTCACGGCGAAGTCGAAGACGGCATAGTCGACACCGCCGGGAAGCTCGGCGCCCGCAGCGGCATCCCAATAGAAGCGGCGATAGACCGTCGCCACCTGAGCATCCGTGATATGGCGAAGGTCGTCCTTCGTCGCAACCGCCTTCACGTAGCGGCGGAAATTGGCCAGCGTCACGCCCTTCATGGTTGCGCCGCCGGGATCAGCCGGATTGTCGGACCAGCCGCCTTCCGATTTGAGGACGAGCGCAAGCGCCCGCGCGAAGTTGCGGTCCATGGGGTTTTCCTTTCTGCCCGCGAAAGGCAGGTTGTCGATTTGCGAAGCTGCTTGCGGTTAGGCGTCGATCATCGAGACAACGTCGCTGGAGACCTTGGCGGGGCGGTATTTGGTGGCGTCGGCCGGAAAGGAGATCGGAACGGCGAATCGAGCGACGGCACCATTGCCGTCGTCGCCGCTGCGATGGTGATCGAAGATGCACCTCCGTATGCAGTGTTAGGAAGAATTCCGGCAAAGGTGATCAAGAAGCGCTTCGACGACGAAAATAGCCGAGGCTTATTGAGATTCGGTGGTGGATTGGGCAGACGCCATATCTCGGAAAGAGAGAGCGGCCTTTTGATCTTTCTTTTGAAGATTCACTCGAATTTATGTTAGGCCCATGCCCTAATGACAAGCCGCCAGCTTGCATTGGTAATATTTAGAAATCCACCAGTGTCTTTGCGTGTAATCTGAACGGCACTAGAAGCCTGCGACCCAAATCTAACGACCATGTTTGTAGTATCGGGAACGACACTTAGGCCTCGATTGGTGCTTGCTTCGTGCGATCCAATCGAGACAGGTTCTTCGTCTCCAATAGAATAGCCACCCTCAGCAGTGGTGCACTGTAAGAATGCAAGGTAATTTTTCGGCTTCACCCCCAGCCCATGAGCCAACGTCAGCGACCCGCCGGATGTGATGGTCTGTTGCGGGCTTTCATAAAACTTCTGAAGCAACGCCGTGGACGACTGGACATAGCGTGCATCCTGTTCGGCCTGCGACCATTGCAGCTTGATCCATCCTCCCCAGGCACCGCCAGCCTGCCTGCGCCGCCATAGCTTTTGGTCTGCCGCCGTAGTGTCGTTGACGAAATCATGCACCGTCTGCGTCCGGTAGCCAGTGCTTCCGTGCGCTTCCACAAACCCCAGGAACCAATTTACGCCGTCTGGCGCATTAGCCGCCGCCGAGGCCATATACCAGCCGTTGTCCAGGGCGTTGTTCCAATCGGTGATCGTCTGCGCGACGACACCGAGGTTAGGTCGGCTATCAAGTTTCAGATCAAACCCAGCCTTGACGAACCCCGTTGTAGCCAATTGCGTGGTATTCGTTCCAGGCGCTGCGGTCGGCCCCGTTGGCGTCCCGGTAAATGTCGGGCTGGCCTTCGGCGCCAGGCTGGACACCGCGATCCCACTATCCTTCCCCACCTTGCCCGTGGTGCCCGCGAAAGTGACAATATTGTCGGTTGCCGAAGACGCAGGCCCCAAAAAATCTCCTACTCCCGTCCCGTCGGCGCCTCTGTCGCCGGCGCGGTCGAACATCAACCAGATGCCGTTGGCCACCGTCGGCAAAGTGCCGGCGCCACTGACATAGGCGAGCGTCAGTTTGCGGTAGCGCGTCGCCGCCATCAAATCGTCGCGCAGCTTGACCACATGGCCGTCCTTGCGGTGGTAGAGGCGAAACTCCTCGAACCAGGGCAGCAAGGTCGAAAACACCTTGAAGCGGCCGGATTGCATGCGGTCGAGCATCTCCATCAGCCCGGCCTCGACCGAGACCGAGCCGTCGGCGAAGCGGGCGTGGCCCGACAGCATGTTCAGCCCATGCGCGGAATATTGTCTGGCAAGTGCGGTGCCCGCCCCTTCCAGCGTCTCGCGGCGGCCGTCGCGCGGCCAGGCCCAGGGCAGCCACTCGCCCCACGGCTTCAGGGCCAGTACCTGCATGGCCGGCGTCTGCTGCGAGGCCCTGGCTGCTTTGGTGACGTAAACGATATCAGCTTCCGTATCCCAGGCGAGTTCGACGGCGGCCGAGGGATGGTCCCATCCGAAATCGAGCGCGCCGATCCGCGGCCAGTAGCGCGGCAGCCGGAACGGCTCGCAGGCGATCAGCTCCTCGGCAATCGGAAAGATGCGGCCGGAGCCCAGCACCGGAACGCCGCGCGCCCGCGCCTCGCGCTCATGCTCGGGATAGGCGGCGACGATCGCGGCGCGCTCGTCAGGCGAATAGTGTTCGACGTCGTCTATGGTCATGAAGGTGACGTGACGGGTCATGCAAGCATGCTCCAATAGAGTGTGGCCATTGATACCACCGCTCATCAATGCGAAGCTGACCCAAGACTTGGGGGAACACATGATTCGGATTGCAATCGTTGTCGCCATTGCCGCCAGTGCATCGGCATGCACCAGCCAGGCGAATGTTCCTTACGATACGAGTAAAAAAATCTGCAGAACCCGTACCGATCCAGGAACAGGGTTCAAACGCGAGGTCTGCGTCCCCGACACTCCCAATCAATCCTGTATGCTCTATATATATCAGTATACCGGTCGAGAGAAAATATTGTGCGGCCCATTAACGCGCAAATCGCCAACCGCCGAGGGTCGTGCCAGGCAGCTTGCGGGCACCAAATATCCCTGATTCGACTTATCAACTGGGTTTGATGCGGATCACCTTTGGCGCCTGCGCATCCATGAACATGTAGCACCTGCCGAGCAGCGCCTTTTTGCCGAGCTCATCGAACACATTCTGCCCCAGCGGCGTGATCAGCACCTCGCCCGTAGCCAGCCCATCCTGGTGGCGGGCCTCGATCTCTTGCCAATGCGCATTCGCAACGTCGGAGAGCACGACATTGAAGGCTGGATGATTGTAGCTGACCAGCACGTTGCCATCATCCATGTCGGACGGCTTCATGTCCGGGTGATAGTTGTAAATCATGGCAAGCGTCTGGATGGCGGCCATGGCTGCCGCCTCATCGGACAGGCCGGCTTCCGTCAGCACGCAGGTGCCGTTTTCAAGGATGGCAAAGTCACGGCCTCTGTCGAAGTAATAGCCGAACCGTTCCTCGATGCGATCGATGGGTTGTGAAAACGAGGGTCGCCATTTGGGCACCTGGGGCTTTGATACCTCAGCACCACCCGCCGGCGACACGACAAGCGACGACAAACCGCCTGTCAATACCTGCCGCCTGTTCATGGACTTGGTTCCTCGACAACCTGGCCACCAGTCTAGTCGCGGTTCGCGATTCCGCAACGCGCCGAAACGGGAAAGCTTCGCTCTCATCTTTTCCTTTATCGCTTTATGCGGTAGGTCTTGCCGTGCATCGGCGACATCGATGCGTCTGGCTGGTGCATTCTGCGCGGCCTGTACTCTACGCGGGTGGGACAGCCACTCTTTGCCATGACAGATCTATTCGAGGCGATGCGCCTGTCCGCCGAGGACAGCGAGGTTGCTCATCTTTTTTTCAGCGAAGGCGGTAAGATCCTGCTGCCACTCGGCAAATCGACAAATGCCATGACAGGTCAGGAGATGCTGGAGCGGCTGCTGTCGTCCCCGCATGATGACGATGGCGCGCTTGCCAACGACCTTCTCGGCGAGCTCGGCAAGACGGTGCCGTTGGAAAGCCTTCGTCTCCTGCTGACCTCTGCCAATGCTGAGACGCGAGCGGCGGGTGCGTTTATTGCCACCTTTCAAAACCAGAACATAAGTTCGATGGTGGGTGAGCTGGCCGCGCTGCTTAGGGACAGCAACCCGCGCACGCGCTTCGATGCCGTGGAGTCTATCTTGCGATGCAGTACGCGGAACGATGGTCAGCATCTCGCGCACGCGTTGTTTGCCCTTGATGATTATCACGATGGTGTACGCATGGGAGCCGTCAAATTTGTGCGCTTTGCAAAAGACTGGCAGTTAAAGCTTGCGCGTCAGCACGCCGCGTTGCTCAGGCCGCAAACGCCGTTTTCGGTGATCGCCGATATCTCCGGGCAATGGCGAGATGATGCATCAGGCATGATCCGTGCGATGCTCGACCATTCAGAGCCGGTAGTGCGCCGTTACGGCCTGGGGCTGGCCAGCCGGGCGAGGTTGGTCGTTGTTGACGCGTTCGTCGAATGGGCGCAGGCGTCCGCCGATCCTGAAATCAGCAAACTGGCAACCGATTGCATCGAGCACAACCAGATATCGCACCACGCCGTATGGCAATCATCATTGCCGGCAATCGCCTGAGGCACCGCTGATCTCGGGGACGTGACATGACGTAGAGCCTGCCGAACTGATTCAAAGTAATGTCGTATGATGTTGTCCGCGCACGATATTTGCGCCGGGCGTGGCGGCTCTTACCTTCTCCCCTTGTGGGGTGAGAAGCGGTCCGCGTGGCGGACGAAAAGCCAATTGCTTGGCTTTTCGAGCTTCGAACGCCCTGAGCCTGCGAGGGGCCGGATGGTGGCCGATCCAACCTGCCGGGTCCCCGCTGCTCCGCAGCGTCCCGGCGTTCGCCGGCCTTTCGTCGTGCCACTGGCACGACGAATTCGCTTCGCGAACCAGCTGCTCACCCCACAAGGGGGGAAGGGAGAACCTCCTGCGCCGTTAAAAACCGCAACACCACGTCGCTCATGCCCAGCAGCGGCGTGAACGTCACGATGGTGATGCCGCCGGTGGCGTTGGTGCGGGTCAGGCCTTCGGAATAGATATCGAGCGGCGGCTCCTCGTCGAACCAGACGCCGTGCAGGGTTTCGCCCTGCCACTTTTCGCGGCCCTTCTCATAGCTCTTGAACGAAAGCACCGATTCATCGGCCTGCACGTCGCCGCCGCCGCCCCAGCGCACCACGATGCTGTCGAGCGCGCCCGGGGCGCCGCGGCCCATGGTCGTGTGCAGGATGGCGTTGGCCGGGATCATGCCGGTGCCCCATGCCGCCTGCTGCTGCGGCGGGCCGACCAGCACGCGCTGCGGGTTGTCGCGCGTGCCCTCGCCCGTCACGCCGGCAGCCCATAGCCTGACGGGGGTGTCGAAGGTCTTGCCCTGCCACCACGCGGGGTAGCGGCCGGTGAGATGCATGGCCCATTCGGCGCCGCCGGCCCTGGTCTTGCCGAGCTGGTTGCCGGCTATGAACAGACGTTCCCGGTTCTGCGCGCCGGCGGCGTGAAACTGCGCCTGCCTGGGATAAGGCCGGTAGGCGGCAAGCTGGTTAGTCCTGCGCCTGCGGTCCAGTTCCTGCAGCAGCGCCAGATAGTGGCGGCTCGCCTTCAGGCTGGTCGCCAAACGGCCCGAGGACGGCTTCGAGGCCGCGGATGCGGCGGCGGATCTCGTCATCGCTCAGGGCTTCCAGATTGTCAGATGAAACATGCAAATCCTTGGCCAGATCCTTGGGCAGCACCGATTGCACGATCTTCAGATACTGGTCGGGCTTGTCGGCCCGGACCGCGGCAATGACGCCGGCTCCATGGGCGCGGAAGTCGGCGCGCACCGCGTCGAGGAAATCATCGCCAAGCGTCTTCTTCGTCCGCTTCGGCTTGGCAGCGGCGGCGGCAGGCGCCTTGCGGTCAGGGCGCGCACGCGGCGCCGTCCGGTCAGCCATGATCCGAGATCCCGGCGGGCTCGGCAGTCGCTGCCTGCTTCGCCGGCCGCTTGATCTTGGCGGACTTGATCTTGCCGGACTTGCGCCGTGCCGATTTTGGCCCTGACCGTTTTGGGGCGGCCTTGCGGGCTGCATCAGCGGCCGGCGCGTGGCGCTTTCCGGCAGACGCGGCTTTCAGGCTTGCCCTGGCGATCGCCCTTGCGTCGTGCGCGCCGCGCGGAAAGCCGAAGCCGCCGATGGCATCGACGGGACCACCGCGAACCATGCCGATCAGCACGCCCGGCACGACCGGCTCCATACGGCCGATGCGCGCCTGCGGGGCAGCGCCCTCGAACACGCCAATGGCGCTGACGACCTCGCGGCCGTCATCGTCGGTGATGATGGTGGCATAGCGGTTGGACAAGGGAGGCCTCGCGGATAAGGCAGAATGAACCGAGGATAGCGTTCCTTCACGCCCCCCTCTGTCCTGCCGGACATCTCCCCCTCAAGGGGGGAGATTGGCAGCTCCAGGGTCGCGACCAATTTGCAGCGCCGACGATTGGCGAAAGCAAGGCGGCAGTCCGATCTCCCCCTTTGAGGGGGAGATGGCCGGCAGGCCAGAGGGGGGTGCTGCCCGCCGACATCCGATATCCGCACGTTGTGGGCATCAGGAAAACAAAACCCGCCTCGTGGGCGGGTCGGTGGACAAATCATAGCAAAGCTGCCCTCACCCGTCAATGCAAAAAAGGAAATAATTCCTACTTCGGTCAAAGCCGCGTCTTGGCGCGGCCGCGCATTGCGCAAGGGCAGCATCGATGGGATGCTGCGTCTCGTCGGAGAGCGCAATGAGCAATGTGACCAGTCACTATGGCAGCGGCGGCATCGTCGAGCGCATCCTGTCGGCTGTGCCGGACGCCAGGGCCGGCAGCCTCGCGGCCGAACAACTCTATCCGTTCGACCAGCTTCATGGCCGCGAGCTGATCGCCACGCAGGACCATGCCGCGCGTCTTGCGCCCTCCGCCGGCGATCGGGTTCTGGACATCGGCAGCGGCATTGGCGGCCCAGCCCGGTTCCTTGCCGAGACCTATGGATGCAGCGTCGACGGCGTCGACCTGACGCAGGCGTTCGTCGAGGCATCCCGCCGATTGACCGAGTTCTGCGGCCTCAGTGACAAAGTGCGTTTCCATGAGGCCGATGCGACAAGGCTGCCTTTTGCAGACGACACATTCGACGCGGCAATCTGCTTCTATGTCGGCATGAATATCGCTGACAAGGCGGCGGTCATCGGGCAAGCGTGGCGCGTGCTGAAGCCGAAAGCCAGGCTTGTCTGGACCGAGGCGGTGCTGGCGGACGGCGAGCCTTACTATCCCTTGCCTTGGGCGGTGTCGTCGGCGGCCAGCCATCTTGTCGACGGCGAGACCCTGAAGGGTCTGTTTGCTTCAGCCGGATTCCGGGTCGACGATGTCATCGACGAAACCGGCGATCATGTCGAGCTGGCGTTGAAACGGGCAAATTCCGGCATCGTGCCCTCGCCCGCCCAGCAGCAGGCCAATGAGATCGTGCTCGGCGCCGAGTTCGTGCGTCGGCGAAAAAACTACATAAGCAGCCTGAGCGAGGGAAAACTCGCCTCACTGGCCGTTATTGTTTCCAAGCCGGCATGAAACAAAAACCCGCCTCGCGGCGGGTTGCTGGCGCAAATCAGCACCATGAAAAAATTATAGCATAGCTGCCCTCACCGGTCAAGATATGTCAGGAAATAATTCCTACATCGACATCGATCGGAGACTCGGCGATGCTAGCGCTACCACATCCGGCGTCAAGTCATATGCATATGTTCTAAAGTGCCATGCCGTCGGCGGATGTTGTCTGATAATTTGCCCTTTGGCATCAAGGGGGCAAAAGAAGCCATGTCTGAGGACAAAATCCGAAATATAAATCTGACCGCCGACATCGTCGCGGCATTCGTGCGCAACAATTCAGTGCCTCCGGATAGCCTGCCGGCGTTGATCGAGAGCGTCAATGCAGCGCTCGCGGCCGTGGACAATCCCGTTGCTCCGCCGCAACCTGCGCCTGAGCCCGCGGTCAACCGCAAGCGCTCGGTAACGCCGAATTTCATTTACTGCCTCGAGGATGGCAAGAAGTTCAGGTCGCTGCGGCGTCATCTCGGCTCCGCCCATGGCATGACGCCGGAAGCCTATCGCGCCAAATGGGACCTGCCCGGTGACTATCCGATGACGGCGCCCAGCTACGCCGCCAAGCGCTCGGAGCTGGCAAAGGAGTTCGGGCTCGGCATCAGGACACCCGAGGCCCCGGCCGCCAAGGCGCCGGCCAAGAGCAAGACCAAGGCGTAAAGGCACGCCCCCTCCGTGCCGTACGCCTGCTGGAGGACGATCGTGGTGGCCGGAGAGCCCAATGACGTTCGCGTGGAACGTGTGGACCGCCGCCAATGGGCGGTGCTGGTTGCCGAGAATGGCACGGTGACCCAGCATCTGTTCATGGCCCAGGAAGCGGCCGAGGAGTTTGCCGACGGCGAGCGGACAAGGCTCGGCCTTCCCGCCAGGCCGCCGGCGGCGGATCCGCTGGCCTGAACAGTCCTTCAACGGGCTGCAGGATACAAGACGCAGCCTTCGACAGGCCGTCTAGCGACTGGTCATTAGCTGGCTCTTATGGAATCATTCCACTCCAATCGGGGGAGAGCGGGATGGACAAACCAGCCATGGCATCCGTGTTCAGGATGCGGCAAGCGCCAGCCACTGTTTCGGGCGTTCGCAGCGTCGGCCAAGGCCAGGCCGATCCGGTCATCGGCAGAAGGCCGCTCGGCGAGGCGATCCGCTTCGTCATCGACGCCCATCCCCATTACGACATCAGCGGCGTTTCGATCGCCTATGGCGACGGCTCGGCCCCGCGCCTCGGCAGCCGGGAGGTCAAGGCGCTGTGGGCCGAATATGGCCGCCGCTGGATGGAAGAGTAGCGCAGGCCATCGGCCGACGCCTATCGCTTGCATCCCCGTCCGGATCGTAACAGCGGCTCATGCGTTGAGCGTGAGCCAAATGGGAGCAACAGCCATGAACGTCGCCAATCTGCAACTCGAAGGCCTGCTGATGGCCGTCGCCTCGATCAATCAGGTACTGGTGCGCAAGGGCCTGCTCACGGTGGAGGATATCGACATTGCGCTGCGCAAGGCCGAGGCCATCGAAACCGGCGAGGAGCGGTCCGACGGCATGTCGGAGTCCAACCGCGACGCCGTCAACTTTCCGATCCGACTGCTGGAACTGGCCAATCAATGCCAGCCGGAGGCGGACATGCCGTCCTTCTCGAAACTGGCCCGCATGGTCGGCCAGATGAAGGAACCCTACAACGACCAGATGTGAGGCGGTCTGCCGACGCGGGGCCTCACCCTCGGCCGAGCTTCGAGGCCAGCACGCTGCCCGGTCCATGCACGCCGGCGAACAGCAGGCCGGCGGCGAACGGGAAATGGGACATGAAGGCGCCGAACTCGGCCTGGTTGCCGGTCCAGTGCGACGGACCGTGGAAGGCAAAGCCGAGGAAGACCACGTAGACGGCGGCGACCAGGGCGGCCGGTGTGAAGAATGCTCCGGTCAGGAGGGCGATCACCAGCAGCGTTTCGAGGATCGCGGCGCACCAGGCCAGAAACAGCGGGAACGGGAAGCTGGCGGCGGCGATGTAGCCGGCGGTCATGTTCATATCCATGAACTTGAACGCTGCTCCCATCGCGAACATGGCGGCCAGGGTCAGGCGGGCGATGAGAATGGCCGCGGTCTGCCACGGCGATTGAACGGCTTCCATGATGTGCTCCAAAGGTTTGCAACGGGTTTCATCCCAAGGACGGGCGCGACGCCGCCGATCCGACATCGTCCCGCAAAATTCTTTCCCGGCGAAGCAGAACTTCTGAAAAGGCCGCCGCTTGCGGGCAAGCCTGATTGCCGCCCGCTCAGAGCTTCGCCATCAGCTCCCGCCCCAACCGCTTCGGCGGCTCGGCGCGCAGCACCACATCGGTCGTCACCGCGCCGTAGCGGCCGATGGCGTCGACGATGCTTTCGAGGTCGGGCGGCGACGGGACGACGACCTTGACCAGAAAACAATCCTCGCCGGTCACCCGCAGCACCTCAACCACTTCCGGCATGGCCGCGAATTTCTTCAGGCAGGTCTGGATGTGCTCATGCGTGGTGCGCAGGCGGATCATGGCCATGGTGCCGAGACCGAGGGCGGTGGGATCGATCGCGGCCCGGTAGCCGGCGATGATGCCGCGCTCCTCCAGCCGCTTCACCCGCTCCGACGTCGCGGGCTGGGACAGGCCGACGCGGCGGCCGAGTTCGGAAATGCCGATGCGGCCATCCTCCTGCATGATCTCGATGATTGCCATGTCGGTGGGGTCGAGCCGTGGCCGGTAATCGCCGTTTGCCATGAACACCTTCAATCCATCGGAATTCTTCGTCGCTTTCCGATGATCTCTCATTCCGCGAACAAGGAGAAGCCCTAGGATTGGGACATCATCTGCGGCGAAGAAACAGGATTTTCCATGACCGACTTCATCATTCTGCCGGGCAGCGGCGGATCGGGCGAGGCCCACTGGCAGACACGCTGGCAACAGGCCGACCCGGCGATGCGCCGCTTCAGCCCGGCAAGCTGGGAGCTGCCGGATTTCGACGACTGGGTGGCGGCGCTGGACGTCGCGGTGTCACAGGCACAGACCCCGCCGGTGCTCGTCGCCCACAGTCTCAGCTGCCTGCTGGTCGCGCATTGGCAGGCGGTGTCGAGCAGTCGGATCGGCGGGGCGTTTCTGGTTGCGGTTCCCGACCCGGCCTCGCCGGTCTATCCCGCTTACGGAATTCCCTTCGCCGATACGCCGCGCGGGCCGCTTCGCTTCCCCTCGCTGATCGTGGCCAGCACCGACGATCCCTATGATCCGAACGGCTATGCCGGTGAGAAAGCCACACAATGGGGCAGCGAACTGCACATCGCCGGGCCGCTTGGTCACATCAACAGCAATAGCGGGCTGGGCGACTGGCCGGCGGGAATGGAGCTGCTGACGGCCTTCGTGAGAGAGAGACAGGCCGACCACGCAATCGCACCGTAGGCGCCCGAAGCGTGCGCGCGGGCTTGCCCCGACTTGTCCCGCCAGCTATCTCTCGGGAGGGGCGTTTGTGAGGGAGCCTGCGAATGGTGTCCGTCCGATATCTGGTCCGCGATGTCGATCTGTCCATCGCGTTTTATACGAGCCATCTGGGCTTCGCGCTGAAGCAGCAATTCGGTCCGGCGATGGCCATCCTGACGCGCGGCGACCTTTCGCTCTGGCTCGCCGGCCCCCTGGCGTCGGCAGCCAGGCCGATGCCGGACGGCCGGACACCCGAGCCGGGCGGATGGAACCGCTTCGTGCTCGAAGTCGAGCAATTGCCGTCAATCGTGACTGAGATGGGCGAGGCCGGCGTGCGGTTCCGCAACCAGATCGTCGAAGGTCCGGGCGGGCGACAGATTCTTTGTGAAGACCCGTCCGGCAACGTGATCGAGCTGTTCGAGCCCAGCTAGGCTTCGGCCGTCGCCTCGGATTCGGCGCCGGGCTTTGCCTGGCCTTCCCACTGCCGCTCCGCCTCTGCTTTGCGCTTCGGACAATCCTCGTAGTCATGCTCTCGCGAACCGCAATAGGAGCAGCATTTTGCCGGCGTGTCGGTTCGAAGCATTGTGGCCATGCACAAGAATGCACGAAAATTCATCCGGTTGCAGCAGCGTCTGCGACGTCGCTGCTGGGATGCGTGACCGCCAGCCTGGCGCCGCCCTCAATAGCCGCCGCCGAGGATCGGCAGAATCTCGGCGGCAGACATTGCGCGCGGCGCGTATTCGTCCGGCCTATATCAAAGTTAAATGCGGATGCTGGGCGTGAGGTGGTAGGTGATCCCGATGGGGGGACTCTCAACGCGCTCGAGGTGTCCCATGGACGTTCGAAATCTGATTGCCAAACTGTCGGCCGCGGTATTGCACCGCCGCGCCGCGTCTTCGCCGATACTGTTCAGGCCGATCCGCAACTCGCTCGCCGACATCCCGTTGAAGCCGGCGCCGCGGCCGCCTTATCGTCCGCATCGGCCGATCTGGCCGGCAAGCAACATGTAGCTCGCCAGGCCTGCAACCAGTTTGTGATTTCCTCGTTTATGGCGATCCCGTTTTCAAGGAGGCAAGTGATGAGATCGATCCGGGCGAGACGCGAATGGTTTGGATGGTGAGCGCATGAGCCGTTTTCTGCCCCTGACGATCAGATTCGTGGACGGCAGCGCGATGACGGTGTCGTCGATCGCCGACGCCAGGAGGGCGCTAGGCGGAACTTGGAAGAACAAGCAGACGGCGGCCTACAAGGCGGCCGACAGGCTGGTGGACGACGCGTTGAACGGCATTTGCCGCCCGGACATCGCCTTTGCCGCTTTCCAGAATGCCGCCGCCCAACAGGGCTTGCTGAAGCCGGCCAAGCCAAGTGCCGCCCTTGCCATGCTCGACGAATTGGCGTCGCTGGATGGGCATCGTTGAAAGACCGGCTGACGGATTGCCTGCGATGTCATGGCGAACGCCGGATAGCCTATCTCGGCTCGCGGTTCATGCTGAGATAAGTCGGGTCGAACTCGGCGATTTCCACCAGCTGCTGCCAGTCCAGAATGGTCACCATGTAATTTGCCCAGCCGATCACACCGATCTTGCGCAACGCGCCGATGACCCGGTTCATGTGGACCACCGAAAGCCCAAGCACATCGGCCAGTTCCGCCTGCGACAGAGGAAGCCGGAAACTCATGCCGTTGGTCTGCTTGACCACTTGGAGCCGCACGAACAGCTCGCACACAAGATGCGCCAGGTGCGAGGTCTTGGACCGCCGGCCCATGGCCACGATCCATTCCCGGTGAATGGCGCCATCGACGAGCGTGTCCAGCCACAGCAAGCGGCTCAGATGAGGCGCCTGTTCGGTGATCGTCCTTAGCCGACTGTGGTCGGCGGCGATCACCCGGCATGGCGACAAAGCTATAATGCCATGGTCCATTGTCTTGAGCAGGAAGGCGTGCAAATCGACAAAATCGCCGGGCACCTGCAACGAGGTGAACTGGCGGCCGCCATCCTCCAGCACCTTGTAGCGCGCCGCCAGACCCTCGATGATGAGCGTGCTGTAGCCTGGCCTCGATCCCTCGGAAACGATGTCCTGACCGGTGGCAAAATCCATCTCGATGGTCATGGCGGCGGCCAGCAGCCCCTTTTCCTGCTCGGACAAAGCGTCATGCTGGCCAAGGTTGAGATAAAGCGGTTCTAGCATCGAGGATCCAATTCGAGATTTCGTGGACATTCGTGGCCTAGCCAAACGCCGGAGATCGGGTGCGGTTGCAATCGGCCGGCACGGCGACGGCTCCTGGCAGGAAATCTGCTCAGGACACAGTCGCATGGAACCATGGGTGCGGGTTGGGATTTAATCCATGTCGCTCAAAAATGGCCCCGATTTTGAGACAACGACATGCATAAAAACACAGACCTGAAGCGCGTCGCCTGCGTCCTTTCAACCGCGATGCGCCTTAGCGTTCTCACGCAGGGATCCTTGCACACATGGAACGGTTCTACTTCGACTTGTACAACGCCGAGACCCAGATTGATGAAGAGGGGCAGCTTTTTCCCAGCCGGGAGCGTGCGGGAGCCGAAGCGCTGCGCATATTGCACGATGTGGCGCGCGACGAGATACCGGAGGGCGACCACCGGCGGATCACCGTCAAGATGCTGAACGAGAACAGGGAGCAGATATTCGAAGCGTCACTGACCATGGCGTCGCTGTGGAGTTGAACTCGTCGACCCTGTCGAGGACTGTATGGAACCTCTTGCCCTCCCCTCTGTTTCCTAAGGAGGGGCCAGCGGCAGAAGCTGCACGGCTGATTGACTGGAGGCATCTATGTCCTTGCAAAAGCTTCATCCCGAGCAGGTCGACGACACACGCAGGCTTGCCTATTCGACCTTTGCCCCGGCGCTGATCGGTTCGCTCACCAAGCGTCTGGCGCGGTGTCAGGGCGTCAAGGAACTGGGCGCCCTGGAAAAGTCGCTCATCCGCCTGATCGAAGACTCTGATGTCGATGGGCCGCAAGCCGAGGCGATGAAAGAGTTCGCCATCGAGCTGGTGGTGTCGACGATATCGGAAGCCCGCGCTCACCCCGACACCAAGAGCGATGTCGAAGCCGTTGGCGAGCGCCGCGCCGAAGGCCGCTCCGAGAACCCGCAGACGCTCGAGGAGCAGTTGCAATCAGGCCTCGAAGACAGTTTTCCGGCCAGCGATCCGCCCGCCGTCGTCTCGACCGCCATTTCCGGCGGCTCGAAGGACCTTGTCGGCACCGACGAGGTGTTGCGCCGCAAGAAGGAGGCGGCGCAGCGAAAGCAGGAAAAGGCCGACGCCGGTTAGCCGGACAAGTCGCGCCAGCTCGGGCGATGAGAAGCCGTCAGCCGAAGCGCTTTTCCGGTGACTGTCCGCTGGATGGTGACTGTTCGCCGGCCCGCGCGACGATCGCCTCGAGCGGCTCCGGCCGGTGAAGCAGAAAACCCTGGCCATAGGCCACGCCCATGCCGCGCAAAATGTCGAGCGCTTCCTGCTGTTCGATCTTTTCGGCCACCACCGCGCAGCCGAGACTTTTGGCGATGCCCGCTATGGCCGAGACGATCTCGCGGTCGAAACGGCTTTCCGCGATATTCTCGATGAACGAGCCGTCGATCTTGATTTGATCGACCGGAAAGCGCTGCAAATATTCGAACGAGCTCATGCCGGCGCCGAAATCGTCGAGGCTGACGCGGCATTGCCGCTCGCGCGCCTTGCGCACGAACTGCTCGGCGGCGTCGAAGTTGGTGACGGCCGCGGTCTCGGTGATCTCGAAACCGATGCCGGAATGCGGCGCCCCAGTCTCGGCGATGACGGCGTCGACGAAATCCCACAGCAGCGGATCGCTCAGCGTCTGCGCCGACAGGTTGAAGCCGAGCATGATGGCGCCTGACCGCATCGCCGCGCCATGCTGCGAAAGCGCTGTCCTGATGATCCAGCGGTCCAGCCGCGAGGCAATGCCGAAGCGCTCGGCGACCGGAATGAATTCGTTGGGCGGGATCAGCTTGCCATTGCGCCCGGCAAGCCGCGCCAGCACCTCGACATGGCGGCTCTCCTGCCAAGGCTGGCCCAGAAGATGGATCTCCTGGCCGAACAGTTTCAGCCGCCCGTCATCCATGGCGTCGACCGTGTCGGCGGCGACACGCGCCGCGTTGAGGCCGCCGGAGCCCGACGCCGCGTCCGCCGAAAACACCGCGAAGCGATTGCGCCCGGCCGCCTTGGCGGCATAGCAGGCGTCGTCGGCGCAGGCCAACGCATCGGCAACCGTGGTGGTGGTGTCCTCGACGAAGGCGATGCCGATGCTGGCCGCGAGCTTTCGCGAGGTCGCCGGCAGTCCGAGGTCGGCGTCACGGACCGCCGCAAGGATGGCGCCCGCCAGCGCCTCGGCCTTGGCCGATTGGCAATTGGGCACCAGCAGCGCGAACTCGTCGCCGCCGAGGCGCGCGGCACGTGCCGATGCCGGCAGGCAGCCCAGAATACCGGCGGCGACACCCCTCAGCGCCAGGTCGCCGGCGGCGTGGCCGGCAAAGTCGTTGAGCGCCTTGAAGTAGTCGAGATCGACATAGAACACCGCCAGCGGCAAAGCCCGCTCGGTGGCGATATGCACGGCCAGCAGCCGGTCGAAGGCGGCACGGTTCAACAGGCCGGTCAGCGCATCGTGGTGAGCGGCGTAGGCGAGTTCCCGCTCGCGTTTCTTGTCCTCGGTGATGTCGCGCACGGTGCCGAGAATCTGGCCCGCCGTCTCGGGCGCCGCGATGAAGCGCACCAGCGATTCGACATGGCGGATTTCGCCGTCGCGCCTGACGATGCGGTATTGCGCGGCGACGACGCCGTCGGTCGAAAGCGGCGCCAGATGGGCGCGCTCTGCGGCATCCTTGTCGTCGGGGTGCAGATAGGAATGCCAGAGGTCGGCGGCCACCTCGTCGGTGTCGGCGACCAGACCGAATATCTCCCTGGTGCGGGCGTCCCAATAGCTCTTGTTGGCGTCGATATCGTGATGCCAGATGCCGGTGCCGCTGGCCGCCAGCGCCAGGCGAAAGCGCACATTGACCCGCTCCAGTTCGGCTTCCGCCTCTTTCTGCCGGCTGATGTCGGTCTGCACGCCCATCAGCCTGACCGGCTTGCCCGTCTCGTCACGCTCGACAATGCCGCCGCGGTCCAGCACCCAGATCCAGTGGCCGTCCTTGTGCTTGAGGCGCAGCTCGGTCTCGATCGAGGCGGTCAGGCCGGAAATGTGCCGCTCGCCGCTGGCCAGCGCCCGCTGGCGGTCGTCGGGATGCGTCAGCTTCAGCCAGAGGTCGTCGCTGTTGGCAAGCTCGCCATCCTCATAACCCAGCATGTGCGACCAGGTCGGCGAATAGAAACAGTCGCCGCTCAAAATATCCCAATCCCATACGCCGAGATGAGCGCGTTCGAGCGCAAGCGCCCAGAATTCGCCGTTGCGTATTTTCTCTTCAGCCATGCCCTGGTTTCGCTCACTCCGTCGCCGCCACTATGCACGCAAGCAGAGAAGAAAGCGTTACCGGGTGGCCGCGCCCACAGTGCGGACAAGGCCTGCAATCGTGCCGGACCATGCCGTAAGGCGTCATCATGCGATTGGGGCTCGTCATGCCATTGGCGCCCTGATTGGAACCGCCCTGGCCGGGCCTGGCTCGACGATCCTTATCGCGCGGCGGCGCGCATTGTCCTCGAGCAGGCCGCGCAGTTCCTCACGGCCGCGCGCGATGCGCGACATCAGCGTCCCGGCCGGCACGCCGAGCATCTCGGCGGCCTCGGCATAGGAGAAGCCCTCGATGGCGACCATGGTCAGCGCGGCACGGCGGTCCGGGCTGATCGCCTGCAGCGCGTCGATGATCTCGCGCGCGGCGACGTTCTCCAGCTGGTCGGCGGGAGAGGCCTGCACCTCGCCGGCCTCCAGCGGCAGCATCGAGGCCTCGCCACGCCGGTTCACCTTGCGCATCTGGTCAATGAACAGATGATGCATGATCGTGAACAGCCATTTTCGCGGGCTCTCTCCCGTCTGCCAGTTGTCCAGCCGCAGCAGCGCCCGCTCCAGGCAGTCCTGGACGAGATCCTCGGCGGAATCGCGGTCGCGCAGCAGCGAGCGCGCATAGCGGCGCAGGCGCGGGATTTCGTCGAGAATTGCTCTCTGCTTTTCGTCCATGACCTTTTGTCTTCGTTTCGGCATGCCGTTGCCGCAAAACCGCTGCGCCCCCGGGTGAGGACAGCTTTGGCTGATCTGAAAAAATTCCTCTGTTCATGCCTGTCGTCGGCTCCAAAAACGCTGGGCACTTTTGGGCGACAGGCATGACGCGCTAGCGCGGCGTGGCGTCGATGGTGACCCGGTCGGGATAGAAGGCGCCGTGGGCGCGAATCTCGGCCATCTCGTCGAAGGGCTGCTCATAGGCCCACATCGCGTCGTTGCCGGTTTCACTCGCCGGCAGCACGTTCCAGTAGCTGGAGTCGCCCTTGTAGGGGCACAGCGTCGACCGCTCCGTCTTCCTGAGCTTGCGGAAGTCGATGTCCTCGAACGGGATGTAGAAGGAGAAGGGATGGGGCGGCTCGGTCACCATTTTGGCTTTTGCCGAGGAAGCGATGATGGTGCCGTTTGCAAACACGACGACACGCCCGTTGAAGGGCTCGACGGTGATCACCTTGCCCGGATTGCGCCTGAAGCCGGGTGACGGGTTCGCATGCTGATCCATGACTGCTCTCCTTGTCCGCTGGTGGTTCGATGCCGGTCGACGGCGTCAGCTCTCACTGGTCACTGATGGGCCGGCGACAGCGGTCACACGCGACAGCTTCTGGCGCTTTTCGAGCTGTGGCTTTTCATAGGTCTTCTTCATCGTTCTTCCTTTTCTGACGTCTGGCAGCCGGTCCGCGCGGCTGCCGGCCGTGGATCATGGCTCCAAGGGACAACAGGCGCATCTCCCGTCCGGCCGATGCGCCGCCGAAGGAAATCCGGGCCAGCGTGGCAAGAACGATTCGCATGTGTTTCGCCGCGATCCGACGGCGGTGGATTTATCTCAGCCGGGACGGCCATGCTTGGGCCGGGCGGAACACGGTTTTGGCGAATGCGGCCCTGTCAGCACGACCGCAAGGCTTGGACAGGCGCGAACAGCTACCGGCGCGGCTATGGCGATGGCTGCTTGGCGCCGGTGCACGCCGCGAAATATCGATAATAAAGGGCGACAGGTGAGACTCTACAAAATCAAGATGATTTGCCAGATATTTTCGCCTTTTCGGCACGAGAAGCAAAATAAATTTTCGACAGACGAACTTTCACTTCGGAAAAATGTCCATTTCATCTCTGTTAACCAAATATTAACCAAAATTATCCGATACATACCGAAGTTATTCGCTGTCGTAATCCGAGTCTAAGTTGTAATAATCATTGCACAGTTCGCTTCTGACATTACTGTATCGTTGATGTCTTGCGAAGCATGCAACGGAGGAGCTGTAGGAGTGAAATCCGGGTCAAGACTGTGTTGCGAGGAACGGTCTGCCCGACGGAGGAAACACGCATGAGATTGCTGAAATATGCGCTGCTGACGGGAGCGTCGCTGCTTCCCATCCTGCCCGCGATCGCCGCGACCGCGACGGGCAGCATGAATGTCCGCATCACGATTACCGACGAATGCAAGGTGCAGACGGCGAGCGATCTCGATTTCGGCTCGCACGGTGTCATTGATGCGAATGTCGACCAGACCAGCACCATCAACGTGCAATGCACGACCGGCAAGTCCTACAATGTTGGTCTGAGCGCCGGAGCGGGCGCGGGCGCAACGGTTGCTGTTCGCAAGATGACCGGGCCGGCGTCGGCGACGATCGACTACACCATCTACAGGGAAAGCACCCGGACGCAGCTTTGGGGCACCACGATCCCCACCGACACGGTCGGCGGAACCGGCAACGGCGCCATTCAGCCGCTGACGGTCTACGGGCGTGTTCCACCGCAGACGACACCGGCGGCGGGCCTCTACACCGACACCGTTGCGATCACCATAACGTACTGACAATCGATACCAACACGAGGACGATCATGCGATCCATGCTTTCATGCATCGGAGCCACGGCTGTTCTGTTGCTGTGCGCCGGTCTCTCACAAGCCGCTTCGCTCAGGGTGGCGCCGACAGGTCTCGAGCTGATCTCGCCCGACGCCTCGGCGGTTCTCAACCTCAGCAACGATGACCCCAAGCGGCCGATCAATGTGCAGATACGCGTCTTCGCCTGGAGCCAGGCTGGCGGGATCGAGACGCTGACGCCGACTACGGACGTCGTCGCCAGCCCACCATCGACCAAACTCGGACCCAATGCCCAATACGTGGTTCGCGTCGTGCGCGTCAGCAAGGCGCCGGTGCGGGCCGAGGAAAGCTACCGCGTCATCGTCGACGAGTTACCCGACCCGTCGCGCAAGAAGGCCGGTACGGTCGCGCTCGCGCTGCGCTATTCGGTCCCGGTGTTTTTCCGCGACGCCGATGCCGCCGCGCCGGCAGTCGCCTGGAGTGTTTCGCGCAAGGGCGGCAGTCTTGTGCTGACAGCCAGCAATACCGGTGAAAGTCGTCTCCGCTTGTCCAACCTATCCCTGACCCAGAACGGCAAAAAGCTCGGCAACCGAAACGGGCTCGTCGGCTATGTGCTGGGCGGCGCGACCATGCAGTGGCCGATCGGCAGCAGCAAATCCTTGTCCGCTGGCTCCGTGCTTTTGAAGGCACAGAGCGATCTTGGACCCTTCGATGCCAAAGTTGCCGTCAAGGGCAAATAGGATCGCGCTAGTCGTCGCGCTCGCGATTTTCACACCTTTCTCGGCGGTGAACGCGCAAGAATTGCCGGCCGTGACGAACCCTGAAGACCCTGGCCAGCAAGCCGGCCGCAGCCTTTATCTAGAGGTGTTCATCAACGACGTCTCGACCAAACTGATCGGCAGCTTCACCCAGATGCCGGATGGCGGCCTGGCATCGACGCCGCAAGAGCTGAAGGAGGTCGGCCTGAAACCGCCGGAGGACATAGCCGACGCCGGCGGCCTGGTCAGGCTCGACCAGTTGGCCGACGTTTCGTTTCGGATCGATGAGGTAGCCCAGCGCCTCTACGTCACCGCCGCCGACGACAGCCGCGAGGCGCGCATGGTCGATCTCGGCTTGCGCTTGCAGGACCGGCCGGCGCCGCAATCGGGCTTGGGCGCGGTTCTCAACTATTCGCTGTTTGCCAGCTCCAACACATTGTTCGACAAGGACGTCGAGCTGTTCCAAGGCGTTTCCGGCGGCTTCGATGCGCGCGTGTTCAGCCCCTATGGCACGCTCAGCCAGTCGTTCATCGCCGGCTATTCCGATGGCAAGCTGGGCGGCTTTACGCGGCTCAACACGACCTGGAGCTATTCCGACCCCGACCGGCTGATGACCTACCGCGCCGGCGACTTCGTCTCCGGCGGCTTGTCGTGGACGCGGCCGGTCTATCTCGGCGGCGTCCAGGCGCAACGCAACTTCCACCTGCGATCGGACCTGGTGACGCTGCCGCTGCCGTCCTTCGGCGGCACGGCGGCGGTGCCGTCGACGCTCGAGGTCTATACGCAAAACGTGCGTACCTATTCCGGCGACATCCAGCCCGGGCCATTCCAGGTCACCAATTTGCCGGTGTTCACCGGCGCCGGACAGGCCCAGGTGGTGCTGCGCGACAGCCTGGGGCGCGAGACCACCGCCACCTTGCCGTTCTATGCCTCCAGCATGATGCTGCGTCAGGGACTGCTCGATTTTTCCGTCGAGGCGGGCATGGCGCGGCGCAATTTCGGCATCTCTTCCGACGACTATGATGGCCGCGTCATGGGCGTCGCCAGCGCGCGCTACGGCGTGACCGACCGGCTGACATTGGAAGCCCATGCCGAGGGCGGCGCCGAGCTGATCAATGGCGGCATAGGTGCTGCCTTCCCGCTCGGGCCTTATGGCGCGGCGTCGGTGGCGGTGGCCGGCAGCCATCATGAGGGGCGCACCGGCTCGCTGGTCGATGCCAGTGTCGAATTCGGCTATGATGGCTGGGCGATCAACGCTCACATGCAGCGGGCCTTTGGCGGCTATGATGACATCGCCTCGGTGACGGCGCAGCCGGTTCTCGACCCCGACGACTTCACCCGTTTCAGCGCCGGCGTGCCGCGCGCTGTCGACCAGGTGACACTCAGCGTGCCGATGCCGATCGATTTCTCCAGCCTCAACCTGTCCTATACGCATTTGAAGAGCGCCAAGGGCGAAAGCAGCCAGATCGTCGGCCTGTCCTACAGCCAGGCATTCTTCAAGCGCAGCACGCTCTATGCCACGGCCTTCGCCGATCTCGATGACGACAGCAGCTATGGCGTGTTCGCCGGGATTTCGATCCCGTTCAACGACGACATCTCGGCCTCGACAGGCGTCGAGCAAGGCCCTGACGGCCTCAATGTCACTGCCGACCTCGCCAAGGCGGAGCGGGCCGAGGACGGCAGCATCGGCTGGCGGCTGCGCACCTCCGAAGGCGAGGTTCCCAACCGCTCGGCAGCGGTGAGCTACCGGGCGCCGTTTGCGCGCCTCGCGGCCGGCGCCCAGCAGTTCGACAATGATTTTCGCGTGACCGGGCAGATGGACGGCGCCATCGCCGTGGCCGGCGGCGGCGTGTTCGCCACCAATCGCATCGACGACGCCTTTGCCGTCGTCGATGTCGGCACGCCGGACGTGGAGGTGTTGCATCAGAACCGGCCGGTCGGGAAGACCGACAGCAAAGGCCGCATCCTGGTCACCGGGCTGAATTCCTATGAGCCGAACACGGTGTCGATAGACCCGAAGAACCTGCCCGTCGACGCCGATATTCCGACCACCAAGGAGACTGTCGTTCCGGCCGACCGCAACGGCGTCGTGCTGAAGTTCGGCGTGTCGGAGGCGGCGCAGGCCGCGCTGGTGACGCTGGTCGACCCGAGCGGCACGCCGCTCGAAGCCGGGCTTGCCGGCCGCGTCGACGGCGGCACGGAAGATTTCGTCGTCGGCTATGATGGGCAGGCCTACATCAAGGGCCTCGGCAAGCAGAATGCGGTGGTGGTCGGTCTGGCGGACGGCAGCTCGTGCCGAGCGGATTTCCCGTTCGAAGCGGTGCGAGGCCGGCAAGTGACGATCAAGGATGTGGTGTGCCAATGAAAATCCCAGGCCAAATGATGCGCGCTGCAGTCGTTATAATCCTCGTACTGCTGCCGTCGCTGGCCCGGGCGCAGAGCTGCACCGGTACCGTCACCGACATGAATTTCGGTCTCATCGACACGCTGTCGGCCACCGCAGCCACCGCGACGGCGACACTCAACATGAATTGCACCGGCGGCGTGGTGCGCATCCTGTTCTGTCCGAATATCGGCGCCGGCAGTGGGGGTGCTACCTCGGCGGCAGCCAGGCAGATGGCGAGCGGCGCCAACAGCCTTAACTACCAGCTCTATTCGGACCCCGGAATGAGCGTCGTGTGGGGTTCCTATGCCTGGGCCTATGCATCGCGCCCGCCGCCGCAGGTGCTGGTGCCCATTCTCATCGGCAATGCATCCGGCAGCGCCACGATCTACGCTCGGGTGACCGGCGGCCAGTCAGCGGTTCCGCCGGGCACCTATCAGTCGATATTTTCGGGCATCCACGTCGAGTTTCGCTACCAGAACGACCTGCTCGGCAACAGCTGCAACACCGGCTTCGGTCTGACGGCGCCCGATCCGACCTTCACCATCAACGCCACGGTCCAGGCAAACTGCCTGGTCACCACCCAGAACATCGATTTTGGCTCAAAGGGCGTGCTCACCGCTAATGCCGATGCCACCGGCCAGGTCTCGGTGACCTGCACGCCGTCGACCGCCTATACGGTTTCCCTGGATGGCGGCACGACAGGCGGCACGCCGACCAACCGCAAGATGTCGAAGGGGGCCGAGCGGGTCACCTACGGCCTCTACAAGGACATTGCGCGCGCGCAGCCCTGGGGTGATGCCGGAACGCCGGGAAGCACGGTGGCCGGCACCGGAACCGGTACGGCCCAGGCGCTCACCGTCTATGGCCGCGTGCCGCCGCAGACGACGCCCTCGGCCGGCGTCTACACCGACACGGTGGTGGTGACCATCACCTATTGATCGCGGGCCTCCTCGCCGTTGGCCGGCGCCAGCCAGCGCGCGTAAATCTCGCCGACGATGCCGCGGCGAAAGACCAGCACGCAGATCATGAAGATCAGGCCGGTGGCGATGGTCACCGGGAAGCCGGAGGTGGCGAGGGTGTTTTCCAGCCCGACTACCAGGCCGGCGCCGACTACAGGACCGACCATGGTGCCGATGCCGCCGAGCAGTGTCATCAGGATCACCTCGCCCGACATCTGCCAGGTGACATCGGTCAGCGTCGCGAACTGGAAGACGATCGCCTTGGTGGCGCCGGCAAGCCCAGCAAGGGCTGCCGACATGACGAAGGCGGCGAGCTTGTAGCGGCCGACCGAATAGCCCAGCGAGATGGCGCGGTTCTCGTTCTCGCGGATCGAACGCAGGATCATGCCGAAGGGCGAGTTGACGATGCGCCAGACGGCGAAGACGCCGATGAGGAAGACGGCAAGCACGACGAAATACATGTTGAGCGTGACGTTGAGATCGACGATGCCGAACAGATGCCCGCGCGGCACGCCCTGTATGCCGTCCTCGCCTTCGGTGAACGGCGCCTGGACACAGAAGAAATAAAACATCTGCGCCAGCGCCAGCGTGATCATCGAGAAATAGATGCCTTGCCGGCGGATGGCGAGGAAGCCCATGACCAGGCCGAGCACGGCCGCTCCGGCGGTGCCGAGCAGGATGCCGGCCTCGGGCGGCCAGCCCCATGCCTTGACGGCGTAGGCGCAGAAATAGGCGGCGGCGCCGTAGAAGGTGGCGTGGCCGAACGACAACAGCCCGGTGTAGCCGAGCAGCAGGTTGAAGGCGCAGGCAAACAGCGCGAAGCACAGCATCTTCATCAGGAAGATCGGATAGACGAAGAAGGGCGCGGCTATCAGCGCCAGTATGGCCAATGCCAGCAATACCCGCTCCAGCCGCACGGAGGCGGCGGTGCGCTGTTGGTGAAGGGTTGCCTCGCTCATCTCAGGCGTCCCTTCCGAACAGGCCGGCGGGGCGCAGGAGCAGCACGACCGCCATGATGACGAAGACGACGAGGTTCGACGCCTCGGGATAGAACACCTTGGTCAGGCCCTCGGCGAGGCCAAGCATATAGCCGGTGACGATGGCCCCGAGGATCGAACCCATGCCGCCGACCACGACGACGGCAAAGACGACGATGATGATATCGGAGCCCATCAGCGGACTGACTTGGTAGACGGGCGCGGCGAGAATACCGGCAAGGCCGGCGAGCGCCGCGCCGAGCCCATAGGTGAGCGTCAGCAGCAGCGGCACGTTGACGCCGAAGGCCTGCACCAGCTCGGGATTTTCGGTCGCGGCGCGCAGATAGGAGCCGAGCCTGGTCTTTTCGATCAGGAGCCAGGTGCCGATGCAGATAATGAGCGAGGCCACCACCACCCAGCCGCGATAGTTGGGCAGGAACATGAAGCCGAGATTGGTGCCGCCGGCAAGCTGCGCCGGAACGGCATATGGGTTGCCTGACACACCGTAGTAGAAACGGAACACGCCTTCGATGACCAGCGCCAGTCCGAAGGTGAACAGCAGCCCGTAGAGCGGATCCAGGCGGTAGAGCCGCGACAGCGCCACGCGCTCGACCGCCATGCCGAAGACGCCGACGATGAGCGGAACCAGGAGCAGCGCCGGCCAGTAGCCGATGCCGAGATGGACGAGCAGCAGGTAACCGATGAAGGCGCCGAGCATATAGAGTGCGCCATGGGCGAAATTGATGATCCGCAGCAGGCCGAAGATGACGGCCAGGCCGAGGCTCAGCATGGCGTAGAAGGAGCCGTTGATCAGCCCGACCAGCATCTGGCCGAGCAAGGCCTGGACGGGGATGCCGAAGATCATGGTCATGGCGTCACCGAGGGTGTTGCAAGCGGGATGCGTCTGTGCGGCACGTACCCCCACCCGGACCTTCGGTCCGACCTCCCTACAAGGGGGAGGTAGGGCGGTGGCCCTCCACCCTCCCCCTTGTGGGGAGGGTCGCTGCGCAGCAGCGGGGTGGGGGTACTGCCGTGGGCTGTCGTCATCATACCCCCAACACCTCGTGCAGCTGTTGCGTGTGAGCGGCAAGCTCGCTTGCGGCAAAACCCTCCACCACCTTGCCATGCTCCATCAGATAGAAGCGGTCGGCGATGCGCGCGGCGAAGCGGAAATTCTGCTCGACGAGCAGGATGGTCATGCCGCGCTTTTTCAAGGTCGCCAGCAGTTCGCCGATGAGCTGGACGATGACCGGCGCCAGGCCCTCGGTCGGCTCGTCGAGCAGCAGCATCTGCACGCCCGTCCGCAGGATGCGGGCCATGGCCAGCATCTGCTGTTCGCCGCCGGAGAGTTTGGTGCCGGGGCTGTTGCGGCGCTCCTTGAGGTTGGGAAAGAGATCGAAGATTTCCTCGACGCTCATGCCGCCCTTGGCCACCACCGGCGGCAGGATCAGGTTTTCGTCGACGGTGAGCGTGGCGAAGATGCCGCGCTCCTCCGGCACGAAGCCGATGCCGCGATGGGCAACACGATGCAGCGGCAGGCGCATCAGGTCGCTGCCGTCGAACGCGACGCTGCCGCTGCGCTTGCGGACCAGCCCCATGATGGCGCGCAGCGTTGTGGTCTTGCCGACGCCGTTGCGGCCGAGCAGCGTCACGGTCTCACCGCGAAAAACGTCGAGGTTGACGCCATGCAGCGCATGGCCCTCGCCATACCAGGCATGGAGATCGCGCACGGCAAGCAGCGGCTCACTCATGCTCGGTCCCCCTGCTCGGTCCCCATGTAGGCGACCCTGACGCGCTCATCGTTGCTCACCGTCGCGTAGTCGCCGGCGGCGAGCACCTGGCCGCGCTGCATGACGGTGATCCAGTCGCAGAGGTCGGCGACGACGGTGAGATTGTGCTCGACCATCAGCACGGCGCGGTCCGTTGCCAGCGAGCGGATGATGCCGGAAATGACACCGACATCCTCGTGCCCCATGCCGGCCATCGGCTCGTCGAGCAGCAGCACTTTCGGGTCGAGCGCCAGCGTGGTGGCGATCTCGAGCACGCGCTTCCTGCCATAGGAGAGATCGCCGGCCGGACGATGCGCGACATCGTCGAGACCGACGACGGCAAGCAGTTCGCGCGCCCGTGGAGTCAGTTGGTCAAGCGCGGCCAGCGAGCGCCAGAACTGGAAGCCGAGCCCGCTCGGCCGCTGCAAGGCGACGCGGACATTGTCGAGCACGCTCAGATGCGGAAAGATCGCCGATATCTGGAACGAGCGGACGAGACCCATGCGGGCCACCCTGGCCGGCGCGGTGCGGGTGATGTCGTTGCCCAACAGTTTGATCCTACCGCTGCTCGGCTGCAGGAACTTGGTCAAGAGGTTGAAGATCGTCGTCTTGCCGGCGCCGTTCGGCCCGATCAGCGCATGGATCTGGCCGTGATGGACGTCGAGGTCGACATTGTTGACGGCGACGAAACCGGCAAAGTCGCGCCGCAGGCCGCGGGCGGAAAGCACCACCCGCGGCTGGATTTCGGCACCGTCCTGCTGGACGGCCACGGCTTGCACCATCGTCACTTGGTGACGAGCGGGCAGCCGCTGTCTTCGGCCTTGATGAAGGCCTTGTCGCCCGGAATGGTCGCAAGGTAGGTGTAGTAATCCCAGTCCTTCTTCGACTCCTCGGGCTTCTTGACCTGGTAGAGATACATGTCGTGCACCATCGAGCCGTCGGCCTGTACCTTGCCGTTGGCGTTGATGATGTCGTCGACGGGCATTTCATGGAGTTGCTTGGCGACCGCCTCGGTCTCGTCGGTGCCGGCCTTGTCGATGGCCTTGAGATATTGCAGCACCGCCGAATAGGTGCCGGCCTGGATCATGTTGGGCATGCGGTTGGTGCGCTTGAAGAAGCGCCCGGCGAAGTCGCGGCTCTTGTCGTCGCGGTCCCAGTAAAACCCTTCGGTGAGCACCACGCCCTGCGCCGCCTGCAGTCCGAGGCCGTGCACCTCGGCAAGCGTGAACAGAAGTGCTGCCAGCCGCTGGCCGCCGGCGACGATGCCGAACTCGGCCGCCTGCTTGATGGTATTGGAGGTGTCGAGGCCAGCATTGGCAAGGCCGATAACCTTGGCGCCGGAGGACTGCGCCTGCAGCAGGAAGGAGGAATAATCCGTCGATCCCAAGGGGTAACGCACCTCGCCCAGCACTTTGCCGCCGCTTGCCTCAACAACCTTTGAGGTCTGCTCCTTCAGCGAATAGCCGAAGGCATAGTCGACGGTGATGAAATACCAGCTGTCTCCGCCCTGCTGCACCAGCGCGCCGCCGGTGCCGACCGCCTGCGAGTGAGTATCGTAAGCCCAGTGGAAACCGTAGGGCGAGCATTGCTTGCCGGTCAGGTCGGCCGATGCCGCTCCGGTGACGATGTCGATCTTCTTCTTTTCCTTGGACAACCCCTGGACGGCGAGCGCCACCGAGGATGTCGTCAGTTCCATGATCGCGTCGACCTGCTCGGTGTCGTACCACTGGCGCGCAATGTTGGAGGCAATGTCGGGCTTGTTCTGGTGATCGGCGTTGACGATCTCGATTGGCGCGCCCTGCACCTTGCCGCCAAAATCCTCGACCGCCATCCTGGCGGCCTCGACCGACCATTTGCCGCCGAAATCGGCATAGACGCCCGACTGGTCGTTGAGGATGCCGATCTTGACCTTGCCGTCGGAAATTTCGCCGGCCGCCGCCGGCATCGCAGTCGCCGCAAGCAGCGCGGCTGAGACGAGATAGGATGCTTTCACAGGTGGTTCCTCCCTTGTGGCCGACGCCGGGAAACGCGGCGGCCTTGCAATGGTTCAACAGTTCCGTCCGGTTCTCGCTGAATCCGGGCCAGCGCCCGTCACTTCTCCTCTTGGCAACCCCTCCGCCCTGGGTGCGCCGGGAACCGTAGCATCACATTTCGCGAGGCGAGAATGCTATTTTCGCAGCATGGCGTGCAGGCATAACGACAAGCCTTGGAGGCCGAGTTCCTTCACCCCCCTCTGTCCTGCCGGACATCTCCCCCTCAAGGGGGGAGATTGGTTGTCACTGCCGCCGTTGCCAGTCGCCGACGTTGCAGGGTGGCGCCGTCAGCGAAGCTGCTGATCTCCCCCCTTGCGGGGGAGATGTCCGGCAGGCCAGAGGGGGGTGTTCAAGCGCTAGCTTATGAGTGACTAGGAGCGAACGCCTCACCGATTCTGCGGATAGATCGTCTCGCCGCGCTTCAGCATCGCGACGAAAGCCTCGATCTTCTTCTTGCGCCCCGCCTCCGTCTTCATGTTGTGGGTGCGGAAGGCGAGCGCGAAGCGGTTTTGGGCGGAAAGCTTCGCCAGCATCTCTTTCGCCTTTGGCTCGGCATCGATGGCGGCCTGCAGATCGGCGGGGATTTCCATGGCTGAGCCATAGGCACGGTCCCAGCGGCCGTCGGCCTTGGCCGCCTCGACCTGTTTCAGCCCGTGTTCGGTCATGCGGCCCTCCGCGACCAGGCGGGCAACATTGTCGATGTTGATCTTGCTCCAGATGCTCTTCTTGCCGCGCGGCGTGTAGCGCTGCAGAAAGCTCTTGTCGTCGAGCCCTTTGCGTACCGCGTCGATCCAGCCGAAGCACAGCGCCACGTCGATGGCCTGCTTCGGCGTGATCGAGGCGAGGCCCGAGCCGACCTTGTGGACCTTGATCCAGACCTCGCTCTCGCCGGCATGATTTTCGCGCAGCCAGGCGTAAAAACTGTCGGGATCGGGGAATTCATGAACCTTGTCGGGATCGACCTTGAACGGCGCCATCATCACCTCGTTGTTGCCGGGCCGGCTGTATCGGCTGTCGATGCCAGTTTCCGTCAGCTGCGTCGATAATCCCTAACTATTCCGCACTGGCTTGCGCCGCAGCCGACGCCCGTGGCAGTTTCCTGCTGGTCAGCCGGGCAAGGCAGACTGCAATTCGGGGGAAATGCCATGCGAGCGATGTTACTCGGCCTCATCCTTCTGCTGCCGGCCTCGGCACTGGCCGAACCGATCGAAACCCAGAAAATCATCACCGCGCTGACCGGCGACTTCAATGGCGACGGCGCCGCCGATCTGGCGATGATCGTCGAGACCGAGCCCGAAGACGATACCATGGACATGCATTTCTTCCTGAGGGACAAAAAGTACAATTTTCTGAAACCCGCCGGCGTCGTGCATGAGCAGGTCTACGGCGAATGGAACGACTACGACCAGCCGCATTATGAGGGCTCCGGCATCGAACCGGAGTTGACCTTGCTGCCCAACGGCTCGATCAAGATCTATCTGCCGGGGCTGATCGGCCCCGGCGAGCGGACCGACATGACGCTGACCATCGCCTGGCGCAACGAAGCCTTCGTCGTCGCCGGCGTTGCCTATGACCATTACAAATACCAGTCCGTTGTCGTCTACAGCAGCTGCGACTACGACGTGCTGACCGGCAAGGGCAAAAGTATGCAGACGCAGGATGATGACAGCAAGGTGAACAGTATCGTGTCTGTCGAAGGCCAGGTCGTGCCCTTCGCGGAGTGGGACACGGGGACGCCTTTTAGGGTATGCGGGGATTGAGGGGGCAGCCAATCTCCCCCCTCGTGGGGAGATGGCCGGCAGGGGGGCCGCTGTCCCGCCAACGCACCGGCCAGTGTCAGCCACGTTTATCCCGCGATTCTTGTCAGAAAATAGATCGAGAGGTCGCGATTCTTCGCGCCCCCCCTCTGCCCTGCCGGGCATCTCCCCCACTTGGGGGGAGATTGGCTTCACTGCAGATGCGGTTTCTTCAAAAAGCTGTTTCGGTCGGCGGATTTCACTCGCAGCCAAGTCTCACGACCGTCACGCACGACCCTGAGAGGAATCTCCGAACCCGCCGGATTCTGCCATAGCTTGCGGTAGAAATCGGCGAGCCCGTCGACCTCGCCATCGCGCACGTCGGAGATGATGTCGCCCTGGCGCAGGCCGGCCTTGGCGGCGGGGCCGCCTTCGGCGACGCTCATCACCACGACCGCACCGTTGCTCTCGGCCGAGAAGGCGCCGAGCCATGGACGTGGCGGCTTCGCCACCTGGCCGCGCGTCAGCAGATCGTCGAGGATCGGGGTCAGAAGGTTGATCGGCACGACCATGTTGATGTCAGCGACCTCGCCGTTGCGGCTCATCTGCAAAAGCAGCGAACCGATGCCGAGCAGGCTGCCATCCTGGCCGATGAGCGCCGCGCCGCCCCAGGACGGATGCGCCGGGGCAATGAAGATCGCCTCGTCGAGCAGATATTCCCAATAGCCGGCGAATTCCTGCTTGGTGACGATGTGTGCCTTGACCGAGCGGCCGGTGCCGTCGGCAAACACCACGGGGTCGCCGATCTTGGCCTTCGAGGCGTCACCCAGCGCCACCGCCGGCAGGCCGAGCGGCGCCAGCGCCTGCACCAGGCCGAAGCCTGTCTCCTGGTCATAGGCCAGCGCATGCGCCGGCACGACGCGGCCGTCCTGGTCGGTCAGCCAGACTTCCTCGGCCTCGGTGATGAGATAGCCTATGGTGAGCACCAGCCCGTCGCCGCGGATGACGACGCCGCTGCCTTCCCGGCGCGTGCCCAGGGCATTGGCCGTGAAGGCATCGTCGGGAACCATGGCGCGCACGCCAACGACGGAGCGCAAGAGCGGGGAAACGGGATCGATGGGCATGCTTTCATCCTGGCAGATTATGCGTGGGCAGTATCCTCTATAGGTATGCCGCGCTGCACAGGGCGCAAGGGCTTAGGCAACAAGGCAATCATTTCAGAGGCTGGCGCTGCTCCTCGTCCGCCTGCCGGCACCTTCTCCCCCGTATAGCGACGGGGAGAAGGGAGATGGCCGCAACATCGGCGCTCTTGGCAACGCTGGCAATTGGCGAAATCAGTAGGCGACAGCGTCCTTCTCGCCGTCACTATACGGGGAGAAGTGCCCGGCAGGGCCATGAGGGGCGGCGCCGACATCGATAATAGTTCAACACAAGTTGAACCTTTCTGAATTGCACCTATGTGTTCCCGTATCTAGGTTCCGCCGACTTTTCCGCCATCAGTCTCGCGCCCTCGCGCAAGTCGTTTTCGCCCCGCCAAACCCAAGGAATTTCCCGCATGACCGAATACACCCCGCCGAAAGTCTGGAGCTGGAAGAAAGCCAATGGCGGCACGTTCGCCAGCATCAACCGGCCTATTGCCGGTCCGACGCTTGACAAGGTGCTGCCGGTCGGCAAGCATCCGCTGCAGCTCTATTCGCTGGCGACGCCGAATGGGGTCAAAGTGACTGTCATGCTGGAGGAGCTTCTGGCGCTCGGCCACAAGGGCGCCGAATACGACGCCTGGCTGATCCGCATCAACGATGGCGACCAGTTCGGCTCGGGGTTTGTCGAGGTCAACCCCAACTCCAAGATCCCGGCGCTGCTCGACCGCAGCGGCAAGACGCCTGTCCGCGTCTTCGAGTCCGGTTCGATCCTGCTTTATCTCGCGGAAAAGTTCGGCGAGTTCCTGCCGACCGAACAGCCGGCGCGCGCGGAAACCTTGTCGTGGCTGTTCTGGCAGATGGGTTCGGCGCCCTATCTCGGCGGCGGCTTCGGCCATTTCTACGCCTATGCGCCGGAAAAGTTCGAATACGCCATCGACCGCTTCGCCATGGAGACCAAGCGCCAGCTCGACGTGCTCGACCGGCGGCTGGCAGAGACCGAATATCTCGGCGGCGCCTTCTATTCGATCGCCGACATGGCGGTATGGCCCTGGTATGGCGGCCTGGCGCTCGGCCGCATGTACAATGATTCCGCCGAGTTCCTGTCGGTACAGGACTACGAGCACGTACAACGCTGGGCCAAGGCGATCGACGCCCGCCCGACCGTGCAACGCGGCCGCATGGTCAACCGCGCCTTCGGCGACCCCGCCATGCAACTGCACGAGCGCCACGACGCCAGCGATTTCGAGACGAAGACGCAGGATAAATTGGTGGTGGCGGAGTGACTTTTTTACCCTCCCCCTTGTGGGGAGGGTCGATCCGCAAAGCGGATCGGGGTGGGGGTCGGCGCCAAGCACCCCCACCCGACCTTCGGTCGACCTCCCGGTAGTGTGCTGAGAGTTCTGCAAATTCGCTGAGAGGGGGCGGTCATGGCAGGCTGGTGATTGTTCACGTCACCTGATTCCCGCGAAGGAACGCCACCATGACCAAGACTGAAGTTAAGACCGCCAGCGCTGCCGTCAAAGACATTTTGCTTTCGAACCCGGATGGATTGCACGAAGTGCTCCGTGCGGTGATGCAGGAGGTGCTTGAGGCCGAGATGGACGAGGCGCTGGGTGCCTCGAAGAGCGAGCGCACGCCCGAACGGCTTGGCTATCGCTCGGGCTATTACGGCCGTACCCTTGTGACGCGGGTCGGCAAGCTCGAGCTGCGGGTTCCGCAGGACCGGGCCGGGCGCTTCTCCACCGAGCTGTTCGAGCGCTACCAGCGTTCCGAGCGGGCCTTGGTGGCGACACTGGCGGAGATGTATGTGCAGGGCGTGTCGACCCGCAAGGTGAAGGCGATCACGGAAGAACTGTGCGGCCATGCCTTCTCGGCCTCGTCGATCTCGGCCATCAACAAGCGGCTGGACGAGAGCCTCGCTGCCTTTGCCAGGCGCCCCCTTCAAGAGCCGTTTCCTTACCTCATCCTCGATGCGCGCTACGAGAAGGTGCGTGAAGCCGGTGTTGTCATGAGCCAGGCGGTGCTGATCGCGGTCGGTAT